>JBDLIX010000012.1:0-59044 GCA_039714655.1 Bacteroidota bacterium
TCATTTACACGTAGCCTAATCGTTTGCATAGCATACATTTTACCCAAAGATACAAATACACTTAGAAAAGTTCAATTCTTCCTTATTGGCGGTAACGGTCAGGGGTAAGTCCCTGTTTGCCATATGGCACGACTTTTTGCCTGTCAATTACCATTTCATCTAAGATAGAACTTCGTTTGCAAAAAGCGTGACAGGCAAATGGAATTTACTCAATGTTAGGCAACGTTATATTTTAATCCTTTAACAATTCTAAGCTTCTATCGCTTATCAATGCTAGAATCTTTCTTTGAAGCTTATCAAATTCAAATATTAGATCTGTTTGAGCCCAGAAAATCAATTGCAACTCCTTATCACAGATCCATTGTTTCTCTATTCGCATTTTGCCTCCGTCAGAACCTGCTTCAATGATTTCAAAAATGACAGGCTTGCCACTATTATATAGACACTCTGCAATTTGTAATGCTGTCCGTTCCAAGGCAAAGATTTTCTCTTCAGAAAGATTTAGATATTCTTGACTACTATATGCTATCATAATATCCATTAGTCTACATGGACTGAAATGCTCCCATCCTTCAATGCATTTTAGACTTTCTTCGATAGTGATGCCGGTATGGCAGAAATTCATGATTTGGTTGATTTCCTCATTTTCAACCGTATCAGATTGCGAAAAGCAATTGGCACCTAAAAAAACAATTATTATGGTAAAGGTGGTTCTCATAATGTTGCCTAACGGTTCGGGTAAACGTACTGTTTGCTAATGGCACTAATTTTTGCCCTGGATGGTTGCATCATTAGTGGCTGGATATTGGGGTGCAAAAAGAGTGACATAGCAAATGGAGTTTACCTAGTGTTAGCGGTAGGCATGCTTTTTAATTTTTTCAAAAAGAGAAACAAGTACAAATAAGGTATTGCCCGGACCAGGTATAAGATACCATAAAACTCACGACTATGATTGAATTCCAAATAAAGATCAATACTGGCAGCGACTACAGAACAGGTTACCATGGACCATATTAATGGCTTTAGGCTAATAATTATTTGACTCTCAGATTTGCGATTTTTTGTAAACCAGATCACACATAGAAAAAATAGTACGAAAAGTATCATATTACATACTGATGCGATAATTCCGGCATAATAGATCTCAAGACTTTCGAAAACTAAACTGGCAGCTCTTAGAACTTCTAATTTAATTATCCATGAAAGCAACTTGTTTGGGTATTCAAATTCCGTAAGGATTCTCCTGACCAGGAATAGTATTGAAATATATGCATAAGCAAATGTCACTTGGTATAGAATCATAGTTTGGATACTGTACTTCTCACCAAAAGTCTCTGAAAACGCCGCCAAACCATAAAAGGCTTGTAAAAGAATCAGAAATATGCATTGTGCAAATCCCAGCTTAAATCTTCTATCTGTTATTGCTAGCTCCATTAGATGTTGAATATGCTTACCGCTAACGGTTTGGATAAATTAACGTTTGCAAATGGCTCACCTTTTTGCATACGTGATTGCTCTTGATTGGTATAGGGTAGGGCGCAAAAAGTGTGACATGGCAAATGGAATTTATCTAGTGTTACCACCAGTAAATCTATGATTTAGTTAATCATTCTCCCTTTTAAAAAGCTTCTGTCATTACACTCTATTATATCAATTTCTATTATTTTTTCTTCTTTTCTGTTAGCTCGATAAAGAAGAAAGTTTTCCTTTTTAGAAAACAAACTATAATTAATGAAAGCAAAAGACTCTCGATCAAATTTATCTGTATCCAGTATTTTGCAACACCAATGATCAAAATACGCTTTCTTCGGCCCAACAACATAATCTAAAATCTGCCATACTATTCTTCCATTTTTATCACCTATGTTTTTTGAGAAAAGTATCAAGATTGTTTTGTCACTTAATCTAAATCCAATCATTTTATAGTCACTGCTTGTGGGATCAAGAAGATAACCTGATAAATAATCAAAATGACCTATATCGTCATAATCAATATATGTTTTCCCAATTAGGTAATCGTAGTTTGATTCAGAAACAGTCTTTTTACTTGAACTACATGATGAGAATAGCAAACTAATTAGTATGAATGCGAAATATAAATACTTCATTCTAGCTCCTTTTATTGGTGGTAACACCGGTAAATGTGCACCAGGTGTTCTTACTTTTTATATATAATTTAGTTCAGGTGCACATTCTGATCTAACGCTATGTGTGTATGAACACTTATCATACTTGTGCAAATACCATTCCCAATATCCCTAACTACGAGATTCACATAATATTGATACATGTTATAGGGTATGTTCACTAAAGTGTTGGGGTTGTTGGCGCATTAAACTTAACGAATATCAGGATGATATCATTGTGGGATTGAAGATAATTGTCAAATCAGCCTCCATACTGGCCCATTTTCGGCACTTCTCCGGTTGGGAGGGGTAGGGGTGCCAGCTAGCTAAGGGAGAAATCGATTGTAGTGCAAATTGTGTGCAAATCATAAAAAAAGCAGCTACGGTTTTCGTCGTAACTGCTTGTGTATCATTGTGAACGAGAGAGGAGTCGAACCCCCAACCTCCTGATCCGTAGTCAGGTGCTCTATCCAGTTGAGCTACTCGTCCAGCGTATCAAGTGCTTTTCAATGCTTGTCTGAAAAGCGATGCAAATTTAATCATTTCGCTACAATTCCAAAACACTTTATCATATTTCACGTACCATATGTATATTTGACTAAAACATGGCTTCATGAAAAAATTGCTTAGGATCCTGCTGATTACCATTGGTGTACTTTTAATACTACTGATCACCATTCCTCTTCTTTTCAAATCGAAGATTGAATCGATGGTGAAGGATCAGGTCAATCAGAATATACATGCGACAGTTGACTGGTCAAGGTTCAGCTTATCACTGTTCAGGGGATTCCCGGATCTGAGTGTAAATTTGCATCACCTGTCGGTGGTCGGCTTGGAGCAGTTTGAAGGGGATACTCTTGTGGGTTTGAAGCGGTTCGAATTCAGGGTGAATCCTTTCAGTGCCATCAGAAAAAATATTGAGGTGAAATCAATTCTTTTGGATCAACCACTGATCAATGGAATAGTTCTGGAGGATGGTGCGGCCAATTGGGATCTTGTGCCCGTGGAGCAGGTAGAAAGCAAACCTGCCTCCCCGGCAGAAGGGGAAGAGATAGATGAGGTGGTTTCTGATGACAAAACTGATGATAAAACAGATGACAAGGAGAAGGAGTCAATGACTATTTCACTTCAACGTTTTGCCATCACCAATGGCCGGGTCTTTTATACCGATGCAGCCCTTGGTGTGGAGGCGGCATTAAGTGAGGTGGATATGGAACTTCGTGGTGATTTCTCCATGGAGCAGACAGATCTGGGACTCATGATGAGCATTCAGGGGATCAACACGAAATACGGAGGCATCCGCTATATGAAAGATGGTAACTTTCAATTGGATCTCATAGCCGCTGCAAACATGGCTGAAAACAGCTATACCCTGAAAAAGAATGAGATAAATTTAAATGGACTGGTGTTAGGAGCAGAAGGGGAGGTGGCCGTTTTGGAGAGCGGTGCCATGGATCTGGATCTGAAATTTTTCTCACGTGAGACTTCTTTTCACACGCTGTTGTCCATGATTCCGGCCATCTATCTGCAGGATTTCGAAACCCTCAAAACCAGTGGAAATTTGCTTTTGGAAGGAAACATAAAAGGTATCATGGTAGATTCACTTCTACCTGATGCCTCACTGGTTCTGCAGGTCACTGACGGCTATTTTGCCTACCCCGATCTTCCCAAAGATGTTTCGGATGTACAGATCAAACTGAATGTTGATTACAAGGGCACAAATATGGATGCAACTACAGTAGACCTGGAGAGGTTTCACCTGTTGCTGGGAGGAAATCCATTTGATCTCGCCCTGCATGTGGATCATCCCATCAGCGATATGCATGTGGCGGGAGAGGCCATGGGAATGATCGACTTTGCTTCACTACAGGATGTAGTTCCTCTTAAGGAGGTTACACTTGGAGGACGGCTTGAAACAGATTTGCGGTGGGATACACGCATGTCATATATTGAAGAGGAAAAGTTTGAGCAGGTTGACCTTGCTGGCACTCTTATGGTTGAAGAGGTGCAGGTGGAGGCACCGGAGATACCTGTGCCGGTGGAGTTTCAGAAATTGGAGATGGTTTTTAATCCCAGGGTTGTGGAACTGGTGACACTGGATATGAAGATGGGATCCTCAGACCTGCATATGGATGGAGAGCTTTCCAATTTCATTCCGTATGTGTTTAGTGATCAGACCGTCTCCGGATCATTGCATGTTTCTTCAGATTTGCTGGACGCCAATGAGTTGATGCCGGCTGAGGCGGAAGACTCCATACAGGAAGAGAAAGCGGTGCAACCTGACAATGAGATTGTAGTTGCTCCGCCAGATTCAATTGCTGAGCCTGGCCAGACTAAGATCCCGGAGAACATCGATTTTAATATGATATTGGAGATGAAGAGGGTGATTTATGACCAGATTGAGGTAGAGAATATTGAGGGAGTTCTCAAGGTCAGTGAGGGAGTGGCACATCTGGATGAATTGAGCCTGGATGTAATCGAAGGGAGTGTTATTGCCTCTGGTGTGGTGGACACCAGGGGAGATTTCACAGAGGTTGATGTTTTTCTGGAGATGAAAGAGGTGGATATCCCATCCTCCTATAAAACCTTTGTTACGGTTGAACGACTGGCCCCCATGGCTAAATACTGCAAGGGAAGCGCCAATGTCGGGATGCAGTATAAATCATTGCTGGATGCCTCTTTTACACCGCTTTATGAAAGCATCAACGCCAAGGGCAGGTTGTTTACTCGTGGATTGCAGATTTACAATCTTAACTCATTTGTTCGATTGAGCGAACTCCTGAAGAATGAGAAATTCCGTGAGATGGCACCTGACGAAGTAGATGTGAATTTTACCGTTAAGGATGGAAGGGTCATGGTCGATCCTTTTGACTTGGATTTCGACGATTCTAAGATTGCGGTTTCTGGTTCACATGGGATTGACCAGACCATGGATTACTCGTTGGATATGAACATTGCAAAGAGTGATCTGGGTGAAGGAGCCAATGAACTAATGAATGGATTATCACTTTTGGCTTCGGGTGCAGGCTTTAAGGTCCCGGAATCGGATCATGTAAAAATAAAAGCCAAAATAGCAGGTACTTTCAATGAACCAAAAGTAACTACTGACCTGAGTGGAAATCTAAAATCATCCGGTGAAACTGTGAAAGCAGTTGTGGAGGAAAAGGTAATGGAAGAGGTGGAAAAGGTGGAAGAGCAGGTCCGTGATGAGGCCAGTGAAAAAGCTGAGAAGATCATCAGTGACGCAGAGGAAGAGGCAGCACGTCTGGTTGAAGAAGCGCGAAAAGCCGGTGATGAGTTGGTGAAGGAAGCAGAGATTCAGGGGGAAAACCTGATCAAAGAAGCCGGAAATAATCCCCTGAAACAGATTGCAGCTAAGAAAGGAGCGGAGGAGCTGAAGCTCCAGGCCGAAAAACAATCAGCAAACCTGGTTCGGGAAGCTGAAGTCAAAGCCGACGAGATGATCGAAAAAGCCAGGGCAGAGGCAGAGAGAATCTAGTGATTACTTTTCTTGAGTGGTGTTTTGTAAGCCAACTGGGATTCTTCGCCTCACGGCTCAGTTCCTTCGGTTGTTTGCGAAGCAACAACCACTTGGCGGCAAAATATCAGAAAAGAAAAAGAAGGCATCCATTTAAGCGACGCTTGATTATCATGAAGATAAAAAAAAGGCTGCCTCTTTCGAAACAGCCTCTCAAATATTTTCAGCCAGACAGCTAGAATTTCTTCTCCCTGATACGGGCTTTTTTACCAGTCAGCTCGCGGAAGTAGAAGATACGTGCTCTTCTTACCCGACCATACTTGTTAATATCCACCTTCTCAATAGACGGTGAAGCTGAAGGGAAGATCCTTTCAACACCAATATTTCCTGACATTTTACGAACTGTAAAAGTCTCAGTATTTCCTTTTCCACGTCGCTGGATTACTACACCTCTATACTGCTGGATACGCTCTTTGTTTCCCTCTTTGATCTTATAGTGAACGGTAATGGTATCACCGGCACTGAATTTGGGTAATTCCGTCTGGGGAGCATATTCCTGGTCTACAACCTTCATTAAATCCATGATTCTATATTTTATGATATTCTATGCCTCGATTTAACAGGTCGCAAAAGTACAAATAATTTTCAATTTGTAACAATATATATACCGATTTATTAACACCCGATTGTTATTAATGGGCATCCCCTTTGGGCATCTTAAGGTTTTTACCAGCATCTTTTACCACCATCTCTTTCCACTGGTCTGAATAACCGGGTTGGTCCGGGCCAAGAGGATACCCGTCAGGATTCCGGAGAAATTCACCATTCTCCTCCTTTTTTATGTTTCCGTCTATGTATTTTACCATAAGGAATTGTCCCAGTTCTTTGTATCGTTGAACCGTATAATCACCCATATTCACAGAATAGTTGGTGAGGAATTCACGGGCCATCTCAGGATTGGTCTCATAAAGGACCTGTGCTGCAGCGTCAATGGCAGGAACCTCTGTGATAAATTTTTCTTCCAGTTCACTCTGTACTTTTCTAACATCCTCCATCATCACATTATACCTCAGGTAACTGAAATTTGACACCAGGCTAAAAGTCCAGAAAGCTGAAGTCTCTGAATAGGTAAGAAGGTCTCCATTTCCCACTGCATAAGAATCGGGAACCCTTGTCATTCCACAATACATGGGAACGTAGGTTGTTGCTGCAGCATCATCAATTCCGAACCAAAAGATACCACCAAGAAAATCGGGTTTCAATGGCCGTGATTCTGCCACGAAAGAGAAACCGGTCTGTTGCGTAGCTGTGGCACGTTCGTTCACAAACATTTTACCATCAAGCTCCCAGGTAAGCGGACGCCAGCGATAGGGAAGACCAAAGGGACCGGCTCCGGCATCCTTGGTCATGTCCAGCTCGGTTCCTTCCAGGTGATCCCTCATGAAATTCATAAGATCTTTACTGGATAGTTTGCGATTGGGTTTGATATACAGGGGCATCCGGTTTTCAAGATCTTCCCCTTTCACATATTCAAAATATTGATCCATCTCATCATTGATATCCTTGAAAAAAGACCATACCCGCATGTCGCAAAAGCGTGCTCCGCCAAAGTCAACGGGAGCATAAGTGTCGGAGAAGCTGAATTCTTCATTGGCACCTGAATAATACCCTTGATCACGAGCAAACTCGATCACATCAGGAGCATAGAGGCAATTATCCGGATCATCCAGCGGGAATTGTTGAATACGGGCCTGGTTTGCATGGCCGCTAACATATCCATCTGGTATTCTGACTGCTACCCAGACTGCGCCTTTGTTCTTATTATAAGTTTTTCCCCTTTTTGTGACCATTTCAGTTCCTTTTCCAATCAGTTCCAAAATCCATACTTCATGGGGATCAGAAATGGAAAAAGATTCACCTGAGCTATAATACCCATGGTTTTCAACAAGCTCACCCATAATGTTAATGGCTTCCCTGGCGGTCCTGGCCCTTTGAAGAGTGAGGTATATGAGACTTCCGTAATCTATAATTCCGGTAGTATCTCTTAGCTCGCTTCTTCCCCCATAGGTTGTTTCACCAATGGCCACCTGGTGTTCGTTCATATTTCCTACCACAGAATAGGTGTGTGAAAGCTGGGGAATTCGTCCAAGGAACTTATTGGTGTCCCACTCATATACATCCAGCATCGCGCCCGGGGGATAGTCGGCCGCAGGCCTGAAATACAATTCACCATACAGTACATGTGCATCGGCCGCATAGGTGATCATGGCTGTTCCGTTTACCGAAGCGCCGGGTGTCACCAGGAAATTTGTACATCCCCAGGCATGATTGCTCAATATCGTGATCGCCAATAGCGATACAAATACAACTCTTTTCATATTATCCATAACTTTATACTTTCAACTTTTCACTTTCAACTTTCAACTTTCAACTTTATACTTTCAGCTATTTTTCGGCTGCGCAAAGATTCCATTTTTCTATATAACTACCAAACATATGCCTTCTGATAGTTTTGTGGCATAATATTTGCATACTATTAAGTAAGTAGTTTAGTTGGTAGTTTTAGTTAGTGTTGTAGAAAAGGGTCAGTCGCCAGATAGACCCTTTTCTTTTTTGATCAAACGTAGCTTAAGACCTCCTCTCGTTCGCTGTCAGACAACTTGTGATGAATACCCTGTGCAAGGTTCCTGTTCATCAATTCAAGGATCACCTCCCTCTTTTGATCATCAATACCGGCATTTTCGAGTTTTAAAGGGCTTCCCAATGAAGAGAAAAAGATTTCCAGTTCTTTGATGGTCTCATCAACCGATGAGGTGCCAAACAGCTCCTTCCCAAGTTTAATAATCCTCTCTTTCGCCCTGTTGCGCATCACTTTTAACCAGGCAGGGAGGAGAATAGACAGGGTTGCTCCGTGTGGTGTGTCATAAAGGAATGAAAGAATATGTCCCAGGGCATGTACCCCCCAGTCACCTGAAGACCTGCCATACATGGTCATGTTGTTCAGCGCATTTGTGGCTGCCCACATGATCCTGGCTCGCAGATCATAATTTTCGGGATCTTTCATGAGTGCCGGACCGAATTCCATTGCTTCCTTGATGATGGATATTACAAAACGGTCAGATAAAGAAGCATCTCCTTCCCCAAACCAGGCTTCCAGGCTATGTGCGATCAGATCCACGATTCCATATGCAGTATAATTTGCAGGCACCGATTGAGTGTACACAGGATCGAGGAACGAATGCACAGGATACATCAAGTCATTTTTGAATCCAATTTTCTCTTTGGTCTCAGGATTTTGAAGTACAGAGACTGCATTCATTTCGGTTCCTGTTGCCGCAAGGGTTAAGACTGCAATCAGTGGCACAGTGGCCACAGGATCATGTTTGCCGGTCATCACTCCCCATGCATCACAACCATCGGCAATGCAGATGGCAATAATCTTTGATGCATCGATGACACTTCCTCCACCCACAGCAACCACCATATCGACGCTGTTCTCGCGGCCAATTTGTGCTGCTCTGTTTACATCCTCCACCCTGGGATTGGGTTTGATGCCATTATATTCAGTGACATCAATGTTGTTTTGTTTCAACTGCTCCAGGGTCTCCTGGTAACTGCCATTTCTAAGGACAGATCCGCCGCCGTAAACCAACAGGGCTTTTTTCCCAAATTGAGAAGCATGTAATCCGAGCCTGCTTACTACCCCCCGGCCAAAATGAAGTTTTGTGGGATTGAATGCAATAAAGTTGTTCATCATATCAATGGTTGTTAATTTTATATATGGTTCCGGCAGAAAGATCTTTTTTACCACCTGTTACGCTGGAGAGGCAGTTAATCTCCCCCCGGATTCTTAAAAGACCCAGGAAAGCAAATACCAGCGCTTCTTTAAACTGTATCAGAAGCATGTCAGGAATCTCTATTTGCGCCGACGTATGATACCTTAACCTTTTTATCAGAGTTTGGTTCAGTGCACCTCCTCCGGTAAC
Organism: Bacteroidota bacterium; assembly: GCA_039714655.1. GTDB lineage: Bacteria > Bacteroidota > Bacteroidia > Bacteroidales. The sequence goes on from JBDLIX010000012.1 coordinate 9,591, forward strand.
CAAAACTGAATTGATTTTCTGAGTATTGATCCCCGAGGCAATCTGCAGTGCCATATGTTCCACTGTAGTTGCCATTAAATCACATACCTCCAGGTTTGTACGATCCAATTTTGGTTGGAAATTTAGCAGAAACCATTCTCTACCCAGTGATTTTGGAGGTTTCGTTCTATAATACTCCAGGTTATTTAAGGTCTGAAGTAACTTTTTATCCACCTGACCCTTTCTCGCAATGGCTCCTCCTTTATCGTATTCAAGACCACTCAAACCTGCAATCCAATTGAGTGCCATATTGGTGACACAGAGATCATAAGCTATCCGCTGACCTGCTGAATCATCATACGAGATATTGGCAATTCCACCCAGGTTCAGGCACGCATCATAGGTGCCAAACAGTTGACTGTCGCCAATGGGGACAAGGGGGGCACCCTCTCCTCCCTGTGCAACGTCGGCACTTCTGAAATCATTGACTACTGGTATCCCTGTTTTTTCTGCCATGATTCCTCCATGACCGGCTTGTAAGGTAATCCCAAGGTCCGGTTCATGCAAAATGGTATGTCCGTGGGACGCAATCAGATCCGGGATCAGCTCCTCTGTTTTGTGGAAATCATTGAGTAGCTTCGCATAAAATTCACCCAATTCAATATCCAGCAGTTTAATTTTTGCACTTTCCCAATTGCATGCTTGCTCAAGTTTTTCCCGAAGTGCCTCAGGGTAGGGGAGGGTGTCTGCAGCGAGAATGGTGTAGCTCCATTGGGAGTTGTGCCTGTTAAACTCGCAAATCGCCAGGTCAACTCCATCCATGGATGATCCCGACATCAGTCCGGTTACCCTGTATCTCTCTTTCATAACAATTGGTTTACCAGGTAAACGTAGAACGAAATAGGCTCACATTTCCTTTGGAATCAGTCACATAGAGCTCCAGGCCATGGGATGAGCCCCTTGCAATCCGATCACTGTCAAAGGTGTATGTAAGTAAATCATTTTTCATGTCATACTCAAACAGAACCCAACTGTTATCGATGTATCCTTCATACTTTTCTATGCCGGAGAGGTCATCCCTGATGGTGAACCTCAGTGAACTCCTTTCGGAAAGATCTCCTCCTGCCTTACCATTTACCGGGATAATTTCAGGCGCAACTGTATCAGCTGAAATGGCAAATTTTCCGAATTTTCTGAGACGGGCCACCACTGCACCGTTGTGGTATTCACCACCTGCTTCTTCTATCTCACCCTTATCATTCAGGGTGATCAGGAGGAGTTTTTCCTGTAACTTCGGATCTGTAACGGTTGTTTTAATAGAGAGGCTGTAGGGAAGATGCACCGGGATCTCGGGTGAAGCGATATGAAAAACTTGACTCATTGTTCCCGGGATTGCGGGTGTTCTCTCAAATGTGAAGTCCATATCCTGGTACAGGGCTTTGGGTGGTATCTCAACAATCACCTCCCCATTATCATACCTGTTTAATAGATTATATTTCATGGATTTCACAAAACCCTGTGGGGGATTTTTCGCTGGTATGATCCTCTTTTCTCCGGTAATCGTAAATTTCAGCTCTGACCTGTTTCCAGCTACGTCTGTTGCCACCACCCGTAAATCGTATGTCTTCTCCTCATTCAGCTCCAGGGCACCATGGTTTATTTGTTGATTGTATATGCGCAATCTGTCATTTGGAAGGCGGTAAAGATTGTGCGCTTTGATCCCTGTGCGGATTCTCTCCAGGTAATTGATATGGGCATTAATATACCGTGTTTCCGAGAATGAAAACTCATCCATTGTATGACTGTAGGTTAATTCTTCATCTACATATAATTGGAGTTTGTATACACCACAACGGTTGGAGGAACCGTTCAGGTAGTCGAATACCTCTACGCTAATTCCCACTGTTCCCGAAGCAATAATGGTAGAGCCATACGGGATGGTATAGTACCCCTTCTCTTTCACAATCTTTGATGAAAACATTTCTGAGCTTCCATTCACATGGCTCTCCCTGCCTGCGGGATTCAAGAAAAGAGACAAATATCTGGGGGCTACCCGATCCTCAATGTTAAAACCATATTTCAACACATTTGTGGGATGCTGATTCCCTGCTGTACGGACTTCGAAATGCAGATGCGGACCTGAAGAGCCTCCACTGTTGCCTGAGTATGCGATAAAATCTCCCTTTTTCAGCTGAAACTGATCAGGTTTTAAATAGAGGTCCACTTTAAAAGATCGTTGTTTGTACTGCATACGTTTCACATGTTCTGCAATATCATCCCTGTAGCGGTCCAGGTGACCATAGACGGAAGTATATCCACCGGGATGAGTGATGTAGATCGATTTTCCATATCCATTTGCCTGGACCTTTATTCTGGAAATATACCCGCAATCAATTGAATAGACGCGATGACCAATGGTACCCTGCGTTTTGATATCAATGCCTGAATGGAAGTGATCGGACCGGATCTCCCCGAAGTTACCTGAAAGATGCATTGGGATTTTCAAGGGAGGATAAAATGCATCATTATCTTGTCCAAATAACTGGAACATAAATAATTGGAATAAAGCAATCAGGATATATCTTTGCATACTACTTCTTCTGAATTTGGAAGTTCCAAAGCTAAAGTTTTATGTTTTAATTGGAAATAGATCTCATTTATTATTATCAAAATAATTCTATATTTGTATTATATATCTCTGTTAAATGAGTGTTGACCAGGTTGAAATACTGGAGGGAATCAAGGATAAAATACAATCGGTAAAAGACCGGATGCGGGAGCAATTGGAAGAAAACAACCGATTACAGCTGAAGAACGAGGATCTTCAACAAATGGTTCAACAAAAACAGTCGGTGATTGATGAATTAGAACAGAAAAACCAACAATTATCGCTGGCGAAAAGTATTATGGCAGATGGTACAGATGCACACGATGCCAGGATACGAATAAATAAAATTGTGCGGGAGATTGACAAGTGTATTACTCTTTTAAACAGATAATACGGGGATGATGGAAGATCAGCTATCCATAAAGGTGCAAATAGCAGAACGGTTTTATCCCCTGAAAATAAAGCGGCAGGACGAGGAGAAGATCAGGAAAGCGGCCAAGTTGATTAATGATAAGGTCTTACAGTACAAGCAGAGATATACAGATAAGGATACACAGGACTTTATTGCCATGGCAGCTCTTCAATTCGTGATTAATTTAATAGATTGCGAACAACAACAAAATGTTGTATCTTTGGAAGAGGAGTTAGGAGTTTTGAGTAGTGAGTTGGATGATTTATTGAACAAAGAGTAATAGCGTTCTTTACATACTAAGAGTTTGCCCGCATTGTTTCTTCAATTATTTTTGGAACTCAACATTTATCAAATTGGAACAAAGCTCGGATTGTAAAGAGCAGGCCAAAGTTTCGGTTCGCCGGAATACCGATACGTTCGGACATTGGACACTCGATACAGTTTGGCAGTTCCTCCCATGCTTTATGGGGTTTTAAAAGATCTTGGGGAAATATGCGGGTTTTTTTATTGTCTAAAATGAGAAACCTATGGAACTGTTAATGCAATCATTGGTGCTACAGACATCCATGGTCTTGTATCTTGTAGTTGGAGGAGCTTCATTGCTGGTGGGAACAGGTATTGCGTTTTTTCTTTTTAACACAATTGTCAAAAAGAAAAGCACGAATCTGATCAAAGAGGCAGAAGGTGAAGCAGAGATGATCAAACAACAGAAGATACTGCAGGCTAAGGAGAAGTTCCTTCAGTTAAAGGAGGAACATGAGAAAATCATCAATGAGAAGAATAGTAAGTTAAATCAGCGTGAGAATGAGGTAAAGCAGAAAGAGTTTTCTATTTCACAAAAAAATGAAGATGCACAGAGGAAGAATAAAGAACTGGAAACCATTCGTGAGAACCTTGGAGTTCAACTTGACATCGTAGAGAAGAAGAAAGAGGAGCTGGAAAGATCACATCGCATGCAGGTGGAGCAGTTGGAGACCATATCCGGACTTTCAGCTGAAGAGGCAAAATCCCAAATTGTAGAGTCTCTGAAAGAGGAGGCAAAGACCGAGGCGATGTCACTGATCAATGAAATTGTTGATGAGGCAAAAATGACGGCCACCAAAGAGGCCAAAAATATTGTCATCAAAACAATACAACGGGTCGCAGGCGAGACAGCCATCGAAAATGCGGTGACTGTCTTTCATATTGAGTCGGATGAGTTGAAGGGACGGATTATCGGTCGTGAAGGTCGAAATATCCGTGCGCTTGAAGCTTCTACCGGTGTTGAAGTGATTGTAGATGACACACCAGAAGCCATTATCCTGTCAGCATTTGACCCCGTAAGAAGGGAAGTAGCCAGGTTATCTTTGCACCAGCTTGTAACTGATGGCAGGATCCATCCTGCCCGGATTGAGGAGGTGGTTTCAAAAACCAAGAAACAAATTGAAGAGGAGATCATTGAGGTGGGCAAACGTACTGCCATTGATCTGGGTATTCACGGCCTTCATCCGGAGCTCACAAGAATGGTTGGAAAAATGAAATACCGTTCCTCCTATGGCCAAAACCTGCTGCAGCACTCACGGGAAGTATCAAACCTTTGTGCAATCATGGCGACAGAATTGGGTCTTAATGCAAAACTGGCCAGGCGGGCAGGATTGCTGCACGATATTGGGAAGGTGCCTGATGATGAGCCGGAGATTCCACACGCCGTTTTCGGTATGAAATTGGCTGAGAAGTACAAAGAAAAAGGTGAAGTATGCAATGCCATAGGCTCCCATCACGATGAGGTAGAGATGACAACATTGCTGGCTCCCATTGTACAGGTTTGTGATGCCATTTCCGGAGCCAGACCCGGTGCACGCCGTGAAGTGGTAGAATCTTACATCAAGCGTTTGAAAGAATTAGAAGCCATGGCGCTATCTTATCCTGGTGTATTAAAGACTTATGCCATACAGGCTGGTCGTGAATTAAGGGTTATTGTGGGGAGTGAAAAAGTGACTGATAAAGATGCTGAAACCCTCTCCTTTGATATTGCAAAGAAGATACAGGACGAAATGACCTATCCCGGACAGGTGAAGATAACCGTGATCCGTGAAACACGTGCCATTAGTTACGCCAAATAATGAAGAGAGTTCTTGTTACAGGTACAGCCGGGTTTATTGGATTTCACCTGGCTACTAAACTGGTTGACCAGGGATTTCATGTGACTGGATTGGACATCATCAATGATTACTATGATGTCGATTTGAAATACAGCAGGCTTGAGGAGGCGGGTATTTCCCGGGATGAGATTGCCTATAATCAGCTTGTATTCAGTACGAAATCTGATAATTATCAATTTATCCAGCTGAAGCTTGAAGATAGGGAGGCGCTTCTTGAACTTTTTGCCAATCGCAATTTCGATGTGGTCGTCAACCTGGCTGCCCAGGCGGGTGTACGCTACAGTCTCACTAATCCGGAAGCATATATTGATTGCAACATCACTGGCTTCCTGAATGTTCTTGAGGCGTGCAGGCATCACCCTGTGAAGAACCTGATTTATGCCAGTAGCTCAAGCGTGTACGGGCTCAATAAAAAGATGCCATTTTCGGTTAGCTCCAATGTGGACCACCCTGTTAGCCTTTATGCAGCCAGCAAGAAGAGCAACGAGCTGATGGCACATACCTATAGTCATCTGTTTGGTATCCCTACCATTGGATTGCGCTTTTTTACTGTCTATGGACCCTGGGGTCGACCCGATATGGCACTGTTTCTGTTTACCAAGGCAATTCTTGAAGGAAAACCCATTCAGGTTTTTAACCATGGAAAAATGGAGCGCGACTTCACTTATGTTGACGACATTGTGGGAGGGATTGAAAAGATGATTCTTCAGCCACCCAAAGCTGGTGGGGATTGGGATCCGCTTTTACCCGATCCTTCCGCATCATCTGCTCCTTATAAGATCCATAATATTGGAAACAGTAGTCCGGTAAAATTAACTGATTTTATTAAAGCCCTGGAAAAAGCTCTGGGCAAAACAGCCAGGAAGGAGATGATGCCTATCCAGCCGGGTGATGTGGAAAAAACATGGGCTGATGTATCCTCCCTGAAAAGGGATTACGCTTATAATCCAGGCACACCAATTGAAACCGGGATCCAAAGATTCGTCGATTGGTACCGGCACTATTATCAAGTATGAAGGTACAAGACAATAGGTACAAGTATCTCCCTTTTCCTTTTTTACTTTTCCCTTTTCACTGATTACGAAGTAATCTTTTAAGAGTTAGTGCCATATCAGGATGACCAGACCGGTCGTAGGCATACTGCAAATTAATGATCAATCTTTCAATGATATCTGTGTTGGAGCAGGGTTTGTAGTACGACTCCTTTTCGTCGATCTTTAACTGACTCAGAAAATACTTGAGCTCTTTTTGACCCAATACCGCCCCATTGTCGGAAGGATTAATATAGAATAGGATCCCATTGGGATCATCCTGGAAATCCTGATCATAATAACAGAGCACGAAATTGCGAGGCAGGTTCACTCCGTAAATGGGCAGGTTGAGTCGTCTGGCCAGTTCGGCATAAATTAAACCCAGCATGACTGGACTCCCTTTAAAGGTGTCAATCACATGGTTGACCAGGTATAGCTGTGGGGTGTGGGCCTTTTTAAGACTTTTATCAAACTTATGGATATCATACATGAAGTAGTTGATCACCTTCACTTTCTCAAGGGCAGTCAATTCGTTGTTCAGCTCGAGCCAGATATCCCGTTTGATTTTTTCGACTACTTCATTAATGGGGTCATACCCCAGATCAGGATATTGAAACCGGGCCACCAGGAATGCTCCATAAAGAAGGTCTGTCCCCCCGGTCGTTTTCCAAATGTCCATGCCTCGCTGGAGGGTGTTGAACTGAATCTGCTTGATTACATTTTCAATTTTCTCTTGCAGCTCCGGTTTGAGTGTTATCTCCCACCGCTTTTCAAGGGGCAGCACAACCTCTTCACCCATTTCAATAAGACGACCAGACACCGTGTTAAATATTTGGTTATCAGGATCCTCAAGGAGATTCATCAAGGCCTCAATCTCTCTGTGATTATGGTCAGTCATGCAATGCAAGTTTATCCAGAACCGTGGTGATCAGGCCTTCCACTGCTGTTTTATAATCCTCCAGAAATGCCTCAGAAATGCGATTGGCAATGGCAATGCATATGGTAAGTGCCTCATGTCCCAAAAGTGCTGAAAGCGCATAAAGGGCTGAGCTCTCCATTTCAAAATTGTTGATGCGCATTTCATTAAAACTGAATGATCCGACTTTCTGAACCAGTGCTTTGTCAAATGGGGAGAGACGAATGGATCGTACTTGTGGAGCATAAAAGCCGGGGGTCGATATTGTAATTCCCGAAACCTGATCACTCTCTGAAAGTAATGTGATTAGTTTCTCAGATCCTTTAATGAAATAGGGTTCAGCAAGGCTCTTCTTCCAACCAGTAAAATTCATAAATGCATCTGCAAGTCCGGGAACTGTTACCTGCTTATCATCCTGGTAGAAATGATACAATCCGTCGAAACCTCCGGCGATCTGTGTCACAATACGGGCACCTGCCGGAATATCTGCATGAAGGGCCCCACTTGTTCCCAGGCGTATCAGATTTAGCCGCTTATGATAGGGGTTTACCTGTCGGTTTGCCAGATCCACATTTACCAGCGCATCCAGTTCATTGAGGACAATATCTATGTTATCGGTCCCGATCCCGGTGGAGATCACACTGATACGATTCCCCTGGTATGTGCCGGTATGGGTGACAAATTCCCGGTTTACCTTCTCCAATTCCACACTGTCAAAATATGAGGAAACCTGCTTTACCCTTCCCGGATCACCCACCAGGATAATGGTGTCGGCGATATCCTCCGGCAGCAGGTGAAGGTGATAGATGCTCCCGTCAGGATTTAAAATAAGATCTGTGTGCGAAATAGGCGCCATAGCAATTCCTTTGCCATATTTTCAATAAAAATAATGTATTTTTACCCCTGCTTAGAAATTACTTACTCACAATATAAAATAACACAGTTATGAAAAGAGCGCAATATGTTATTGTAAGTGTGGTGGCCATTGTGGTGCTTTTGCTCATTTTTGGAAGCCAGATGTTTTATGTACTGAAACCTGGTGAACGTGCAGTGATCTTTAAAAAATTTGGCATGGGGCTGGATAAGGAGAATGTCTTTATACCCGGTTTTCACGTGATTGCCCCCTGGAATGACATGATCCGTTATGATGTCAGGGAACAGAAGAGTGAAGAGACCATGGATGTACTTGACAAAGGTGGTCTTTCAATCAATGTGGATGTGACCATTATTTTCAATCCTTTTTATACCAAGATCGGGCACCTCCATGAAAATATTGGAGTCAACTATGTTTCTGTGATGGTGATCCCCAATGTCAGATCATCGGTTCGAGCCATTACCGGTCGTTATTCCGCGGAAGAGATTTACTCCACAAAACGCACCGAAGTAGAGTCCTTAATTATTGAAACTACCCGTGAGGCCTTGGCACAAAAGAATATCGAGATGAAAGACTTGCTGATCCGCTCCATTACACTGCCTGAAAAGATTAAAGCAGCCATTGAGAGCAAGCTGCAGCAGCAGCAGGAAGCACTGGCTTACCAGTACAGGCTGGAGCGGGAGACAAGTGAAGCGGATCGCCTGAGGATTCAAGCGCAGGGTATTGCTGACTACAACCGTATCATCAGTCAATCCCTCACCACTAATATTCTGAAACAGAAGGGTATCGATGCAACCTTGGAGCTGGCCAATTCAGCCAACAGCAAGGTTGTGGTCATTGGAAGTGGCAAGGAGGGAATGCCGCTGATCCTTGGAAATAACTAGTTAGAACACTCTTTATGTTGCAGCGACCACAGACCCTCTATCTTCTGGGGGTCTTTATTATCTCTTTGTTCCTCTTAACCGGACCCCTGGCCCTGTTCACTGTGAATGGTGTGGAGTATGTGTTGAAGTATTCTGGAATATTTGAATTGGATGGGGAAAAACTGGCAGTGGCAACCTGGCCACTATCGGTTTTTTTCATCCTGGTTGCTATTCTGACTTTCCTCAATATTTTCTTCTATAAGAACCGGATCAGACAGATGCGTCTATCTGTTTTCCTGATCTTTCTTTATGCAGGAATGGTGGGAATGATCTTTTACTACATATGGGTAGCAAAGAACCAATTGGATGGTGCCCAAACCCTCCATCAGTGGAGAGTCGTCATACCTCCCATTGCCATAATTCTTACATACCTGGCTTTCAGGAGGATTCGAAGGGATGAGTTGCTGGTAAAAGCCTACGACCGGATCAGGTAGTCAAAAGCAGAAAGTTAAAAGTCACAAGTAGGTCAAAAGTTAGACTTTCTACTTTCCACATTTGCCTTTCGCCTTTCAACTATATTATCTCGATGTTATCCTGATCTGTGATCTTCTCGCAATAGTGGCATTTGAGCTTCACTTCTGATTTGGAGACCACTTCGTACCTGGTGGTCACCTCTTCATTGTTGGTAATGCATTTTGGGTTCACACATTTCACGATCCCCACAATCTCATCCGGTATGGCAACCACCCTCTTTTCAACCACCTCATAATTTCGGATGATATTCAATTTGGCACAGGGCGCTACCAGTGCAATTTTATTGATGTCATTGTCCTGGAAGAAAACTTTGGACAACTTGATGATCCCCTTCTTCCCCAGCTTCTCACTTCCAAGGCTGTTTCCAATGGTGATCATGGTATTCAGTTTATCCAGGTTTAGAATGGAGACAACCTTGAATAATGCAGAGGCAGGCACGTGATCAATTACGGTCCCTTCTTTTATTGCGCTGACTGATAGTTGTTTATCTTTCATTTGTAGGTTCTTATACGTTTCTCCAGGTTTTATTTTACTCCAATTATGGAACTGAGAATGGCCATTCGTACGTAAACACCATTTCTGGCCTGGGTAAAGTAGTAAGCATGCGGACTTGCATCCACATCTGTATGAATTTCATTCACCCTGGGCAGGGGATGGAGTATTTTCATAGTATCCTTAGTCCCTTCAAGCATTTTTTTACGTAGAATGTATGCGTTCTTCACCCTTTCATATTCAATGGGATCGGTAAAGCGTTCCTGTTGAACCCTGGTCATATAAAGGATATCAGCCTCATTTAAAAACTCCGTAAGGTCGCCTCCTTCATAGTACTCCAATCCCATTTTATCGAGGTATAACTTGTAAGTGGCTGGCATCTTTAACTCATCGGGTGAGATGAAAAAGAAGGTGGTGTTAAACTCTGACATAGCCTGGAGCAGAGAGTGAACGGTACGGCCATATTTTAGGTCCCCAACCATGAAGATCTTCAGGTTTTCAAGTGTGCCCTGGGTTTTCAATATGGAATACATATCCAGAAGGGTCTGGGTTGGATGCTGGTTTGCCCCGTCACCGGCGTTGACAATAGGAACAGATGAGACTTCGCTGGCAAGTCTGGCACTCCCTTCAAGAGGATGGCGCATGACGATCAAATCTGCATAATTGCTAACCATTTTGATGGTATCATGCAGTGTCTCTCCTTTTGAGGCGCTGGTGGCCCCGGAATCACTAAATCCAATCACCCTTCCGCCTAAACCATTGATGGCTGTTTCAAAACTTAAACGGGTCCTGGTGGAGGGTTCGAAGAACAGGGTAGAGATGACATAACCATTCAGAATGTCCTGTCTTGGTTTCTTCTCAAACTCTGCAGCCAGCTCCAGGATCCTCAGATACTCCTCTTTGTTGAAATCTGTGATCGAAACAAGGTTTTTGTTTTTCATAAGAACTAGGTTTATTACAAATATAATATTGAGTCTACTGAGCGATTCGCATTGTTTATAATATCTAATAACTTCCTCTTATATATCATGTTCAACTGTACACCCTTCAATGATTGAAAGTTTTTTAACTACCTGTATTTCATTCCGTTTCCATACTTTAAGCGTGAGTGAACAATCCAGATCAAACTCTTGGTTCTCAAATTCCAGTTGGAAATCCTTGATCACTTTCATTACTGAATTCATCTGTAGATATCCAAATTTCAGTTTTAGTTGGCTATTCACCCTCATTTCAATAATCCCAGACTTCTCCAATGCGTTGGAAGCGGCCGACCTGTATGCGTTGATCAAACCACCTACACCCAGCAGTGTGCCACCAAAGTAGCGGATCACTACCACAAGTACATTGGTTAGTTCCCTTGACTGGATCTGTCCGAATATGGGCTTCCCGGCACTCCCTGAGGGTTCCCCATCATCACTTACCCTGTAACGCTCTGAATCTGCTCCCAGACGCCAGGCGAAACAGTGGTGGCGTGCATCATGAAAACGCTTTCGCAGTTCAGCTATCTCACCCTTAATGGCCTCTTCTGAGCTCATTGGATATGCCAAAGCAATAAATCTGCTTCCCTTCTCCTTATAAAGGCCTTCAGATTTTGATTGTATGGTTTTATAAGTATCGTTCATCTATCCCAGCGTGAAAAGGATGAGAGCGATCCCCGAAAGAATGATACCCAACCAGTTCAATAGTTGCAGGCGCTCCCTGAAGAGCCATAGCCCAAGAAGTACACTGAGCCCGACAATGCCAACGTTGTTGATTCCGAAAATGACTGAACTATCCAATCCATTTCCGGCAGGTGAGACATAATTCAGTGCACGAACCAGGAAGAAAATGGAACCGAAGTTCACTCCACCCAGCAAAAATCCCCAGCCCCATACTTTCATCCGCAGAAAACTGCGGAAGTATTTCGGGTAAAAGAACAGCATGATCACTCCTGCTAAAAAAGCATTCAGAAAAAGAACGGCACTAAACAGCGCTGTATCAGCATCATTTACAAACCTGTGTTGTGCAAATTTCACAAGAGAATCAACCACTCCCATTCCCATAAAAAGAATCAGTGGTATGTAGATAACCGCAAGATCCAGGGAGCCTTTCCGAGGTTTATAGATGGTGAGAGCCACCCCGCCCAGGGTGCATAGTATAGCGCCACTCTTAATGAGGTTTAGCTGGTCGGAGGGATCGATGAGTAAAGAAAAAATGATCGGAAAGATGACCGACATTTTACTTGCAACGGTTGTAATTGAAATTCCGGCTTTACGGGATGAAAATGCAATCAGGAAAAACATGATGATAAACATGATCCCAATAATGATGCTGATGGGTAACCATTTCATCTCCATAATGCTGCTGAAACTTGCATAACCAGGATTAATAATGAAGCCCAGGGCACTAGCAATCAGGTAGTTGATTACGATAATTGGGAGAGGGGGGATACCGAACCGTTCAATGGATTTAAATATAACAAAGATGCCTGTGGAAGAGAGTATGCATAAAATTAAAAAGTGCATTCAGACCTATGGGTTAAAAAAAAACAGGCTCTCTGAACCTGTTTCTCAATGTTGTTACATTTTTAGTTTCTTTTCGATCTCATCCACCTGGAGCCGAAATCGTTTATCTGTTTCAATCAGATTGTTTACAGTTTTGCATGCGTGAAGTACAGTTGCGTGATCCTTCCCTCCAATCTGTGATCCAATAGTGGCCAGCGAAGATTTAGTAAGGGTCTTGGAAAAGAACATGGCAACCTGCCTGGCTTGAACAATCTCCCGCTTCCGTGTTTTGGACTGCAATAGTTCCAGACCGATGTTGTAGTAGTTACACACCACTTTCTGGATATAATCAATGGAGATCTCCCGCTTGGTGCTTTTAATGAGCTTGTCGATCATCTCCTTGGTCAGATCCAGGGTAATCTCTTTCTTATTGAGGGTTGACTGAGCAAGTAGGGAGATCAGTGCACCTTCCAGTTCACGGATGTTATCAGAAATATGTGTAGCAATGTATTCAAGCACCTCTTCAGGAAGGTCAATGCCATCGTTGTAGGTTTTCTTCTTGAGGATGGCCATCCGGGTTTCAAAGTCAGGTGCCTGCAGATCGGCAGAGAGTCCCCATTTGAACCTGCTTAGCAACCGTGATTCCATACCCTGCAACTCTACTGGCGGTTTATCGGATGTAAGAATCAGCTGCTTGCCACTCTGGTGAAGATGGTTGAAAATATGGAAGAAAGTGTCCTGTGTTTTCTCCTTGCCTGCGAACTCATGCACATCATCAATGATCAGCACATCGATCATCTGATAGAAGTGCAGAAAATCATTTTTATTGTTGTTTCTGATGGCGTCAACAAATTGCGTCTGAAATTTATTGGCATTCACGTAGAGGACTGTCTTCTCTGAGTATAAATCTTTTACTTCAATTCCAATGGCCTGCGCCAGGTGTGTTTTACCCAGTCCGCTCTCCCCGTAAATCAGAAGAGGGTTAAATGCTGTGCCACCCGGATTTTTTGATACAGCATATCCGGCCGACCTGGCCAGCCGGTTGCATTCACCTTCAATGAAGTTCTCAAAAGAATTCTCAGGATTCAACCTGGGATCAATATCCAGCTTTTTTAATCCGGGAATAACAAATGGATTTTTAATGGTATTTTCTGTACTGTCCAGTGGAACAGAAACAGGTATATTCTTGATCTCCTTGCTGTTTTTTGCCGGGAATTTTACTGTATATGGTTTGCTGTTGCTGTAAGAGTTATTTTGCATGACCACATTATACTCAAGCTTCGCCTCTGGTCCCAACTCCTTTTTTATCACTTTGCGCAGTATATCAATATATTGCTCTTCCAGATATTCGTAAAAGAAGGGGCTTGGAACCTGGATGGTTAATATATCATTATCAAGCTTAAGGGGAATAATAGGCTCAAACCAAGTACGAAAACTTATTGAGGGAACGTTGTCTTTGATCACATTCAGACAATTATTCCAAACACGTTCATGCATTGTAAACGTCAATTTTAGGTTTGTTAATACGTTTATAGTTTACGGGATTCCCTTAAGCAAAGATTGTGAAAAAAAAGGTAAAAAAAAATTCTAAGAAGCTTGAAATTCTCGGAATAACTATATTGGTTTTAAGGTCAATTATTTAACGAATGAAAAAAAAATGATAATTTTTATAATATTGATAACCAATAAGATACAGATTCTTACCGATAATATAACCTTAATAAATTGTTATTTAAACCTTTAGCTCTCCTAATTCAATTTTTGGTTTAATGGTTTCGGTAAAAACAGATGGGAGTTGGTCACACAAATTCAGCAAATAGTCAAAAGAGATGAATGCGTTGTTTCCTGAAATTACTTTTTCTTCTTCTGTGAATTTCCAAACAGTGAAATATGGACATAATCTTCCGGATTTTCATTCAGGTCCCGGATAAGTTCATCAAGATCTGAGATGAGCAGGTCCAGGTTAAGGTAAAGACTGTCTGTATAGATAAATTTACCGGCATTTCCCTGGCCGGAGTTGATCTGTTCAAGGATAAGGGAAAACTGTTGAGTCATGGCCAATAACTCATGACTAAGTTTGTTTATCCCTGCACTGTCCACAGACTGACTGATGGAATTCAAATGGCTGGTAAGAGATGCCACATCCTCCTCCTGGGCTTTCAGCATGGCTGTGAAAGACTCCAGGTTCCCAAAGCTTTGATTCAACGAACCTCCAGGCTCCAGGGAAGTTTTGAGGGATTCGGATATTGCTGATAGATGTACCATGGTTTCTCTGGTGGCTTCAGAATCTATCAATTGATCCACTCCCAGGGTCAGGCTATCCAACGAAACAGCAAGATTACTTATCTGTTGCATCACTGGCATTATCTGTGCCTGAAGGGAGGAGAGCATATCAGGTTCAATAATGGATTGTATGGTATCGTTGTACCCAAGGAGTTGCTTCTCTCCGGATTGTTCGATCCGGATTGCCTTGGTTCCCAGCAGATCGGCACTGAATAGTACTGCCTGAGAACCTTTATGAATTGGATATGCTTTTTCAATACTCAATACAACCTTGATGGGTTTGCTTTCGCCGGGAGATAATTCGAGTTCCTTAATGAAGCCAATCTTTACTCCATTCATAAGAACCGGTGCAGATGATTCCAGTCCGCCAGCATCACTGTAGTATGCATGGAGTGAATAGGTATTGGTGAGGATATTTCTTCCCTTCAGGTAATTGATCCCCCAGATTAGAACCGCAAGAGTCAGGATTCCAATAATCCCTATTTTAGCTTCGCTGCTGAGTTTCATATTATCTGTTTATTTCAATAAGCGCATCGTTCATAGGAATAAGTTTCCCGTTTTTTGAAGCTACAACAAAGGCATCCGGGAATTTCTCTTTGATTGCCCGGCACCTTTCCAGTGCATTGTGGTAGTTTGTTTCCTGGCCCACCATATACTTAAACCATCTTCCATCCTGAACCACCACCACCCCCTTCTGACCGTTAAAGGAAGAGGGATCTGTGGATACTTTGCTTTTTGAGGAAGCGATCTGGATACTGAATACGATCTGATCGGCGGGGATTGGTTTTGGTTCAACAGATGGAGGAACAGGTTCTTCAATGATCTCTTCCACGACCACAACCGTAAAATCGCTGCGGCGGTCAATCTCCTCCTTATAAGCTCTGAATCCCCTGTAGATAGCGGATGCAATGATATCCTGACCATATTCCGTCATCAGGTATTTCTCTTCCTGAGCATTTGAAATAAATCCTGTTTCGATCAATACACCCGGCATGGAAGTCTGAGCCAGGACAAGGAGGCCCTGTTCCCGGACTCCCAGGTCTTTTCTTTGTGCACGCTCCCTGAATTGATCCTGAACAAAAGCTCCAAACTCAATACTTTGCTTAAAATATGTCTTCTGCATCAGAGAGAACATGATATAGGATTCGGTGGATTTGGGATCGAATCCCTCGTACCTGGTTTCGTAATCCTCTTCCAACAGAATCACAGAGTTTTCCCTTACTGCCACATCGAAGTTTTCATCTTCCCTGTGTTGACCCAACACCAGGGTAAGGGTTCCGTATGCAGAGGATCGTGTAAAGGCATTCACATGGATGGAAATAAACAGATCAGCCTCAGCCTCATTGGCAATTTCGGCCCGTTTCCAAAGATCCACATAAACATCCTTCTTTCTGGTGTAGATCAATTCAACTTCTGGCATGTTCTCTTCAATGTATTGACCTACCTTCAGGGCAATAGAGAGAGCAATGTCCTTCTCCTTTCCTCTTTTACCCACAGCCCCCGAATCCTTGCCACCATGCCCTGCATCGATAACCACGGTGCGAATTCCCTTGGTAACATCTTCTCCTCCACCTGCAGTTGCAGAGAGTGCAAAGCTGTAAGCTAAAAATGTTGATACAAGAATTGCGTGAAATGACCGTTTTATATTAATTGGCATTACCTTTGCATTTAGCACAAAAATATAAGTTTATTCAGATTGCACTACGACCGTATAAAGATACTTTTCATCATCTTACTAACTGTTTCAGCCTGCAGCATATTGTATGCACAACAGCCTGATTCCACGGTTACAGTCGATACCATTGATCAATTTGGTACCCTGACCAATGATTCGCTCCAGGCCGGTTTTCCACACGGTTTTACTTTAGATTCTCTTACCGGTGATACCATCCCATTACCACCGCCAGGGGGCAATGACATTGATGCAGAGGTAGCTTACACGGCCAATGACTCTCTTGTATTTTCACTTGATGGAGGTACGGTTGAACTTTATGGGGGTGCGCATATTGCCTACGAGGATATTGTACTGGAGGCTGATTACATCCGTTACGAAATGGATTTGAATCTGGTCGTTGCAAACGGCCTGCCCGATTCGGCAGGGGTCATTGTAGGAGACCCGGTGTTTACTGATGCCAATAACTCTTTCGAATCCAAGCGGTTGAGATACAATTTCAAGAGCCAAAAGGGGTTTATTGAAGAGGTTATTACGGAACAGGAAGGGGGCTATCTGCATGCAGAACAGACCAAAAAACAGAACAATGGACACGTGCATATTAAGGATGGAAAATACACCACCTGTGATGCCGAACATCCCCATTTCTATATAGCCATTACAAAAGGCATCAGCATGCCAGGCGATAAGATCGTATCGGGACCGGCCTATATTGTGCTTGCAGATGTACCGTTGCCCCTGGGAATTCCATTTGGTTTCTTTCCAAACTCAAAAACCAAAACCTCGGGGATCCTGATCCCTAAATATGGTGAGGAATCACGCCGCGGATTTTACCTGAGGGAAGGTGGATACTATTTTGCCATGAACGATTACATGGATCTTCGTGTCACCGGGGATATCTATACCAATGGAACCTGGGGATTACGAGTGGGTACCAATTATAAAGTGAACTATAAGTTTTCAGGCAATTTGAATTTGAAGTATTTCAAAAATGTTTCCGGATATAAGGATATTGAAGAATCATACAAAATGAGCAAAGATTATGCGATCGGGTGGAGCCATGCGCAGGACCCAAGGGCCAATCCAACCAGTTCATTCCGGGCCAGTGTGAATCTTTCCAGTTCTTCCTATGATAAGAACCACACAAGGAATATTAATAGTGTGATGACCAACACCAAGCAATCCAGTATATCTTATACCAAGTCATGGCCCAACAGCCCCTTTAATTTGAGTGCGTCACTGAACCATTCCCAGAATAGTAACACAAAAGGTGTGAATCTGACCATGCCCAAGGTCTCCCTGAACATGGCACGGATCAATCCGTTCAAACGTAAATCGGCAACAGGTCCCAAAAAGTGGTACGAGGATATCCAGCTCAGCTACACCAGTATGCTGGAAAACCGGATTAGCACCTCCGATTCCGCGCTGTTCACCAGTGAGGTATGGAATGATATGAAGAATGGTTATAAGCACAGTATCCCGCTGAGTCTCAGCATCAAACCATTTAGAAAGACCCCCATGCTTCAAAGTTTTGCCATTACACCATCCATGAATTATAACGGAATGGTTTACTCGAAACAGATGTATAAATATATTTCCAGACACGAAGAGATTGTGGATGAGGATGGAAATATCATCCGCTATGACCCTGTTGTTACAGATTCGATTATCAATAAATTCTCATATGCCCAATCACTCTTTCCAAGTATCAGTTCGGGGGTGGCACCAAAGATTTATGGAATGTACCAATTTAGTGGTGATGGTCGAATTGAAGCCATCAGGCATGTGATGACCCCCAGCGCAAGTTTTTCATATGTACCTGACATGGGTGCCATTCAAGCCGACTATTACCGGGACGTAGTTGATCCGTTGAGTAATGATACCCTGGAGACTTATTCCATTTACGAAGGTCAGATATATGGAACTCCTACAGTCAGAGGGGCATCCGGATCATTGAACCTCTCATTGAGGAACAATATTGAAGCCAAAATGAAATCAAAAAACGATACTGTCGATGAATTGGAAAAGGTGAAATTGCTGGATAATCTGAACTTCAGTACCAGTTTGAACCTGTTTCACACCGATACCCTTACACCGGCCTGGCGGCCTGTCAACTTTAATGGGAATACCCGCGTTTTTAATAACAAGCTGAATCTCTCTTTCCGGGGAGTTTTAGATCCCTTTGGATATGATTCGATTCGGTCCCGAACCAGGGAAACCTATTTTTCCCAGACAGGGAAACCGGTTCGGTTAACCAATGCCAGTGCCTCTGCAGGATTCTCTTTCAAATCCAAACAGAAAACTGACAATGATAAGCCGGACCAGACTGAGCCGGACCAGGAATCACAGTTGAACAGGCGCGATATGTCCACCCAGGACCCCACATATGATCCCAACATGGAGGATTACTACGGAGACTATGTGGACTTTGATATACCGTGGTCTGTTCGGGTCGACTATAATTTTAGTTATAGAAAACCCGAGGATGAGGTCAGTATAGTTCAAACAGTTCGCGCCTCGGGTGATTTCAGTCTCTCTCCCAACTGGAAGATCGGATTTAATACCGGATATGATCTTGACAGAAAGCAGTTTACCACTACCAATCTGAGTATTTACAGAGATCTTCATTGCTGGGAGATGAGGATCTCCGTGGTCCCTTTTGGAGATTATAAATCCTACAACTTTCAGATCAATGCCAAATCCTCTATTCTTTCCGATCTGAAATATAATAAGAGGAAATCGTGGCAAGATAATTTTTAATTCATTTGTGATGAAAAAGATCATTCAAACAGACAAAGCTCCTGCAGCAGTGGGGCCCTACTCCCAGGCAGTAGAAATGAATGGGACCTTGTATATATCAGGCCAGGTGCCACTTATTCCCGAGACCGGAGCCAAAGTAGAGGGGGGTATCAAAGAACAGACAGAACAGGTGATGAAAAACATCGGAAACATTCTGGATGAGGCCGGCTATGGTTTTGAAGATGTAGTGAAATCTACCTGTCTGCTTTCGGATATGACTAACTTCAAAGCGATGAATGAGGTGTATGCCAGGTACTATCCTGAAAATCAGCCTGCCAGGGCGGCCTTTGCTGTGAAGGAACTGCCTCTCGGGGTTCTTGTTGAAATCGAAACAATTGCAGTAAAATAGTGTGTATTTACGGGATGATTGAATAAGGGACCTATAAATATTTACTGAGTAAAGATTTTCAGTCCCGGTTTAAACATCCCGTAAATACAATATCCGAGAAAGGGTATAAAAAAACCGCCCGGTTTCCCGAGCGGTTATATATTAGGTTTGAGAATTCCTTATTCTGAAATAATTTCGAACGCAATATCCACGAGAACTTCTTTGTGAAGTTTCACGGTAGCAGAATAATTTCCAATCTCTTTGATCAAATCATCTTTGATGGAAATGGTTTTCCTCTCCACTTCAAATCCCTTTTCGGTCAATGCTTCAGCAATCTGAATGGTATTTACCGAACCGAAGATTTTCCCTTTGGTACTGGTCTTAGCACCAATGGTCAGGGATACTTTCTTTAACTCTTCTGCCATCTTTAGTGCAGCCTCCTTCAATTGCTCCTCTTTATGAGCGCGCTGACGAAGGATCTCGGCGTGAACTTTCTTGGCCTGCTCCGTTGCATTAATGGCATATCCCTTTGGTATCAGGTAATTCCTGGCATAACCATTTTTTACTGTAACGATGTCGTCTTTGTGTCCCAGGTGGGGCATATCCTGTTTTAAGATAATGTTCATATCTGGTTCCTCCTTTTACTTAAGCATATCGGTTACATAAGGAAGCATTGCAAGGTGCCTTGAGCGCTTGATAGCTACCGCTATTTTTCTCTGGTATTTCAACGAGGTTCCAGTCAGGCGCCTCGGAAGGATCTTACCCTGTTCATTTAAGAACTTCTTCAGGAACTCGGGATCCTTATAGTCGATGTATTTAATCCGGTTTTTTCTAAACCTGCAATACTTCTTCTTTTTGATCTCTACCGTTGGTGGAGTTAAATATCTGATTTCAGAATTATCTTGTGCCATTATTTATCCTCCTGTTTTAGTTCTGCTGATTTCTTAGCTCTTTTCTTTTCACTGTAAACGACCGCATATTTCTCCATTTTCATGGTGAGGAACCGGATGATGCGTTCATCCCTGCGGTACTCAGTTTCAAGTTTTGCAATTGAGTCAGGCTCAGCCCTGAACTCGATCAGGTGGTAAAAGCCAGTGGTCTTCTTCTGAATAGGATAGGCTAATTTTTTTAAGCCCCAATCCTCTTCATGTACGATCTCACCTTTGCTATCGGTGATCACCTTCTTGTATTTGCTAACCGCTTCCTTCATCTGGCTTTCAGACAAAACGGGAGTACAAATGAAAACGGTTTCGTATTGGTTCAACATGTAATATAAAATTTAGTTATTAAAAAATCGACTGCAAAAGTAGGAAGTTTTTGAATAACAGCCAAAAAAGAAGCCCTTTTTAATCGTGGGTCGACGCATTTAATTCCAGAGCTCCTGATCTCTCGCAAGGTGCCATTTTGCGGTTTTTTACTCTTGAACTGTAATTTCTTGTCCAGAGAAATTAGAGCGACTAGGTGGGCTATTTCGCAAAAACAGAAGGTCACCGGGGTGTGACTTACTCACCATTAAGTGACTTCGCTGCTCTTTCTATGTTTTTAGAAGTGCCTCCTAAACTCCTTGTAATTAAGGTTATATGGGTCTCACAAAGGGAGGGCGGATGTTTTAATAAGTCACCTCATTGTGCAAAAGTCACCACATTGTAACTATCTAAAATCGCAAAAACGACTACCCCTGCTACACTCTGAGCCTGCGACAAACCTAATATAATGAATTCAATAAGAAGCTTCTTAACCTTAATAATTCCATAAGAGGTCTTGATAATTACAATATATATCCCTGCTTTAAATTTCGAAATGTCCAATTTAATCAGTTGTACCAATGAATTGGACTTTACAGACTCTCAACGATAGACTTTATGACTAAGTTATTATCTTTGCACCGCAAATGGATAAGTTTATTGTATCGGCCCGAAAATACAGACCTGCGAGCTTTAATGACGTAGTAGGTCAACCATCCATCACTACCACCCTGAAGAATTCCATTCTGAATAACTACCTGGGACATGCGTATCTGTTCAGTGGTCCCCGCGGGGTAGGTAAGACTACCTGCGCACGCATTTTTGCCAAAACCATAAACTGCTTTCAATTAACGGAAACCGGAGAGGCATGTAACGTTTGTGAATCATGTAACTCATTCAATGATAACCGCTCCTACAGCATCCATGAACTTGATGCGGCCTCCAATAATTCGGTGGACGATATCAGGAACCTGACCGAACAGGTGAGGATCCCGCCACAAATAGGTTCCTACAGCATCTATATCATTGATGAGGTTCATATGCTTTCCCAGGCAGCTTTCAATGCATTCCTGAAAACCCTTGAGGAGCCGCCTGCCCATGCAATCTTCATTCTGGCCACCACCGAAAAACACAAAATCATCCCTACTATTTTATCACGGTGCCAGATTTTTGATTTCAACCGGATCAGGGTGGAGGATGCTGTGGATTATTTGAAACAGATTGCCTCCAAGGAATCACTCCAATACGAAGAGGATGCCTTGCACGTGATTGCTCAGAAAGCAGATGGAGCCATGCGTGATGCGCTCTCCATCTTCGACCAGGTGGTTAGTTTTTCTGGTGAAAAGATTACTTACCAGGATGTGATCAGGAATCTGAATATACTGGATTATGAATACTTCTTCAACCTGACAACCTTTTTCCTGGAAAACGATACTGCATCTGCCTTATTGCTTTTTAACGAAGTGCTGATCAAGGGTTTTGATGCCAGGAATTTCATCAATGGTTATGCAGCTCACTTGCGTGACCTCATGGTATGTAAAAATCCGGAGACAATTCAATTGATGGAGGTGGGTGCCGGAATCAAGGAAAAATACCTGTCACAGTCTGCTCAGGTTTCACTTCCGTTCCTTTTTGCCGGATTGGACATTTGTAATCAGGCAGATATTCAGTTCAGGACAAGCAGGAATCAGCGATTGACCATCGAGTTGGCGCTCGTGAAGCTCTCCAACCTCACTGAGGTTCAAAAAAAAAAATCAGTAACTGAGTCAGAACCTTCCAAACAAGAGAAGCCTGCTGCAAAAGCAGATATCATCTCCAAAGAAGAGGTGCCTGCTGCAAAAGCAGATCTGATCTCCAAAGAAGAGGTGCCTGCCCCGAAAGAACAGCCTGTATCCACACCGGTTTTAGATAACAATGGTGCAAGCAGTACGGTAAGAAAAACCACCATATCCATCAAGGAAACCCTGCTAGGGTCCACACCAAAATCAACTGAGCCGGTGGTACTAGAGACGACTGGCCAGGGAGATCTGGCCTCTTCAGCTCACGAAAAGAGACCTGTGGATCCGGATGAGATCATGAAAGCCTGGAATGATTATGCGGCCTCCATTGAAAAGAGCCTGCCCCGGATCTTCAGCACACTTATCAATAACCGTCCGGTGGTAAAGGCAGATGGAACAGTGATGGTACTGCTTAACAGTGATGCGCAGCGTGATAATTTTATCAAGAATATACGGCCTCAACTGGCAGGTTTTATACAGGAAGCTACTGGTATGGCGGCAGTGGATATCCTTACCGAGGTGGCCGAGGTAGAGCAAAATGGAAAAAAGATCTATACCGAACAGGATAAGCTGGATTTTCTGATGAAAAAGAATCCTGAGCTTGGACAACTTAAATCACGTTTTAATCTCGATTTCGATGATTGAACATTAAAGCAGATAATTTGTAATTTATACATTAACCACTAATTATACATAATTTGATATGACCGGAGAAAAAATTACCAATCAGTACGGGAAAATTACAGTTCCCGATTTCCCAATTGTTCCATTTATTGAAGGAGATGGAACGGGTCCCGATATTTGGGCAGCTTCAGTGAAGGTACTTGATGCTGCAGTTGAAAAAGCTTATCAGGGGAAAAGAAAAATTGTCTGGAAAGAAGTATATGCTGGAGAGAAAGCATTTAACAATTCAGGAAAATGGTTGCCCGAAGAGACTCTGGATACCATTCACGAGCACCTGGTTGCCATAAAAGGTCCTTTGACAACACCGGTGGGTGGCGGTATCAGATCACTGAATGTGGCGTTGAGACAGATCCTGGATCTATACGTTTGCCTGAGGCCTGTAAAGTATTACAAAGGTGTTCCATCGCCAGTAAAGGATCCCACCACTACTGATATGGTGATCTTTCGTGAAAATTCGGAGGATATATATGCAGGAATCGAGTGGATGACTGGTACCGATGAAGGCGAAAAAGTAAAGAAATTTTTAATAGATGAAATGGGTGTCTCAACCATGCGCTTTCCTGAATCTGCTTCCATCGGGATCAAGCCCATTTCCAAAGAGGGTACATCCCGTCTCGTCCGTGCTGCCATTCAATACGCCATACGAGATAAGAAACCTTCAGTCACTCTGGTTCACAAGGGTAACATCATGAAATATACGGAGGGACAATTTAAGCAATGGGGATATGAACTGGCAGAAGAGGAGTTTGGTGACATGGTATTTACCTGGAACCAGTATGATCGGATTGCTGAAGCTGAGGGCAAGCAGAAAGCCAATGAGGCACAGGACGCAGCGCTTAAAGCAGGAAAGATCCTGATCAAGGATGTGATTGCAGATGCATTCCTGCAACAGATCCTTACCCGGCCGGCAGAGTATTCTGTGATTGCCACCATGAATTTGAATGGGGATTACATCTCTGATGCGCTTGCTGCTATCGTAGGAGGAATCGGTATTGCTCCCGGCGCAAATATTAATTATGAAACGGGTCATGCCATTTTTGAAGCCACACACGGAACTGCACCTAAATATGCAGGTCTGGATAAGGTGAATCCCGGCTCGGTGATCCTCTCGGGTGTGATGATGCTTCAGTATATGGGATGGGACGAAGCAGCGGATATGATTGTGAAAGGATTGCAGAAGGCGATCCAGCAGAAGAAGGTGACCTATGATTTTGCACGTCTGATGGATGATCCAACAGAACTAAAATGCTCTGAATTTGGAACTGCCATCATCGATAATATGTAACCATTAAATAAATATATTATGCTACCTAAAAAAGTAGAAGAGATACTCAACGTTCAGATTCAGAAGGAAGACTATTCTTCACAATTATATCTCTCTATGGCATCCTGGGCTGAGAATCAGGGATTTGAAGGTGTGTCAAACTGGCTGTATGCACAGGCTGAAGAGGAGAGGATGCACATGTTGAAATTTGTGAAATATGTGAATGGAAGAGACGGTGTGGCTATAATCCCTGGGATAGATGTGCCGCCAACCGATTTCGGAGATGTGTTTGAGATGTTTGGCAAGGTGCTGGCCCATGAGAAGTTTATTTCAGGTTCCATCAATGATATTGTGGCAGCCTGCATCTCCGATAATGATTTTACCACCCAGAATTGGATCCAGTGGTTTGTGACTGAACAGATTGAAGAGGAGGCGTCGGTAAAAGCAATCATTGATAAGCTGAACCTTCTTGGCAAGAACAACCTTTACATGTTCGACCGGGATATCATGTCCATGCGGGGAAGTGAAGGAGCTGACTCAGCACTCTAGTTCCTTACCTTTAGTTATATTAACCCTGGAGGAGTATACGACAGCTGCCTACAATTAGCTTTGCTAATTTAAGTAGCGGATGGATATTCCTCCAGGGTTATTTTGTGCCATTATTGCATGAAAACCGGGTTGGTACATTATTTGACGGAACTAGACCGATAAAAAAAGGTAAATTTGTCCTTTCTCGAATATAAATAATAACCAAATAAATACATCGGATCATGGATGTTAGTAAAATAATAGGAAAGTTCATTGGAAATAAGGCGGACAGGGATATGCGCGAGGTGACGCCTTTTGTTGATAAGATCAGACAATCATACGAGACCCTTCAGGGATTGAGCAATGATGAATTGCGGGAGCGATCTGTAGCTTTGAAGAGGAGGGTAGCGGATTATGTGCAGGCGGAGCAGACTACCCATAAGGAGTTAAAGGAAAAGGCCGAAGATCCGGATGTTGATGTAACCGAAAAGGAGCCCCTCTACAAAGAGATTGATAAGCTGGATGAAGAGATTGATGCAAAGTATGAAGTTATTCTGAATGAAATTCTTCCGGAAGCCTTCGCAGTCATTAAGGAGACTGCCAGCAGGTTTAAGGAGAACGAGCAGTTAGAGGTAACAGCACTTGAATATGACAGAACCCTTGCAGCTACCAGGGATTCCGTTGAGATTAAAGGTGACAAGGCAATATGGCAGAATCGCTGGATGGCTGGCGGAAATGAAATTACCTGGGACATGGTGCATTACGATGTCCAGTTGATCGGAGGAGTGGCTCTTCACAGCGGGAAAATTGCTGAGATGGCTACAGGTGAGGGTAAAACCCTTGTGGCCACCCTTCCTGTATTTCTCAATGCACTCACCGGGAAAGGGGTACATCTGGTGACGGTCAACGATTACCTGGCCAAACGTGACTCGGAATGGATGGGGCCCATCTATGAATTCCATGGACTGACCGTGGATTGTATTGACAAGCACCAACCCAACTCCGAGGCCAGAAGAAAAGCCTATAATTGTGATATCACATTCGGAACCAATAACGAGTTTGGGTTTGACTACCTGCGTGACAATATGGCGCATGGTCCGGCTGATCTGGTACAACGAAAACACAATTATGCCATTGTTGACGAGGTCGATTCTGTCCTGGTTGACGATGCCCGGACTCCTTTGATTATCTCAGGACCTGTCCCAAAAGGGGATGACCAGGAATTTGGAGAGTACAAACCTAAGGTTGAGAAGCTTGTAAGTGTGCAGCGCCAGCTAGTACACAATATGTTTTCTGAGGCCAGAAAACTACTGACTGATGGGGATACCGAGAAGGCAGGATTTAAACTGCTTCAGGCCCATAAAGGATTACCCAAATACAAACCGCTGATCAAGGTGCTGAGTGAAGAGGGGAACAAGAGCCTGCTTTTGAAAACCGAGAACCACTATATGCAGGAGCAATCCAAGAACATGCACCTGGTCACAGACGATCTCTTCTTTATCATCGAAGAGAAGCAAAATTCGGTGGAACTGACTGAGAAAGGAATTGATCTGATCACTGGAGATTCGGATGATCCTGCGTTTTTTATACTCCCCGATATTGGGTCCGAGGTCGCTGAAATTGAAAAGTCCGACATGCCGGACAAGAAGAAACTCGAGGTGAAAGACAAAATGCTCCAGGATTATGCAGTGAAGTCTGAACGGATCCATACAGTTAATCAGCTCCTGAAAGCCTACGCCATGTTTGAGAAGGAGGTGGAGTATGTGCTAATGGACAACAAGGTGAAGATCGTTGATGAGCAGACAGGAAGGATCATGGAGGGAAGAAGGTACAGCGATGGGTTGCACCAGGCGATTGAGGCCAAGGAAAATGTAAAAGTGGAAGCTGCTACGCAGACCTGGGCCACCATTACCCTGCAAAACTATTTCAGAATGTACCATAAGCTGGCGGGGATGACTGGGACGGCTGAAACTGAAGCGGGTGAATTCTGGGACATCTATAAATTGGATGTGATAGTGATCCCAACCAACCGCCCCATCGTTAGGGATGACCGGGAGGATCTGGTCTTTAAAACCAAGCGTGAGAAGTACAACGCAGTAATCGATGAGCTTGTACAGCTCAATAAAGCAGGTCGGCCCTCCCTGGTTGGTACGACCACGGTGGAGGTATCGGAGCTGTTATCAAAAATGCTCAAGATCAGGAAGATTAATCACAATGTATTGAATGCAAAGCTACACCAGCGGGAGGCTGAAGTGGTGGCGCAGGCCGGGAAAGCTGGTACGGTGACCATTGCTACCAATATGGCGGGAAGGGGTACAGATATCAAACTCTCCGATCAGGTGAAAAAAGATGGTGGATTGGCCATTATCGGTACGGAACGACACGATTCCAGAAGGGTGGATCGCCAGTTAAGAGGACGTTCGGGAAGGCAGGGAGACCCGGGTTCATCACAGTTCTATGTTTCCCTTGAAGATGACCTGATGCGTCTGTTTGGATCGGAACGGATCGCAGGAATGATGGATAAGCTGGGCCTGAAAGAGGGAGAAGTGATCCAGCATTCCATGATTACCAAATCCATTGAGCGGGCTCAGAAAAAAGTGGAAGAGAACAACTTTGGGATAAGGAAAAATCTGCTGGAGTACGACGATGTGATGAATGCCCAGCGCGAAGTGATCTATAAGCGCAGAAAGCATGCGCTTTATGGGGAACGGATTGGACTCGATATTGCCAACATGATGTATGATGTGACTGAGAGTATCGTCAACTCGTTTCATCAAAGTGGTGATTTCGACGGATTTAAGTTGGAGCTGATCAGGTTCTTCTCCATTGAATCTCCTGTCTCTGAAGATGAGTTTAAAGGAATGGGTGACAATGAGTTGGTCGATGCGATCTATGAAGTCCTTCTTGATACCTATAAACGCAAACAGGAGAGTATTTCTGAGCAAGCCATGCCGGTGATAAATCAAGTATATGAGCATCAGCGGGAGGTGTATGAGAATATTGTAGTTCCTGTATCAGATGGATCACGTGTGTTTCAGGTGTTGGCCAATCTGGAGAACTGTTATCAATCGAAGGGCAAGGAGTTGGTTAGATCTTACGAGAAAAGTATTATCCTGGCCACCATTGACCAATCGTGGCAGGAACATTTGCGGGAACTGGACGATCTCCGGCAATCGGTCAGGAATGCTCAATATGAGCAAAAAGATCCTTTGTTAATCTATAAGTTTGAGGCTTTTGAACTCTTTTCAGCCATGATCGATAAGGTGAACAAGGATGTGGTCTCTACCCTTATGAAAGCGCATATTCCATTGCGTGATCCCAAGAGTGTTCAGCATGCTCAAGCTCCAAAGAAGATGGATCTCAGTAAGTTCGAGGCCAATAAGGATGAGATGAGCAGCTACAATGATCCTTCGGGTGGAGGACAGGGGAAGGATGGACGAACCCAGGCGCAACAGCCTGTACGGGTGGAAAAGAAGGTAGGACGCAATGAGCCATGTCCATGTGGAAGTGGCAAGAAATATAAAAATTGTCACGGCAGGCCCGGAGCTTAAGGCAAACCTTTTTTAA
The DNA here is from genome assembly GCA_039714655.1 of Bacteroidota bacterium. GTDB lineage: Bacteria > Bacteroidota > Bacteroidia > Bacteroidales. The sequence continues at coordinate 38,071 of JBDLIX010000012.1, forward strand.
TGCAGAAGCGTATCTAGCCGGGCGATCTCCCGGTACAGTTTTTTTGTTGCAGGGATCAGTGGTAACCTGAGCACATTCTCAAGCCATCCCTGAATTTCCATGGATGCTTTAACTCCTGCAGGATTCCCCTCCTTAAAAATAGCTTTCATCATGGGGAAAAGTCTGTAGTGCAATTCTCGTGCTTTATCATATGCACCCTCCAATGCAGCGGCAACCATGGTTGAGGTCAGGGCCGGGTATGCGTTTCCGATCACACTCACCAATCCGTCTCCACCAGCTGCAATCATAGGCAGGGTAATAGAATCATCGCCCGATACTACCAGGAAGCCTTCCGGTCTGTCACGAATGATCTCCATGACCTGATCAAAATTCCCGGAAGCCTCCTTCATTGCTACGATGGTGCCCTGAAAATCATTGGCCAGGCGAAGTGCTGTCTCCGATGAGATATTTGAGCTGGTTCGTCCGGGAACATTATAGAGCATTACCGGGATCTCGGCAACTGCAGCGATGGCAGAGAAATGCTGATAGATCCCTTCCTGGGAAGGTTTGTTATAGTATGGAGTTACACTGAGCAAACCATCTATCCCTTCCGGCTTCATGGTTTTTACCAATGCTACGGTTGAGCGGGTATCGTTCCCACCTGCACCAACGATGATGGGAACCCTGCCTCCTCCGGCGTTCACCACACACTTTACAACTTCCGGTTTCTCTTTCGAAGAAAGGGTAGGGGTTTCAGCAGTTGTGCCCAGCGCAACCAGGTAGTTAATACCGTTATTTATCAACCTGTCGGTAAGCAGTTCAAGCCCGCTGTAGTCGATTTCTCCCTTTTGTGTAAAGGGTGTAACAAGTGCAACACCTGTCCCTGCAAATTGATGAGCATGGGTCATGGAACGAATCAGTTTGATGGATTTAACATGGATACATAGTGCTTGATCTGCTCTGCAAGGTATCTGATATCATTTTGCTCGGTAAGATTGATCATAAGGTCATAATCATTTTCCTCTTCTGTGAACTTTCCAATTTTAAACCTGGCGCTCGAAAGTTGCACAAGGAATTTTAGTTCAAGAGGAGCTTCTTTTGTGAAATCTACCATAATGTCAGGGTTCTTGCTATAAAAGGTATCAACAGTTTCTCCTTTGGGTTTCAGGTACCAGTTAAGATCACTTCTTGTAATGAAAGAATAATTCTTCCAGAAGAGCATCTCCTGGGGGATCTCCTTCTGCTGAACATACCCGAAGGCATCACACGTGATGCCATGGTTCTCAATGAATTTTCTGAACTCTTTGATGACCGGAAAGGAATCGGGTTCGCTGGCATCGAAAAGGATTACAGCCGATTTTGCGGTTTCAAAGTTATGTACCTGCACCTCCCGCTGAAAAGCTCTCTTTTTCTTTTTCAGCACCTGCTTGCCTATGTTTTCTCTTAACCCTATCATTCTTCAAACAAAAATACAATTAAAAATGAATGTGGCTAGGTTAACATGGATATGAACTCCTCTTCTGATAGAATTAAGATTCCCAGCTTCTGGGCCTTTTCATATTTGCTCGGTCCCATGTTCGCTCCGGCAAGGATATAATCGGTCTTCGAACTGATTGAACCTGAGTGGCGTCCCCCATGCTGTTCGATCATGGACTTCAGCTCCTCCCTGGAGCGGTTTTCAAATACTCCCGAAATAACAAAGGACTTACCTTCAAGGGCCTGACTCAGGGCCCCGGGCTTCGAAACAGATTCAAACTGAAGTCCGGATTCCTTCAGGCGGTAAATCAGCAACTGATTGATTGGATCTTCAAAATAGGCAATGACAGATTGGGCAATCCGCTCCCCAATCTCATCCACATCCTCCAGATCTTGCTGGCTGGCGTTTACCAAATTGTCCAGGTTGGTGAACGCATCGGCAAGTTTCCGCGCCACGGTTTCACCCACATACCGGATCCCAAGGGCATAGAGCAGACGTTGAAAAGGTACAAGCTTTGATAATTCAATACTCTCCAGTAGATTTTGAGCTGACTTTTCCGCAAATCTTTCCAGGTTGACAACTGCATGGTAATTCAGGGAATAGAGATCTGAGACATTGCGGACCAGTCCTTCCCTGAACAGCAGGTCAATGGTAGCCTCAGCTGCGTTTATATCCATGGCTTTTCGACTGATGAAGTGCTCAATCCGACCCTTTATCTGGGGTGGACACCCATTGATGTTGGGACAATAATGGGCCGCCTCATCTTCCTTCCTTTCAAGAGGAGTGTTACATTCGGGACACCGGGTAATAAACCGGAATGGTTCTGATGCCGGGTCTCTTTGCTCCCTGGATACTCCCACGATCTTGGGAATGATCTCACCACCCTTTTCTACATATACATGATCACCGATCCTTACATCCAGTTGCTGAATCTGATCTGCATTGTGCAGTGAGGCTCTTTTCACTGTGGTCCCTGCCAGCTGCACTGGTTCAAGGTTGGCTACCGGAGTGACAGCGCCGGTCCGGCCCACTTGAAAATCTATGCTTATCAAACGGGAAAGGGCCTGTTCAGCCTGAAATTTATAGGAGATAGCCCAGCGTGGGGTTTTTGCTGTAAAACCAAGTTGCTGTTGCATGGAGATGGAGTCAACTTTAATCACCACACCATCAATCTCAAATGGCAACTGTTTACGTTCCGATTCCCAATGGTCAATATATTCATATACCTCCTCTATTGTACCTGCCATCTGATTAAATGGAGGTACCTGAAAGCCCCATTCTTTCGCTTTTATCAGTCCTTCCCGATGCGATTCATATAATTGTTGTTCACCTGGAATATAGTAGAAAAGACAATCGAGAGGCCGATGGGCAACCTCAGCCGAATTTTGCATCTTAAGAGATCCTGCGGCTGTATTTCGCGGATTGGCAAATAGAGGTTCACCCAGCTCCAGCCGGGAGTTGTTCATCTCTTTAAACGCTGTGATGGGTATGATCACTTCTCCCCTTATTTCAAACTGTTCGGGATAACCCCGACCCTGAAGTTTCAGGGGAATGCTCCGGATGGTCCGGATATTCCGGGTCACATCATCCCCGCGTGTACCGTCACCCCTGGTAAGTGCTCTCCACAACTTTCCATTGCTGTAGGTCAGTGCAACAGCCACACCATCATATTTAAGTTCGCAGAAATAGGACACTTCGTCACCGGTCACTTTTCTCACACGCTGGTCAAACTCCTCCAGCTCCTCTTTATTATAGGTATTTCCCAGGGAAAGCATGGGATATTGATGAGGATATGATTCGAATTCAAGGTTCAGGTCACTGCCCACCCGGTTGGTGGGTGAATTCTCATCCATAAATTGAGGGTAATTGCGCTCCAGTTGCTGTAACTCGCTGATTAGAAGGTCAAATTCAAAATCAGGAATGGTGGGTTCCGACGCTATATAATAGTTGTAATTGTGCTGGTGCAGCACATTCCTGAGTTCATCAATTTTTCTTTTTGCCTGCTCCGGAGTCATCTGGATTTGCTTTTAACAAAAGTAAAAAATATTTCTCCTTTTGGTTTTATTCTCTACTTTTAAGCAAAGCTAGAACACTAGAGAGGCAGGCATGGATTATATGAACAGATACAGATTGTTCCTTTCAGCAGGGATTATTTTCATGGGGATCACATCTTTGATAGCACAGCGCCAGTTTCCGGGGAAACCCATGGGTGAAACCCGGCAATTGAAAGCAGCAGATGTAATGTATGTGCTGCCGCCAGTGGATCCGTTGGAGATTGAGTCAGGAAAGCTAAGAAACCAGGGAAGCCATAAAAAACCACTGCAGTTTGCCCTGGAGCGACCTGTCAGTTTTTCACCTGAGAGCCATGGAAGCTGGGTAACACAGGCACAACATCGTGTCTGGAGGATACATATTGTATCTCCTGAAGCCTATTCTATGGGTCTGGTATTCAATGAATTTCTTCTTGAACCGGGTGTAAAACTGTTTGTATATGATCCGGATCAGTCAACCATTAAAGGGGCTTTTACCTCGGGAAACAATAAATCTTCCGGGATATTGCCTGTGGGTCATATTGAGGGCGACGAGCTGATCATCGAGATGCAGGTGCCGGAAACCATGACGGACTATGGCACTCTGTTCATTGAGTCGGTTTCTCATGCTTTTCTGGATCTGAAACATATCTCCGGGACTGATCAATGTGGCCCGGGCGAATTTGGTTGTTCTCAGGCCTGCGAAATTGACATCAACTGTTCCGAAGGAGATGATTGGCAGCTCACAAAAAAATCGGTGGTGAGAGTTTTTACTACAACCCAGTACTGTTCAGGAGTATTGGTCAATAACACCGCTTATGATGGAACCCCATATGTGCTGACTGCAGAACATTGCATTAACAGGGAACACTACGCTGATCGATCGGTTTTTTTATTCAATTATGAAAGTCCCTCCTGTTTTGGTGAGGATGGCTCAACCAGCATGTCCATTGCAGGGTGTGACAGCATTGTCACCGGAGACAGCCTCGATTTTAGTCTGGTGAAACTCTCCATCACCCCACCGGAGTCATACGATGTCTATTATGCCGGATGGGACCGTTCAGATCTCCAGACATCCGGCAGTGCCACCATTCATCATCCATATGGTGATGTGAAGAAAATCTCTTTTGATTTTGAGATCCCTTCCGAGCCAGCTCAACCCGGAGATGTACCCTATACGGATCTTGATGATTACCACTATTTCTCATTCTGGTGGATCCGGGAGTGGGATATTGGTTCTACGGAAGGAGGTTCTTCCGGTGCCCCGTTGTTCAATGCTTCAAAGAGAGTGATTGGCCTGATGACTGGCGGAATTGCCCGGTGTGGGGATTCAATAGGGTATGATAGCGAGACAGACCGGATCATCTATAACAAGGCCTTCAATTATGATGATTATTATACCAAGATGAGTTATGCCTGGAATTATTATGGGGAAGAGGGGCCCTCCCTGAAGCCATGGCTTGATCCTCTGAATACAAGAGAGAGGAGTATCGGAGGATATTATCCCACAGGCATGGAATCTACCGGGATTGTAAGAGGAACACACTTTAACCTGTTTCCCAATCCGGCTTCGGACTTCATCAATATCTCTTCAGAATCTTTACTGGGAGGATTCTCTTCCTACCAGGTATTTAACCTTGCCGGAATTATGCATTTAGAGGGCAGACTGGACCGGTACGGGTCGGGTAGAGTCGACACCACACCCTTTGCTCCGGGGGTCTACCTGATTCGTTTTGAAACGGATGATTATCAGGAGCATCATAAATTCATTGTGACCCGATGAAGAGGCTCTCCTTGCTCGGGATTTTAGGAATCCTTTTATCAGGATGCACCGGGAACAGCAGTGATGAATCTTTCTCCTATGATGGGGGAGAGGAATCTTTTACCACCTATGCCACCGGCTTTGAGGTGTCGGACTTTGGTGATTTCAAACTGGTGGGTGTACACGATCCCTGGCAAAACAGCAGGAATGTGACCTTCTCATATGTGCTGGCCGGGAACAGCTCCCTGGTCCCTGATTCCCTATCCGATTTACCCTTTATTAAAACTCCCGTTCAGCGTGTAATCACCCTTTCAACAACCCATGTAGCCATGATTAATGAGCTGGGCAAGGCAAAAACCATCAAAGGAGCATCGGGCAGCGGTTTTATCTATGATCCTGCCATAAGGCAAAGGATTGAGGCGGGAGAGATATTGGAGGTGGGATACGACCAGGGCCTCAATTTTGAAACCATTGTCAACCTTGATCCGGATGTTCTTTTTATGTATGGAGTGGAAGGAAGTGTTCGGGCCATGAAGGATAAGCTCACCGAATTGGGTGTACCGGTGGTATTTTGTGGGGATTATCTGGAACCACATCCGCTGGGGAAGGCCGAGTGGATCAGGTTTTTTTCCCTGTTTTATGGAGTGGAAGAGGAATCAAGTCAAATGTTTGACCAGGTTGATTCTACCTACCAGGCGCTTGCTGCACTTACTGCCCGCCTTGATCATAAACCTGTTGTGTTGACCGGGCTTCCCTGGAAATCAACCTGGTATATGGCAGGAGGAAAAAGCTTTGCTGCCAGACTTATTGAAGATGCTGGTGGTGATTATCTATGGAGTGACAATCAATCCACCGAGGCAATTCCCCTGGATCTTGAATCGGTCTATGGGCGTGCAGTGAGGGCTGACATATGGATCAATCCGGGTGCCGCAGGGCTTCTGGAAGAGTTAAATCGATTCGACGAGCGTTTCAAAGAACTTCCTGTATTACAGCAGGGCAGGGTATTTAATAACAATCAAAGACTCACCGATGCGGGTGGAAACGACTATTGGGAATCGGGGAGTGTCCGTCCTCACCTGGTTCTGGCCGATCTTATAAAAGTGTTTCATCCTGATTTAATGACAGATCATCAGTTTATTTATTACAGGAAGTTAAAATAATCCTTACTTTTGATTAGAATCAAATCGCATCAGGCATGGCAAGCATCAGGCTATTGAAGAAGGATATCAACAATCTAGCATTCGATTTACTACAGGAGTGTTTTGCTTACAGACACTACTCAGAGGAGCTTTCAGAAGATAAATTTGATGATGTCATTAAGAGAATCGTTCTGCTAAGGAATGACTTGATCCTAAGGACCAATCATCCTGAGTCTAATGCCGAGTCCACCTCAATTAAGGCGCACTACCAGCAGGTGCAACTGGACCTGTTAAAACTGGTAGAAGTCGTTGAGGATCTAAAGAAGTAGGGTGTGAAGATCCAAACCAGGAGTTACTTGATCATGGGATTATTGGCGCTGCTCCTGGTAGCACTGGCACTGCTCGATATCAGGTTGGGAAGTGTCAGGATCACCTTTGCCGGGATGCTACATCACCTGAGAGGGTCTGAACTTCTCTCAGAACAGCAACTGATCATCCTGAATAAATTCCGGCTTCCACGTTTGGCAACAGCACTGCTGGCCGGAGCTGCTTTGCCGGTATGTGGACTCCAGATGCAGACCCTGTTTCGGAATCCACTGGCCGGACCCTATGTGCTGGGTATAAGTTCCGGCGCCAGTTTCGGTGCTGCATTGGTAGTACTGGGGGCTGGAGCAACCGGTATTGTAGCTACCTGGAATCTGGCTGTTGCCGCATGGATCGGTGCAGGGATGGTGATGCTTCTTCTTCTTTTTGTCTCCTTTAGGATTAAGGACGTCATGACCATACTTATCCTGGGGATTATGTTCTCAAGCGGACTGGCAGCTGTGATAAGTATTATGCAATATTTTAGTCAGGCCTCAGCATTAAAATCATTTGTGATCTGGAGTATGGGAAGTCTTGGAAACGTAACAGGTCTCCAGTTACAAATTATGACATGGGCCATCCTGCCTCTTCTCCTGTTATCATTTACCTATTTAAAAGTGTTAAATGGCCTGATGCTGGGAGAGGAGTATGCCGTTACCATGGGTATCAGGATCCAGCGAACAAGGATTGTAATCTTTGCCACCACAAGCATCCTGGCAGGAACGATCACGGCTTTTTGCGGACCCATAGGATTTATTGGTATCGCAGTGCCTCATATGGCCCGGTTTCTCTTTGTACAATCGGACCACAAGATTTTGCTGCCGGCCACCATGCTGACCGGTATGGTGGTGATGGTGCTGAGTGATATTATCTCCCAGATGCCTGGAACTGAACGTGTTTTGCCCATCAATGCGGTTACTTCGCTCATAGGAATACCTGTAGTGATCTGGCTGGTCATTATCAATCGAAAATCGCAATCGTTGTGATGACTGAGTTGCAGCGTGACCATATCATCGCCCTGGAGAATCTGGCCATTGGATACCACAAGGATAGTGCGTTGCTGAGTGGTGTGAACCTCTCTGTCAGACCCGGAGAGATGGTTGCATTGATAGGCAGGAACGGGACCGGTAAAAGCACTTTGCTCAAATCGATGATCGGGCTTATACCCATGCTGGAAGGAGGCTGTTATCTGGACAGCGCACCCCTTTCTTCCTACGATCTGCGAAGAAGAGCACAGAAAGTCAGCTACGTCTCCTCACAGGTTTCACAATTACCTTCCATCTCTGTACTCGAACTGGTAACCCTGGGAAGGATGCCCCACACCAGATGGATGGGAAAGTTGGGGGAGCATGACAGAAGCATGGTAAAGCAGGCACTGGAAGAGGTACAGATGGGCTCGTTTTTAGATCGCAAACTAGATCAGTTAAGTGATGGGGAACGACAAAGAGCCATGATTGCCCGTGCCTTTGTGCAGGATACCCCCCTGATGGTGCTGGATGAGCCTACGGCATTTTTAGATATTCCCAATAAATATGAGTTGATCCGTTTGTTATCAGGATTCCGGAGTGGAGGTAAGTCCATTATATATTCAACACATGACCTTGAGACAGCCATGATGTGTGCCGACAAACTGTGGGTGATCCACGGAGGGAAAATCCTGGAAGGAGCCCCTGAAGACCTTGGAATATCAGGGGTTTTTACCACGCTGTTTCATACCACCGGAATCATGTTTGATGAGGATTCCCGGCGGTTTAAATACGCCGAGTCTCCTAAGGGAAGCATACGGCTAACGGGTGAGCCGGCAGAAGCATTAGCCTGGACCGGGAGTGCTCTTGAACGACTGGGATTTGATGTGAAAGATGATGCTGATTCACTCATTCAGGTAAGCAAATCCAAACAGGGATATGTGTGGGTACTATCACACAATGAACAGACCCACTCTTTTGAAAATATATACAGCCTGGCCCGATTCTTGAATAAGGATAAATAATTCAGTAATTTGAACCGGTTTAACTAAACTTCAACGAGATGAAAGTAAAAAAGATCATTGCCTATACCTTATCCGTTCTTGTGCTTCTGTTTTCACTGATAGCCATTCTGGGAATATGGGAGGTGGTGGATATTGAGCACCTCATTGCCCGTATGTTCAAATCATTAATGGTCATACTTGCAGCTGCAGCTGTTATTGTTCTGATTTTCTCCATACTTGACCGGCCGGAACGGAAAGAGGGGGAAGAGAACTAACTTATTAATCTGAGGATTTTTTCTGCACCGGCCCTGTTGGAGAACTCCTTCAGGGCCTTTTTTCTTTTCTTGATCTGCTCATCTCCAAAGGGTATTCCCATCAGTTTGTTAAGTTCCGGGATCACCTCCTCTTTACTGTTGGTAACCGAACAGAGCTGATCCAATCCGGTTCCTTCAACCATTTGAGCATTTACCAGGCAGTGTCTTCCTGAGAAGAGGGCATGGAGGAGCTTTAGTTTGATACCGGTAGATTGTAAGGTTTGGAGAAGATTCACATGTGCATTCAGAATGAGTTCATCCAACTCCTGATCAGTTGGATTTGCAACCACTTTGATTTGGGGGTATCGGGCAATTTTCTTCAGAAATCTTTCGGATGGATTTTTCCCGGCAACAACCACAGGATAAGGGGTTCTGGAGAGTGATTCTGATGCCAGGTTCAGAAATACTTCAGAATTTTCGGGTACGCCCAGGTTCCCATGAAACAAGATGTATTCCCCTGATCCGGGCAATGATAGGACCTCCTCAAACCGGTGAAAAGCAGGTACAAACAATGCATTTCCATAGCTGTTATTAAAATAGATTGTTTCATGTTTTGCAATCCCTAAAATATGATCAGCATGGGATAACACCTGCTCGTAGCGTCTCAGTTTTTCAGATTCAGAACGAAGGAAAAGTTTCCGGTAGAGGTTGGGTTCGCTTTTTGACAATGCACGGTAATAGAGGTGCTCTATGTTGTGGGCTCTGACTAAAATCTTCTTGTTGGCATTTCTACACCGGATGAGAAATCCTGTGGTATGAAGTCCTTCAAACAGGACTGGAAATGAGTCTTTCAGAAGATTGTTTGGCATAGAATTTGCACTTCTTGTAGCAACGATATAAGGATCGGAACTGAGAAAGTATTTCAATCCCCTTTTCCGGGGATAGTAATACACCTTAAAGCAAAGATCCTCAAGTTCTTTGGAATGTTGACGGCCATATTCAAAACAGTGAAGTATAATTTGGATTCCAACCTGTTTCAGGGCTTTTAGTTTGTAAAATATATCGATGATTCCTCCATAATCGGCGGGATAGGGTATATTGAAAGAGACAATATGAAGATATTTTGCAGCCATATTAAACCGGTGAAGGAGTTTTAGTCCCACTGTTAAAGATAAGGCAAAAATATTAACATTTTTTAATGCATTTTCAGGAAATTTAATGCAACATTTTCCTTACTTGCACGTTAAATATAGTGTAGAAAGTTTATTGATTATCAATTAGATAATTTCGTTCTTTAATCTACATTTCTTTTCATAGATTTAGTTTTAGGGTTAGTTTAGTTTTAGGGTCCCTCTGCGCCTGCAGGGGGATCTTTTTTTTAACTTGTTTTTATTGGTAATCGTCCTAATTTGGTATTTTTACAAAGCTTATGAGACTTTTTAGATTTATTCGAGGTTCTGTTTCGTTCAAAATGTACTACAGGTTGCTGAATGAGCTATACAAGATTGTTTATGGCAGAAACCTGATGCTTCATTTTCCTTTTTATATGAATGAACATGAATCATTTGAGCAGCGACAGATCAATCTGGTCGACCATTGTATCTCCGGACTTCCTGATCTTACAAATAAAACCTTGTTGGAGGTGGGTTGTGGAAACGGTGCCAACTGCAACTATATTTCTACTGAATATCCGGAAGTTCAAGTCATAGGAATTGACTTAAATGGAGAAAATGTGGACATTGCAATTGAAAATCAAACCTCCGACAGAACTAAATTCATTGTTGATGATGCCCAGAAACTCGAGCACATCGATGATAACTCCATCGACCTCCTTATCTGCATAGAAAGTGCGCTGCACTACCCTGATAAGCATGCATTCTTCAATCAGATTAAACGTGTCCTCAGACCGGATGGCAAGTTTGTTATTGCAGATATATTGCGCAGAAGCGAGGACCGCGGAAGATCTCTCTGGTGGTGGAAAAAGAGTATGTTGCTATATCATACCAATGAAGAAGCTTATTTGGGCTATGCGTCCGGGAATCAGTTAAAATACAATACATCACAGGATATCACCAGCGAGATTGTGCAGGGTTACCAGGGGCATAAGAGCTGGATTCCAAAAGAAAACAGGAGTTGGAGTTCCTATATCCTTTTGCAATTCACACTTTCCATACTGGTTAGGTTGTACCTGAAAGAACTCAGGAAACATAAGAAATACATGGTATTCTCAGGTGAGCATTCTTAAGCGAATTTCTGCTCGTTAAGTTCACATTCATTTTCTATCTTTGCACGTCAATTTACTATTAAATGCAACGAATTGATCAAATAATACGATCCGTGGCTGTAGAAGCAGTCAGGGACGCCTGGAGTGTTAACATTCAAGAAGATCAGGTTCAGATTCAGAAAACCCGCAGGGACTTTGAGGGGGACTTTACCCTGGTTGTCTTTCCACTTCTCAGGCATTCAAAGTGTTCTCCCGAAGAGACCGGAAATGCCATGGGTCAATACATGATCGATCATTCGGAGATGCTTTCGGGATACAATGTAATTAAAGGATTCTTAAACATGGTTGTTGCCCAACAATACTGGAGAGAATTGTTGGATGGCGATCTTCGTGCGCCGCACTATGGTTTTACACCCGTGGATGCCGGATCTCCAGATGTGATGATCGAGTTTTCATCGCCCAATACAAATAAACCGCTGCACCTTGGGCACATCCGAAATAACCTGTTGGGGCATTCAGTGTCGAAAATCATGGAGGCCAGCGGGAATAAGGTAATGAAAGTGAACCTGGTGAACGATCGTGGTATCCATATTTGTAAATCAATGCTATCCTGGCAAGAGGAAGGCAATGGTGAAACACCTGAGACGACAGGATTGAAAGGGGACCACCTGGTAGGAAAATATTATGTTCAGTTTGATCAGAAGTACAAGGCCCAGATTGAAGCGCTGGTTGGTGAGGGAACCATAAGAAAAGAGGCTGAAACAAGTGCACCCGTATTGAAAAAAGCGAGAGAGATGCTCCGCAAGTGGGAAATGGATGATCCTGAAGTGAGAGCACTCTGGGAGATGATGAACAGCTGGGTATACGATGGATTTAAAGAAACATACAAGCGACTGGGTGTAAGTTTTGACAAGACTTATTACGAATCGGAGACTTATAAGCTGGGAAAGGAGATTGTCCTGAAGGGGCTTAAGGAAGGGGTGTTTTATAAAAAGGAAGATGGTTCGATTTGGGCGAATCTGGAGGACGAAGGACTTGATCATAAACTGCTGCTTCGTGCAGACGGGACATCGGTTTACATGACGCAGGATGTGGGAACTGCCCATCAGCGTTATAACGAATCCGGTTTCGATTCGCACATATACGTAGTGGGTAATGAACAGAACTACCATTTCCAGGTACTTGCTATTGTGTTGAAAAAGATGGGATTTGTATGGGCAGAGAAGCTCTTTCACCTCTCCTATGGAATGGTTGAATTGCCCGAAGGGAAGATGAAGTCGCGCGAAGGGACTGTAGTTGATGCAGATGATCTGATGGATGAAATGGAATCTACTGCCAGGTCGATGTCTGAGGAGCTTGGTAAACTGGAGGAATACACCGGGGAGGAAAAGGATATTATTTACCGGCAGGTGGGTATGGGAGCCCTTAAATATTTTATTCTGAAAGTTGATCCCAAAAAGAATATGACATTTGATCCGAGAGAATCGGTGGACTTTAATGGGAATACAGGTCCATTTATTCAGTACACCTATGCCCGCATCCGGAGTGTGATGCGAAAGGGAGGGGAGGAGATCCCAAGATCAACCGGAGATACACCTATGAATGTTAAGGAGGTCTCCCTCATAAGGATGTTGTATGACTACCCGGAAATTATCAATGAATCTTCCCGGACAATGAATCCTTCACTGGTTGCTAATTACTTGTATGATCTGGCTAAAGAGTTCAATCAATTCTATCACGACTATAGCATTCTCAGTGCTGACAACCAGGAACAGGTAGGTTTACGGCTACGCATTGTGGAAGCTATTGGACAGATTGTTAAATCGGGTATGGACCTGCTCGGTATTGAGGTTCCCGAGCGGATGTAAAACAGAATGATTATGAAGCGAGTGCTATTCGTTGGTGTCCTGTTGGGAATGACTATGATAGTCTGTGGTCAGAAGAGCAGGGTCTTTTCTGTATTCCAGTTTATCGAATCTGAGAAGTATGAAGAGGCCAAGGAGGCCGTCGAATTGGCAGTCTGGAACGACAAAACCTCCAATTGGCACAGGACATATTATGCCAAGGGATTGCTGTGTCAGAAGGCTTTTGAAGCTGGTTTCGACAAAGGTGAAACTAAAAAAACGAACCTCTATCCGGATCAGCTGGTGGTTGCATACGAGGCTTATGAAAAAGCACTGCAACTCGATTCAAGGAACAGGATCGAATCTGCCATAGCCATGCAGTACTATGCCCTTGCCAACGATTTCCAGAAACTGGGTGAAAAGTACTATCTGAAGAAGGATTATTCAAAAGCTGTTGAAGCATTTGAACATGCCTTGCTGCTTAGTAAAAGTCCGATTATTTCGGTTGTAACGGATACCAATTTGGTTTATAATACTGCCATGGCAGCATATGAGGCCGGGCAATGGGATATTGCCATCAGCTATTTGATGGGGCTGAACGATGATGCCTATTCTCCCAATACGGCACTTTTGCTCTATTCTGCACATGTGAATAATGGCGATTCTATTCTTGCAGAGCAAGTTTTATTTGAAGGGGAGGAGCGGTATAAAAGTGAAGAGAGCATTGTTCTTCGACTTGTGGATCTTCTGGTTGGAACAGGCAGGGAAGAACAGGCTGTTGCAATACTGGATACAGCCTCTTCTCGTCGTCCGGAGAACTATCATTTTCCATGGACGCGCGGATTGGTATACCAGCAGATGAAACTTTATGATCAGGCCATTGAGAGCTTATCTCAGGCAAACACACTTGCCCCGGGAGAAGTGGGGATTTACTACAACATGGGGATCTGCTATTATAACATAGGAGTAAAGATCAATGAATCGGCCCGGAAAATCAAAAATAACCTGGAATATCAGGCAGCCAGGAGAGAGGCGACGGAACAGTTCCGGGAGGCTGTGAAATGGCTGGAAAAAGCATTTGAACTTGATCCGGCTGACCAGCAAACCATCGCCAAACTGTATCAGCTTTACTACCGTCTCCAGATGACAGATAAACAGAAGCGCATGGAGCTTTTGATTCAGTGATTAGAATTTAAAAAGCAGAGACAATCCCACAAACTCTTTGAACTGAGCTTTCGCCACTTTCCTGGGACTACCATCCGGGAGTAAGATAGGTTGGTCATCCGAATCATAAAGAGTAAACCGAATGTCATCGTCATAGATCAGTTGCAGGTTTAGCCTGATGGTAAAAAACCAGCTAATCTTCTTATCAAGCAACATCTCCCAGTCAACATCAATATTCTCCGGCTTGTTCAGGTAGTTTGAGAAAAGCCTGAGCCTGTTGGTGACCTTCAGGTCCTCCATGGGAGTTATGGTATTTACAAGCACTATTTGAGTTCCCAGCTCCTGCTTGGCCCGTTTGTTCTGATCGATTCCGTGTTTGGTCTGATCAATAAGGCCCGTATCAAGAACAAAAGTATTTTTGTATGAGAGCGGCGCCATATTGAGGGTGGTATTTTTAAATGGTTTATATTCCGCACCCAGACCAATGGTTAGGGAGGCAGGGTTCAGAAATTTTGAGACTATCACCGAATCATTAGGATAATTGTACCCTTTGGCAATTTGATTTTTAAAATAGAACGATGCACTAAGACCGATCTTACCCGATGCATTCCGATTGAACTTTGAGTTGATCTCCAACAGGTCATTGTTTTTTCTGAGCCCTTTCTCTTCGGTAACCAGTGTGCCAAACTTTAATCTCATGTTGTTGATCCATTGAGTATTTGCCTCCTTGTTGTTGTAGGTGGCACTCCCGAACATATCCAGCATGGTAGTCAGAGAGCTTTCACCTCCTTTTGCCCAGTTGGAAAGATAGGTCTGATTGAAGGTGATTGCACTGGAGAATTCATAATCCCAGAAGATGGGATTTGGTTCCAGCAAGGACATTTTGGCAAGGGTACGATCTGGTTGCTGCAGCGTTTTGGGCAGATGGTCCATCTCCTCTGTCATCATTCGATTTACGTCGATATCATCCTCAAGAAGGAGACTTATCTCATTTGTTGTTGGATTACCAATCCACAGGGTGATGGAATCGTTTTTGTAATTTTTCACCCAGAATCGGTGTGAATCATTGTGTCCGGTTGTGATCCATAGCGGTGTTCTTTGTCCGTACATATCATTGATAATCAGCCTTGTAGAGTCCCTTCTTTCGTTAACGTCCACCAGGGTTTTCACTGCAAATTGCAAAGAATCTAATTGGTGCCTTCCGGACAGATAGAGGAATGGTGACTCCTGACTAGCCATCCAGAGGAAAGTTGTATCCAGATGAACCACATAACCCGAATCGATGGAGATATAAGAACTTCCATGTTGAGTGGACTCGTATACCGGTGGTGATATTTTCTGATTCGAGTACTGGTGCAGGGGGATATTAAGCGATTTAAGCGCAGCCGTATCAATGATCGCGACCAGAATGGTGTCTGGAATAAACAAGGTTGAATCCAGCATCCCCTTCTCATTCAGGATCGAATCTGAAAAAGCAAGTGTTGAAAAATCAACCGGATAACGGATTTGACTCTCCTTCCGGAGCAACAAGTCCAGGTTCCATCCAAGGGAGTCAATGATAAAAGTAGAATCGTTCAGCCAACGAATTTCCGTGGAATCGCTAACAAGGATTTTTTTTCTGGTGACATCAATCGATTGAAAATCCATCCCAGTCAATTGTTCTCTGATACTGTCATAAGGTTCAGTTGTGTGATCCAGCAACCTAAACAGTGCCATTTGAACTGAATTGTTTTTACTCCTCCACAGGGAATGAGTCGATGCAACCTGTTGTACATAATCCAGGGCAGAGATTACGCTGAATTGAGGTTCAGACAGTGTTGTGTCAACCACTGGATGTTCATCTTCCAAACTGACTTGCCCAAATGTATAGGAAGCAACAAGCAAGGATGCCATAAAAATTATCGGACGTATCATAACAGGGGTATTACTTCTGGAAAACGGAAAATCAACTGAGAATATTTCCTTTTGCAGCTTTAAGTGTATTGCTAAGCAGGGATACCCTGGTCATGGGACCAACTCCTCCCGGAACAGGAGTGATGTAGGAGCATTTTGAAGCTACTTCATCATAAACAACATCTCCTTTCAGTCGGAACCCTGACTTTGTTTCGGTGGAGGGAACCCTGGTGGTTCCTACATCGATGACAACTGCACCCTCTTTCACCATATTTGATTTAATGAAACCGGGAGCACCAAGGGCAGCGATGAGAATATCAGCAGAAGCGCAAAGCTCTTCAAGATCTTTGGTACGGCTATGGGCGACTGTCACTGTAGCATTCATCGATTTTTGTGACATCAGGATACTCATGGGTCTCCCCACAATGTTGCTTCGACCCACAATCACACAGTGCTTTCCGGAGGTCTCGATCTTATACCTTTTCAGGAGTTCAACAATACCGTATGGGGTGGCCGATGTAAAAGATGGAAGCCCAATTACTGTTCTGCCTACGTTGACCGGGTGAAAACCATCCACATCCTTGGCTGGATCAATGGTCTCAATCACTTTTTGTTCATTGATGTGATCTGGCAAGGGAAGTTGCACAATAAAACCATCCAGTTCACGATCCTGGTTGAGTTCCCTGATCTTTGCAAGCAAGATCTCCTCTTTCACATCATCTTCAAACCGGACAAGCGTGGATTTAAAGCCTACCTCTTCGCAATCTTTGATCTTATAAGCCACATAGGTTTCACTGCCCCCGTCATGGCCCACTAGTATTGCGGCCAGGTGTGGATTCCTCTGTCCCGCTGAAACCAATGAATCCACCTCACTTCTGATCTCCTTTTTGATTGCTTTGGCCGTAGCTTTACCATCTATGATCTGCATACTTTTATCTTTTATCTTTTATCTTTTGACTTTGCGACTTTTTACTTTCAACTTTCTACTGGCAATAAGCGTTTGGTGCTTATCGCATATTCGGCATTCTTGCCCTTTTCCCTTTACTTGAGGTCATCACTTTCATCATCTTTCGGGTTTCATCAAACTGTTTCACCAACCTGTTCACTTCAGGAACTGTAGTCCCGCTTCCGTCGGCGATCCGCTTTCTTCGGCTTCCATTCAAAATGGTCGGATTGGCTCTTTCGGATGGGGTCATTGAATTTATGATGGCCTCAATTCCTTGGAATGCATCGTCATCCACATCCAGGTTTTTCATGGCTTTACCCATTCCAGGTATCATGTTGGCCAGGTCTTTGATATTCCCCATCTTCTTAATCTGTTGGATCTGGGACATGAAGTCAGTAAAATCAAATTGGTTCTTGGCAATCTTTTTCTGTAGTTTTCTGGCTTCCTCCTGATCATATTGTTCCTGGGCTTTCTCAACCAGCGAGACAATATCCCCCATACCCAGGATCCGGTCGGCCATCCTGTTGGGATGAAATGCATCCAATGCATCCATTTTCTCACCGGTACCTACAAATTTAATGGGTTTGTCAACCACCGATCGAATGGATAGTGCAGCACCACCCCGTGTATCCCCGTCCAGCTTGGTGAGGACCACTCCATCAAAATCCAGACGGTCATTAAACTCCTTGGCTGTATTCACGGCATCCTGCCCTGTCATGGAGTCCACCACAAACAGGATCTCGTGGGGAGAGACGGCATCTTTGACAGCTGCGATCTCTTTCATCATCTCTTCATCTATGGCAAGCCGTCCCGCGGTATCGATCACTACAGTGTTGTAACCCTTTATCCTGGCCTCCTTAACAGCTGCTTTCGCGATCTTCACCGGATTCATGTTCCCCTCTTCGGTATATACCGGAACACCTACCTGATCACCAATTACTTTGAGCTGCTCAATGGCAGCTGGCCTGTACACGTCACCTGCCACAAGAAGTGGTTGTTTTCCCTGTTTGCTCTTCAGGTGTGAAACCAGTTTTCCGGAAAAAGTGGTTTTACCTGAACCCTGCAATCCGGCTATCAGAATTACAGTGGGATTCCCTTTGAGATTCATGGCAACATTCTCACCACCCATAAGCTTGGTCAGGTGATCATGCACTATTTTCACCATCATTTCAGAGGGTTTCACAGCACTGAGAATCTTCTGTCCCAAAGCCTCCTCCTTTACCTCCTCAGTAAATTGCTTGGCTATTTTAAAGTTGACGTCAGCATCCAGCAGAGCACGCCTCACATCTTTCAGGGTTTCTGCTACATTGATCTCGGTGATTCTTCCCTGTCCCTTGAGCAATTTAAATGATCGCTCAAGTCTATCTGATAGATTTTCAAACATCTGCAGTAAATTCGATTTTCAAGCTGCAAAAATAGCTAAAATCGTTCAGACATGAAAGGAGAGTTATTAAGATTGACTACTCTTCTGAAGGCACTACCGGAAGGGTTCCCAGCAAGGAAATATCATTCAGGTTTGAATAATCATAGATGTAAAATCCGTCATCACCGATCATAAACAGAAAAGAAGAGAGCGGAATCACATCGTGTGCATGGATTTCACTAAACTCTGCAATTTTATTGGAGGTGATGGCGTAAGGATCGGTGGCATCATAGACTTTCAATCCATGCTCACCCTCACAAACAAACAGGGTACTTCCATCGATACCCAGACCATAAGGTTCGGTCATGGCATAAGAAACCATTCTTTTGGGATCATATTTGTCAGCAATATTGATTACTTCCAGCAGGTTCTGTTCGCCACCACATCGATTTCCAGCCCGCAGGGTTACGTAAGCCCGGTTCCCGTCAACAACCACCGGGTCGCACGCAGTTACATGCTGGTAAGTCGACAATAGGCTGGGCACCGAGGGTTCCTGAAGAGTCAGGATATGCATGCCGTTGGATGTTCCCACATACATATGCTCACCGGAAATGAAGATGGTCTCCACATTCCCCCACAGGTATTGTTCATTTTTAACCACAGGTTGGTCAATATTGCTGATATTGACACTTTTCAGATTATAGGTACTTTCCAGAATATAGAGGTAATCGTCATAGGTAATAAACCGGGCCATGGAACCACCAACGCCATATGCGCTTCCTGCTCCGCCCATGGAGGCATTGTATTTCACGCTGCTTGACTCCATACTTACATAGTCATAAAAGATGGGCCAGGGGTATGGATTGTTATACACCTCCCTGGTAATCTCTTTAATCTCAAAGTGTGTAATCACTCCCTTCTCCTGGTCAATCTCATCCAGCGGATAGTCATAATCATAGGTCGGGATCACATATTCAAACATCTCTTCCACCCTTTTAACTTCAGTGGGTTGCTCCGGGTTTGAGATGTCGATCAATACCAGGTCCACATAGCTATCGGCATAAAGCATATTCTCTTTAATGGCCAAATCCACATTTCCCGGAATATTGATAAAGGCTTTTTGTGCCGGATTGGCAGGATCTGAAAGATCTACAACGTGGATGCCTTTCTGATACTCGTTGATGTACATGTATTGATCCTTGAAATAGATCTTTCCGGGCTTAACCAATTCCTCGTCGCTCGTTACCTGAAATGAGGTTCGAAGCTCATCATAAGACATATATATGGGGACATTGGCGTTATAAGTCTGGAGTCTTTTATCCTCGCATGAAGAGATGGATAGTGCAAGTATGGTGATCAGAAAGAGAGTTTGTTTCATCATCTTAAAGCCTTTTGGATTTACATCGTTTTGCCCATAAGATGCAGTATCTGTACAACAGGTTGCGTGGGTGACGCAACCATTCCGCCAGAACCATCATCCTGAGGGAAAGAAACCTGAACTTAAAAGAGGAATCTATGAATAAAAAGAGCATGGCACGATCCTTCCTGATCCTTGCAATGATGGGTGCCGCCATCTCCATGTTTGCTCAGGATGTGGACCACGTTTACCTTAAAAACGGAAGTGTGATCCGTGGGAATATCCTTGAGATTGAACTGGCGGATCATGTAAAGATCCAGGATTTGTGTGGAAATATCTGGTACCATAAGATATCCGATGTGGAAAAGATCACGGCTGAGCCATACCAGGCTGATTTCAATGTTAAAAAGGAGTCCCTTGGCTTTGATACCGGTTTTGTAAACATGACCTCCATCGGATTCCTCGCCGGTTCATCCAACAATATGCAGGTGGCTCCATTCAGTCTGCTGATGGTGAACGGATGGCGCAACTCTTTGGGACTATTTGCAGGAGTGGGGATGGGGATCGAATTCCTCTCTTCCAACTATCTTCCAGTGTTTCTGGATCTCCGGTATGATCTTTTGGGTCAGGATGTGGTTCCTTATGTGATGGCCAAAGGGGGATATTCCATGCCACTTTCATCCGACCGGTCAGAATATGAAATAGAAACCTCCTATTCGGGCGGACCATTGGTCGGCATAGGAGTGGGGCTGAAAATAAAATCCAGAACCCATTTTGCATGGGATATTGGACTCATGTACAGGTACCAGCAAACTTCTTATATGGAGAGATACGGATGGAACGAACAGGAGTACAATTATACAGACATCTATAACCGCATTGAAATCCGTTTAGGATTTTATATCGACTAATCTGGCAATTAGATTAG
The DNA here is from genome assembly GCA_039714655.1 of Bacteroidota bacterium. Taxonomy (GTDB): domain Bacteria; phylum Bacteroidota; class Bacteroidia; order Bacteroidales. The sequence goes on from JBDLIX010000012.1 coordinate 58,763, forward strand.
GTTTTCCTCCCGGCCCACTTTTGCATCGTCATCAGTGGGCCGTTTGAATTACGCGAGCGCATTAGCTGCGCTAAAATCTGTTATTTCAATGATCTTATTGACTTAAGCCTGTATGGCTTTCCTTTTTCAATAGGTAATAATCGCCAATCTCAATGGCCCAATTAAGGTATTTGTCTTGCCCGGTCATCCAATGGAATTGGTTAACTCAATGTTACAAAACTTATTAAGGATACTTACCGCTTCATCCACTTTCTCTGTTTTCAAAAGCAAATAGTCAGTATC
>JBDLIX010000013.1:0-57090 GCA_039714655.1 Bacteroidota bacterium
CCGGTTCTGTTTTAGCCGGTTTCCTGGGTGGAAAGTGGAGTTCATGGATGGCATTTGTTGGACACACTACCACACATTTTCGGCAAAGCTTACATTTATCGGAGTCGATAAATGCCAGGTTGTTTTCCATGGTAATGGCTTCATGCGGACAGACTTTGAAACATTTAGCACATCCGATACAGGCTACGCTGCAGTTCTTTTTGGCCACTCCACCTTTCTCTTCATTAATACAGCTGACGAATATCTTACGGTCTTTCTTATTCTTTTTCCGCAGCTCAATAATGTCCCTTGGGCATGCTTCAACGCAGGCACCACAGGCAGTACATTTATCGTCGATAACCACGGGCAAATCTGTGGAGGGATCCATGTGAATGGCGTCAAAATTGCAAGCAACCACACAATCTCCAAGACCCAGGCATCCATGCGGACATCCCCCTTCACCGGTTGAGAGGCTGTGTGCGATGGCACAGGTGGGAGCACCGTCGTAAATATTGTTCCTGGGTCTGAATTCGGGTGTGCCGTTACACCTCACAACGGCGACCCTGGGTGCCTGTTCAATGGCTTCCCTGCCCAGGATGGCTGCTGCTTTGGCCATGGTTTCGTTTCCACCCACCGGACAGAACAGATCGTCCCATGATTCGGATTTTACCAGTGTTTCTGCAAAATTGTGACAACCCGGAAATCCACACCCCCCACAATTGGCAGCTGGAAGAGCTTCTTCCACTTCATCGATCCGGGGATCTTCAAACACCTTAAATTTCTGCGCCACAAAATATAATATAATGGCTGCCGCAGCCCCGATGGCAACCAGTGTGACAATAGTAAATAGAATGATCTGGCTCATTGCACCATTAAAGTTTTCTTATGCTGAATGTAAATGTAGACTCAATGTGTCGTCTTAAGAGGTAGAGGATCAAGTAGTAAGGAATGATCGAAAGCAACGCATATAGCCCGGCTTTCAGTTCATCTACTCCTATTATCGTGAGACTGATCAAGACGCCCATCAGGAGTAAAAACGGAAGAATATAACCAAGCAATACAGCCCTGAATCCCAGGTGTCTGGCAACTTGTACGTGAACAGTCTCTCCTTCGCTGTATGTGGCCCCATGAAGAGGTACATCCAGGAATTTCTCCTCCTGGTCAGATGCCCCACATACTCCCTTGGCATTGCAGGCAGCACATGCCGACTGACTGTCGATCCGCACATGTGCCACATCTGCATCAATGTGGTCAATAATTCCCTCATGGTCGATTAGGTTCTGGCCTGACATACTGGTAGCTCAATCCAAAAGAAAATACAAAATTATTGATGTTGCATGAATCTCACTTGCTGGATATCATATAAATGAGGTTTCCCTTCTATTTATTTTGGATTTAAATAACAGAAGGGTTAAAACACATATCCCAGACTCAATGAAATACCATCATACGTCACGCTGCCTGAAGCAGGATCCTGCAAAATGCTGCTTACTCCTTTCCAGATGGTCATTCCCACCTGGACATTCATTACCTGAAGTCCGAAACCATAGCTGAGGCCGAACTCCTGGTTTTGGTAAACATCCTGGAAATCGATGTTTGTATCATCAATCTTACCTCCAAAATGATAACTGTAATATCCGCCCACAAGCATATAGGTCTGGACCATTTCATTTTCCGGTGAGGAGATTCGCAGGTTCAAAGGCGCAGTAATGGAGTGGGTACGAAATTTGCCGTCTATGTGCTGACTACCCTTTGTTTCGTAGAGTACTTCGGGTTGAATGGCAAGGAAACTGGAAATCCTGATGGTTGTAAAAACACCTGCCTTGGCGGAAAACATAGATTTACCCTCATAAAACTCCTCCCTGTATTTGTGGTGGCTGGTTCCCATGTTTAAACGAACACCTGGTCTGAATACCTTTTTGCCGGAGAGATCGGCCTGCCCATCCTGCGGGCCTTTCATATCTGACAAATTTTCAACTGAGGAGAGGTAATGTGTGGTGGCACTGATGTAATTGGCAACCATTGCCATTCCTTCATAATCCAATGCTTCGGCCACATCCTCCGGTTTGTGATAAGGTGACTCAGACCCGGTGTAGGTATGAATGGCCGGAATCCCGATTTCCCCAAAAGGTGCAGTGTCGGTTCGCTGACCAATGGTCGCATTGGCCTTCAGAATGGTAATGTTATATTTACTAGCCAGCGTTCCTGTCACCTCTTCAGAGTCATTCAAAAGCTTTACCCCGACCATATCCAGTCCGCCGCGGGCTTCATACATCCCTACCATATCCAGGCTGAACATCAGCTTGATCTGTTCAGGCTGAACAATGCTATCCTTCAGGAAATGGTTTGAGCCGATGAGACCGCTCTCCTCACCATCGAATGCCACGATGATGACACTCCGACCTAAAGACTCCTTCTGGCTTGCCAGATTTCTTCCGATTTCAATGATGGAGGCAGTGCCGGAGGCGTTGTCATCGGCCCCGTTATAAACCACTGTATCTCCATTACTGATCTTCCAGCCCAGGTGGTCGTAATGGGCTCCCAGAACAATATACTCCTCTTTCAGATCCGGATTACTGCCGGTTATCACACCTGCCACATTGACCCCGGGAATATTCAAAATCCCTTTGCGGTGGTTGAAAGGATGGAAATAGGTGCCATTGAGGGGCTCGATCCCTGCCTCTTTGAATTGCCGGGCAATGTACGTTGCAGCTTTTGTACCCTGTTCGGTTCCGAATCCCCTTCCCAGGAGCGAATCAGATGCCAGGGTGTATACGTGGCGTTCCAGGTTTTGGGAAGGAGTGGATAACTGGCTATAGACAAAGCCTGTTGATGCCACCAAAATGGTGATGAGAAAGAATTTTTTTATCATTGGTATTTTCTTTTATGAAATAATGAGTGCAAATGTAACTATTTTCAATCCTCTGAATAATCCGATGAGAGTATATTATTGGAATATATGTAATTATCATATATCTTTGTTATATATAATTCTTAATATGAAAGCTATATCACTGAGCCTGAAGGAGTGCATATTCCATGAAACTGAGGAGATCGTGACCCTGTTGAAGAAACCCAGGAACAGGTACATCAATGATGCCATCGATTACTACAACCAGCATCAGAAACGTCTCATCCTTGAACAGAAGTTACAACAAGAATCTGAATCGGTCAGGGAGAACTCCATGAACATCCTCAGGGACTTTGAAGATATTGATTATGGTGATTAAACAATACGAAATCTGGTTAGCAGATTTAAACCCACGCATCGGGAGTGAGCCTGGAAAGACAAGACCTGTTGTTGTCGTTCAAACCGACCTGCTAAATAGAACTCATCATCCTTCCACACTTATATGCCCTCTGACTTCAAAGCTGGCATACGGCACGGAAATATTGAGGGTTCATTTGAAAAAAGGAACAGCCAATCTGAACCAGTCCTGTGATATATTGATCGACCAGCTCAGAGCCATAGACAACAGGAGACTCATCAAGAAAATTGGGAAACTGCCCGATTCAATCCTTCAAACAACAAAAAAGAACCTCCGGATCGTGATGGACCTTTAATCTTATTCAGAAATTCAGCCGATTACTTTAGTTGTTAGCTAATACTCCCCCAATCAATCCGGTTGGGATTCCCTTTCTTTACATGCTTGGTAAATATGAAATTTTTTTCCAGTTTGAGATCGGGATCTTCGTTGACGATGTTTTCGGCGATGTCACGGGCCAGCTGAAGGATCTGACCATCTTTGCCCAGGTGGGCAATCTTCAGATTGAAGGGGACGCCACTCTGCTGAGTGCCTTCAATGTCGCCCGGTCCCCTTAGTTTCAGGTCCACTTCGGCAATCTCAAAGCCATCGTTGGTAGCCACCATGGTGTCAATCCGTTTCCGGCCCTCTTCCGAGAGTTTATATCCCGACATAAGAATACAGTAGGACTGGTCAGCCCCGCGTCCCACGCGTCCGCGGAGTTGATGTAGCTGGGAGAGACCGAACCGTTCCGAGCTCTCAATGATCATTACAGAGGCATTGGGTACATCTACGCCCACTTCAATAACTGTTGTGGCCACCATGATGTGGGTGCGTCCTGCCACAAAGTGTTTCATGGAGATCTCCTTCTCTTCGGGTTTCATTTTTCCATGCACTACAGCTACCTGATAATCAGGTGGTGGAAAGGCCCGGGAGATGCTTTCATACCCATCCTCAAGATCTTTGTAGTCCAGGGATTCAGACTCCTTGATAAGTGGATATACAATGTAGGCCTGTCCTCCGGCATCCAGTTGTTTTTTCAGAAATCCGAATACCATGAGCCTTTTTGAATCATAGGAATGGCGTGTGATGATGGGTTTGCGGCCCGGGGGCAATTCATCAATTACAGAAACATCCAGGTCACCATAAAGGGTCATGGCCAGCGTGCGGGGGATAGGTGTAGCCGTCATCACAAGCACATGGGGAAGCACATTGGCCTTTTTCCAGAGTTTTGCCCTCTGGGCCACTCCAAAGCGGTGCTGTTCATCTATCACCACCAGTCCCAGCTTCTTAAACTGAACCACATCCTCAATCAGCGCATGCGTGCCTATGAGGATCTGCAGTGATCCATCCAGCAACTCCTCATGGATTGGCTTCCGATCTGCCTTTTTTGTGGAGCCGGTAAGCAACCTGACCTGTACATCCATGCTTCCCAGAAACTTACTAATGCTTGTGAAGTGTTGCTGCGCCAATATCTCCGTGGGAGCCATTATGCAGGTTTGAAATCCATTGTCGATGGCGATCAGTACGGACATGAGTGCCACCAGCGTTTTTCCACTGCCCACATCACCCTGCAACAGCCGGTTCATTTGTCTGCCCGATCCCATGTCCCTGCGGATCTCCTTCATCACTTTTTTCTGGGCACCGGTGAGCTCAAACGGCAGGTGGTCCCGGTAAAAGGTGTTGAAAATTGCACCCACGGTCTCAAACACATTTCCCCTGAAGCGCTTGTTTCGATCAGTTTTTCCCTGCAGGATATTCAGCTGGATATAGAACAGCTCTTCGAATTTTAGCCTAAGTTCCGCTCTCTTATATTGGGCTGCCGAATCGGGGAAGTGGATCTGTCGCATGGCACTCTCCAGGTTCACCAGGTTCAGCTTCTGCAGGAGCCAGGCGGGAAGCGTCTCTTCAAACTTTGAAGGAAGCTCCTTGATCAGGTTGGCAAGCAATTTACTGATGGCCTTTGAGTTGAGATAGTGGTCCTTCAGCTTTTCGGTAGTGGAGTAAACCGCCTGAAGGTTGGAACTGACCGTGTGTTTCTTTGCGGGATCTTCCAATTCGGGGTGAACTACATTGAGTTTTCGTTGATATACGGTGGGTTTACCGAATACCACCAACTCTTTACCGACGGGGTAGTTTTCCGGGATCCATTTTGCACCCCTGAACCATACCAGTTGGATTTGACCGCTACCATCGGTAAAGTCAGCTACCAACCGTTTTCCTCTGCCTTTACCAATAGAGGCGTACCCGGCAATCTGACCCCGAATCTGGATTTGAGGCATGTCGGAAGTCACTTCGGAAATCTTATAGAATCTGCTCCTGTCCACATACCGGTAAGGATAGTACGTCAGCAACTCCTCAAAGGTATTAATGTTGAGCTCCTGTCTAAGCATGTCGGCCCGTTTGGGTCCTACTCCCTGAAGAAATTGAATGTCCTGCTGTAAATATTGTTGCATGCCTGGAGCAATTTATGTAAAATTAGCATTTTGCACGAAAGCATAATCATTATAAAAGCATACCCATGGTGTGGCGAATCCTCAAATATTTAGAACACCTGTTTCACTTCCGGTACAGACACGGCCGGCATATTCACTCGCCCTACCTGTTTGAGTTTGTCCATGATGTGATTTTTAATGCATCAAAGCGTGAAGTCCCGGTGGAGATCCGGGAGGTCCACCAGGCACTTCGAAATGACAGGAATCTGATCCCGGCAGCGACACTGGGCGCACCCTCATTGGTAGATCAATCTGAGAATCGCACAGTCCGTTCCTTTGTCAGGGGCTCCTCTGTCTCCCCAAAACAGGGGGCATTACTATACAGAATCACCCAGTGGTTCAAACCGGAAATGATCCTGGAGATGGGTACAGGTTTGGGTATCTCTACCATCTATTTGGCTGCAGGCTGTTCCAATGCCATACTACACACCATTGAGGGGAACCATGACAGGGCAGAGTTTGCTGCCACGGTGATTAAACGATGTGAGTTGGACGGAGTCAAAGTACATTGGGGTGACATGGATCAGAAGCTAAATGGTTTGATCCCTGAATTTAAAGGGCGTTTTATTGCTTTTGTTGATGCCAATCACCGCTTTGGTCCCACAGTTCAGTATGTGGAGCGTTTAATGGCGCAAAGAGGAGATGAGGCTTTGATCATCATGGATGACATTTACTGGTCCAAAGGGATGAACCGTGCCTGGAAGGAGGTAATCTCCTGGCCCGGGGTAAGGGTTAGTATCGATCTGTACCACATGGGAATTTTGCTGCTTCGGGAGGATCTTCATAAGGAGCAATTGAAAATTAAGTTTTAAGTTTTTATAGATCAACTCTTGCCGATATTTCTTATTTTCGTGTTTAATCTAATATCATATGGAAACTGTTATCAGTCTGGATAAAATAGTTAAGAATTACTACATTGGTTCGATCACCGTGGAAGCACTGCGTTCGGTTGATGTTGAGATCAAAAAAAATGAATATGTAGCCATCATGGGGCCGTCGGGATCGGGGAAATCTACCCTGATGAACCTGATAGGTTGCCTGGATACGACTACCAGTGGGTCCTATATTCTGGGCGGGACGGACGTGAGTAAGATGGACGACAATAGGCTGGCTGAGATCCGGAACCAGGAAATCGGTTTTATTTTCCAGACCTTCAACCTACTGCCCCGATATACTGCTCTTGAGAATGTAACTCTTCCGTTGATTTATGCTGGATTAGGGAAGAGTGAAAGGATTGAGAAGGCGAAAAAGACCCTTGAAGAGGTTGGTTTGGGAGACAGAATGGACCACAAACCCAATGAGCTATCGGGTGGACAGAGACAAAGGGTGGCAGTGGCTAGAGCGCTGGTGAACAATCCCTCCATTATCCTTGCAGATGAGCCTACAGGTAACCTGGATTCCAAAACCTCGGTGGATATTATGAATCTTTTCGGAGAGATCCACTCACTGGGGAACACCATCATTCTGGTGACCCATGAAGAGTCCATTGCCCGCTATGCCCATCGCATTATCCGCCTGCTTGACGGAGAGGTCGATAAGATCGAAATCAACCACAATCCTGAGAAATAGGGGGATGAATGAGTAAGAAGTCGGACATTTACACCAAAGGTGGAGACAAGGGAGAAACATCTTTAATCGGGGGAAGAAGGGTTCCCAAATTTCACCCACGGATAGAAGCATATGGATCGGTAGATGAGCTGATGGCCCACACCTCCATGCTGCGTGACCTGGTGGACGACCCGTCTATAAAAGAGGACCTCCTGCGAATTCTTGAGCTTCAGATGGCCACCTCTTCCATATTGGCCGCGGATATTAAAGAAAGAGATGGAGAGATCATTTCAGAAAACTCACAATTTGGTAGTGATCATGTGACATTTCTTGAAAACAGGATTGATGAAATGGACGGTTCGATGGAGCCTCTTCATTCTTTTGTGATCCCTGGAGGAGATCCCGCTGTGTCGCAAGCTCACATTGCCCGGACCGTATGCAGAAGGACCGAACGAACCATTCTGAAGTTGATGCAGGAGAGTCCGGTTGATGCTGCAATTGTACAGTTCTATAACCGGTTGTCTGATTATTTCTTCGTGATTTCGCGAAAAATTGCAACCCTTTTGGGTGTTAAACAGAAGCCCTGGAAAAGCATGTTGTAGGAATTGATTTTTTTTTTAAATTTGCGGCTCTTAACAGGCAGCTGTTATTTTAACAAATTTCTACATACATGTACTGGACTCTGGAATTAGCCTCTAAACTTGAAGATGCTCCCTGGCCTGCCACCAAAGAGGAGTTGATCGACTTTTCTATCAGATCGGGGGCACCCATGGAAGTAATTGAAAATTTACAGGAGATTGAAGATGAGGGTGATGTGTACGAAACCATCGAAGATATCTGGCCCGATTATCCCAGCAAAGATGATTTTTTCTTCAATGAAGATGAATATTAAGAAAACACGCTAATACTCCTTATTTATTTCCAAATAAATACATCTTTCCAGATCAACGGTCGCCACTGTTCAACCCATTTGAAATCGGTCAGTTTAGACTCCGCCGAAGGAAACATGCTCAATGGATAATAGGTTCCATCCGGCTTGGTCATGTAATTTACCCTGGAAATTTGATTCTCTTTTAAGTAAATGATCAGGTCAGAACATTCGGTTTTATTGGCCCCAATAATTACCTCCTGATCTACTGCATAGTAGATCGTCTGTCCATTTCCGGAGACAAAGATCTTTGCCAATTTGTTATCCTTAAAATAGCCTGTCATCTCTTTGCCCCGCATTTGGTCAAATTTAACAGAATCTTTTTGAGAGGCTACAAATGCGACGCCGGTAAGGTACATCCGGTGTAGCTGCTGATTCACCATGACCACCCTGATCTGCTCGGCCGTCAGTTGATTCTCATCGGACCATAATACCGGTTCCCCAAAGAAATCAAATGCACTATCGGCCTCCACATAGACCAGCGAGTCACACATAACCTGGATGTCTGGCCTGAAGATCTTGACCTTATAATATGCCTTCAGTATACGACTCTCTACATCTTCGGGATTTTGCAAAGAGCGGAGTGTGTCGGCATGCACATACATGGTATCTGTGCCATCCACCTGGATCATAAGCGCACTGTCGGTGACCAGTGCATAATCCTGATCGCTGTAATAGAGACCGTAATTTCCTTTGAGGATCATGTTTTCGGTGGTGTCAATCAGCTCCACATTTGAATTGGCCCGTCCGAATCCTGCACCGGCTTCATAATATAGTGTATCGCCCTTTAGCGTCCGGCCTGCCTCTTCCATGTATGCATTATCGGTAACAAAGGAAATATCCTGTTTTGTATCATACCAGCCATTTTCACAATAGATGGTTCGCTCCTCACTGATGATATCAGTGGGACCATTGAAATAGGATATTTCGGTTTCTGTATCGTATTCCAGACTATCGGTGTAGATGGTGTAATCCGGATTGGTAATCACAACGCTGTCCATGAAATAAAAGATCTCCGATTCCATAAAGAATCGTCCTCTGCCACTGGTCAGCCGGTTATCTTCCTGTGTCAGGATACCCCCTCCCATATAATATGCAATCTCCCTATCCCTGTTATAATTGAGTGAATCGGTTAATAATGTGATCTCTTTGTTTACCAGCTTCACATTGCTCCTGACACGGGCAAGTTTTGTGTTCCCGTCGTAATGAACCCGGTCACCAGTCAGGGTAAGCGTATCTCCCTGAATGATTTTCACATTGCTGAAGGCATCCACCGAACCTGTTGATGTATAGAAGTATGCCGAGTCGCAATACATAAGGGCATCTTCATGTTTGATCTGGACATCACCTATCAGTTTTCTGGCATCTTTGCCAATTTTCACGTCATAAGCTGTGACTTCTGCATTCATGATCTCAAGCTTTGTAACCCTCTGTCCTTTAAGTAGATGAATTGGAGAGAGTATGCTTAGCATAAGCGAACACATAAGGAAAACCGGCTTATGCAGGGTCGGGATCATTTCTGGCTGGTCTGCTGATCGAAGAGGGTGCAGTTTTTAAATGAAGGGTCAATCCGGATGTAAGTGGACTCTTTTTTATCCAAGTACCACTCTTTCATCACTTCACTGTTTTTGTATTGAAGTGCCATGTTCTGTAAAAGCAGGTAGTCCTGTTTAAGATTGGCACGGTGGGGTTCACTCCTCTCTTTCAGTTGCAGGACCTTGTAGCATGCTTTGCCTTTGTTGTCTGTTGACTCATAGGTTTCTGACAGATCCCCCACTTCCATGTTCCGGATCATATAATAATCCTTGGTGGGAAGCTGGTCCAGTTCAAAGGTAGCTGCCATGGTCTGCGGGTTGACGATGAGTCCGCCATTCACGTTGGTATTTTTATCTTCCGAATATCTTTTTGCTGCCATGTCGAATGAGATGGAATCATCTACAATGACAGTTCTCAAACTGTCCAGTTTGTATATGGCTTTCTGCTTTGCATTGGCATCGGCCTTGGGATTCATCAGTATATGCCTGGTGTTGGCACGGTCACCGCGCCGTTCCACCATCTGGATAATATGGTAACCAAATGCGCTCTCAACAATTTTGGAAACCTGTCCCGGTTTCAGGGCCCAGGCTGTATTTGCATATTCTTTGTCAAGTTCACTTCGCATCATGAATCCTAGCTCTCCTCTTCGAGAGGCACTGGGCCCTTCAGAATAGAGGATCGCCAGCGTGCCAAAATCTTCTCCTTCCTGGACCCGTCCTCTCAGCTCCAGAAGGCGTTCTTTCACCTTGAAAACTTCCTCTTCACTGAAGGTTGGATAGGCCACAAGCTGCGCAAGTTTAACCTGGGTGTTGATATATGGAATGCTGTCGGGATGCATGGCGCGATAAAAGCTTTTTACATCGGAGGGTGTGGTGGATACGTCCGCTACTATGGAACTCCTCACTTCATCGGTGATCATCTGTTCCCTGATGGCTTCCCGCAGGTCATCCTTGATATCAAAGATCGATTTATTGAAGTAGCTCTCCATCTCCTTTTCACTCCCAAACTGGTTTACAAAGTAATCCAATCGTGACTCCATCTGCATCTCTACCATGTCGGGACCCACTTCAACACTATCAATTTTGGACTGTGCCATCAGGAGTTTCAACTCCACGAAATGGTTGAATAACTCACATCGCGCGTCGGGGGCCATGTACATTCCCGACATTTTCATTTGATAGTACTGTTGTTCAATATCCGACTGCAGGATATTGAAATCCCCCACAACTCCCACCACCCTGTCGATGATAAGCGGCTGACCAGCAACAGGTAGTGACAAGAGAGCTCCAACTACAAAATATATAATTTTTTTCATCATGATTTTAGCGATAAATTTCAAACTGATTTCTGCTCACCCCATCGTTGAAAACCCTCTGCTCCATCTCCTGGAAAAACTCGATTTTCCTTTTGTTCATAATAATATTGGTAATATCGTCTGTTACCATTTCAACGGGCGCCATCTCTCCTTCCGGAAGGTGATCGGTAACATGCAGAAAATATCTGTAAAGTGAATCTGTTGTTTCGATATTCCGGTTGTACCTGAGGTACCTGGAGGGTTGAGAGATTCTCATGGGAAGTTGGGGCTTGATGGATCCGAAATAGACCCAGGTATCATTGAAATTACTGTATTTCTCTGCATAACTGATACAGTACTTCTCCATCTGATCTAGATCATCCTCACCATTGGACATGGACCACCTCCGCAATTGATTAATCCGGGGAGCCGAAAGGGGAACCTTGATAAAGGTGCCCTTGATTACATTCTGGCCCAGTACAAAGTTATTGATGTTCTCCTGGTAATATGATTGAACCTCACTCTGTGATACAACTGTGTCCAGTTTCTGTCGCAGAAGTTTTTGCCTGTAGGAATAGATTAACAGCGAACTCCGATACTCGGCAATCTGTTTTTCGAAATCCTTCTGTTCCTCTGTCAATGCCTGTTCGGCCCGGTTCAGCATCAATTGATCCCTCACCCAGGTATCTATATATCGCCTGGCAAGCACAATACTGTCCTGCATGGATGCGCCTGCCGGAATGGCATCAATGATATCGGAAGGATAGAGGTTTTGTTCCAGGACCCGGGCCAGCGGTTCCTCCTGGTTGTTACCCTTAAACAGGGAACAACCATACCCTAAAAGTATCAATGCTGATATGACAAGCAGGGATCTGATCATCTTTACGATTTGATCCTCGAGAGCAGGCTTTTGTCCACTTCCACAGGATATTTTTCCTTCAGTTTTTTGATCCATTCAGCTTCCAGATAGTTTTGATAATCAGATGTAATCTGACCGCGTGCTTCGTTGAGCTCCTTTGGCTCCGGTGATCTCACCTTTTTCAGGATTACAAAGCTACTTGTTCCCTCGCTCACTTCAACCGGACCCAATCCGGTTTCTCCCTTCATGGCATCCACCTGTTCATTTTCACCCTGCTCCACCAACAGATGTGTTAAAGTAATGCACGGAATGGTATCATTTGAACAGTAAGCCGAATTCAGGGCAGCTTCATCACGTTTTCCTTTCAAAATCTTCTTATAGGCCTTTCGCAGACCAGTGAGGTTCCCCTCTTCCCCGCAGGTGACCACATAGGCATCACTCCGTGCCTGCCACATGTACTCGTCTCTATGCTCCTGATGATAGGCAGTCAGTCCACTGCTATCTGCCACTGCTTTTGTCCATACCCGCTGATCCATGATATCAAAAAGGAGGATCCCGTCATGGTACTCCTGGTAGATGAACCTGAATTCCGGATATTTTTCAGGAAGTTTCGACTCCTCATATTGCATTACGACATCCTGTGTGAATTGATCATAGAGCATATCCACATTGCTATGGGGATCTCTGGATTTCACTTTGTTATAGTTGTCCTTAATATATATAGTAAAATCACCTACTGTACTCTTTTGGTCTCCAATCTGCATCAATAGTGTTCCGTCATCCTCCAGTTCCCCGCCATCCCAGGATCCAAACATCAGAGTAGAATCAACAGAAGCATAAACAGGTTCAAGTGCCCCTGGATATTCACTGAATCCATGTTCTACCTTAAGTTTGGAAATGTATCTTTCGGTCCGCTGCTTCCCACGATCGCCCCGGTTGATCTTCTCCTGTAATTCGGGTTCCATCTCCTCATAGGTTCCAATGCTTTTTTTGTCAAGCAATTTGATAATATGCCATCCGTAGAACGACATAAAAGGTTTTGTATAATCGCCTTTTTCTTCCATGGCAAAACAGGCATCCTCAAATTCAGGGATCATGCGGCCCGTTCCAAACCATGGCATCTCACCACCGTTGCGTGCAGAATTTGGATCCTCTGAATGGTTTCTGGCCATGATTCCAAAATCAATCCCCATTTGGAGGCTGTCATAGATCATCTGGGACTTTTCGTACGCCACTTTCTTTTGTGCTTCACTCATATCTTCGGGAGTTCTTACGAAAATATGGGCCACTTTAACCTGTCCCCTGGCTGCTCTCTTGTCATGAATTTTCAGGATGTGATAACCATAGTTGGTTCGAAAAGGCATGCTGAGCTCACCCACCGGGGTGTTGTATGCCACGGTTTCAAAGGGGTAGATCATGGCAAAAACCGTAAAATAGTTCAGGCTGCCTCCGTTCCTTTTGACCGAGGAGTCATCAGATGTTGCCCTTGCCACAGTTTCAAACTCCTCCCCACTCACTATCCGGTTCCTGATCTCAGTGATTTTTTCATAGGCTGCAAGTGTATCTTCAGGTGTGGGATTGGCAGGAAGTTTAATCAGGATGTGACTGGCATTAATGTCTAGTTTGGCCCTTTCATAGGCTTCCCGCATCATCTCTTCCTTGGTTTCATCATCAGTCAGATAAGGTTTGGCAAGTTGTTGCCTGTAACCTTCCAGTTCATTGATAAATTTGGTGGTGGTATCCATTCCAAGTGCTTCGGCTTCCTTTACCTTTAGTTTGAAGTTGATGAAAAGTTCCAGGTACTCTTCAGGAGACTGCCTGTTCAGTGATGCTTCATTGTTATTTTTCCTGTAGATCCTTTCAAATTCATCCAGGGTTATTTGCTCATTATCAATGCTGAGTAACACTGGTCCATCCTGACTGAATAGTCCGCATGTACCCATTACAACCAATGCAATTAAGAGAATACTTTTCTTCATGTTATGAAAATTGTTTTATGTAAAACGGTCTTTAATATAATATATTATCTGCTGTAATTAGGGGCTTCCCTGGTGATGGTAATATCATGCGGATGGCTCTCCTGAACACCAGCGTTGGTGATCCGCACAAACTTGGCACTTTGAAGCGCTGTAATATCATGGGCACCACAGTATCCCATACCGGCACGGAGTCCTCCCACCATCTGGTATATCACTTCGGTGATGCTTCCCTTGAAAGGTACCCTTGCTGCAATTCCTTCGGGAACCAGTTTTTTAATATCCTCCTCCACATCCTGAAAATACCGGTCTTTGGATCCATGTTGCATGGCCTCCAGAGAGCCCATACCCCGGTATGACTTATATTTTCTGCCGTTATAGATGATCGTTTCACCAGGAGATTCTTCCACTCCTGCAAAAAGTGATCCTGCCATAATTGAACTGGCACCGGCAGCCAGGGATTTTACAATATCGCCCGAGTAGCGGATACCACCATCAGCGATGACAGGAATCCCGGATCCCTCCACAGCCTTGGCGACATCAAAAATGGCCGTAAGCTGAGGCACCCCTACTCCTGCAATAATCCGTGTGGTACAGATGGAACCGGGTCCTATCCCTACTTTGATTCCATCGGCGCCTGCATCCACCAGTGCTTTGGCGGCATCAGCAGTTCCCACATTTCCAACTACCACATCCAGCTCAGGGAATTCCGCTTTTACCTTCTTAAGACTCTCTACAACAGCCCTGGAGTGTCCATGGGCTGTGTCAATGACTATGGCGTCCACACCTGCCTTATTCAGGACCATCACCCGTTCTATGATATCGGCTGTAACTCCCACTGCAGCGGCAACGCGCAATCTTCCTTTGCTATCTTTGCACGAGTTAGGCCGGTCCTTTGATTTGGTAATGTCTTTGTAAGTAATCAGGCCGATCAGTTGCTGCTCACTATTCACTACGGGCAATTTCTCAATTTTATGTGCCTGCAAGATTTGTGCGGCCTCAGTCAGGCCGGTCTTGCGGGTTGTGGTGATGATATTTTCGCTGGTCATTACCTTTTCGATGGACTTTTCCATATCCTGCTGAAAACGAAGGTCCCGGTTGGTAACAATACCGATCAGTACGTTATCATTGTCAACCACCGGAATGCCCCCGATCTTATACTCTTTCATAAGATTCAATGCATCGTTGACAGTTCCATCTTTCTGGATGGTGATCGGTTCATGAATCATCACACTCTCTGCCCTTTTCACCCTTTTTACTTGCCGGGCCTGCTCTTCCAGGGCCATGTTCTTGTGGATCACTCCAATTCCTCCTTCACGAGCAATGGTTATGGCGAGCTGTTCTTCGGTAACTGTATCCATGGCCGCCGACACGATGGGTGTATTCAACACGATGTTCCTGGAGAAACGGGATTTGATGCTCACTTCCCTTGGGAGAACTTCTGAGTAGGCCGGAAGCAGCAATACATCATCGAATGTTAGACCTTCTGAAACGATTTTGTCCTGGGCGAACGACATTGTATAAGAATTTGGTTAAATTTAAATGTGGCAAAATTACAAAAAAAAAGCTTAGCAAATCTTGAAGAAATCCGCCAGATTTTATCCCGGTATTGGGGCCATTCTGATTTCCGTCCCCTACAGGTTGAAATTATCCAATCGGTGTTGCAGGAGAAGGATACCCTGGCCCTGATGCCCACCGGGGGAGGCAAGTCAATTACCTTCCAGGTTCCATCTCTGTTTATGGAGGGTATCTGCCTGGTAATCACTCCTCTGATCGCATTGATGAAGGACCAGGTGGATCAGTTGAACAGCCGAAAGATCAAGGCCGCAGCCATACACTCTGGAATGACCCGCCATGAAATTGATATCACCCTGGATAATTGTATTTACGGGGACTTCAAGTTTCTATATCTGTCGCCGGAACGTCTCTCTACCGAATTGTTTCGCACACGGGTCAGGGATATGAATGTGAATCTGATCGCAGTGGATGAGGCACATTGTATCTCTCAATGGGGTTATGATTTCAGGCCATCCTATCTGGAGATCAGCTTCCTCAGGGAGATTCTTGAGGATGTGCCGGTTTTGGCACTCACTGCCACTGCCACTCCCGAAGTGTGTGATGATATCCAGGAGCAGTTGTCATTCCGTGAAAAGAATTTGTTGCAGAAGAGTTTTGATCGTGAAAACCTGGCATACCTGGTCAGACGCACAGAGGATAAGATAAGGGAGCTGACAGAGATTGTGCAGAAACTGGATGGAAGTGGTATCATCTATGCCAGGAATCGTAAAAAGTGCCGTGAGGTAGCACAGTTATTACGTGACAGGGGAGTGAAGGCTGATTTCTACCATGCAGGACTAAAGCATGGGGTGAGGGATGAAAGACAGAAGGGGTGGACCGGTAACAAATTCAGGGTCATGGTAGCCACCAATGCCTTCGGGATGGGAATCGACAAACCTGATGTGCGTTTTGTGATCCATCTGGACCTGCCCGATACCCCGGAAGCTTACTTTCAGGAGGCCGGAAGAGCCGGAAGGGATGGGAATAAATCCTGGGCCATCCTCCTCTACAGTCAGGCCGACAAACGAATGATACAACAGCGTATTGAAGTGAACTTTCCTGGAATTCCAAAAATCCGGGATGTATATAAGGCACTTTGTAATTACCTGCAGGTTCCCCTGGGTAGCGGGAAGGGGCAGCAGTATGATTTTGAGCTGGGAGAGTTCCTTCACAGATACCGGTTCAATGCCATGGTGGCCCACAGTGCCTTAAATATCCTTGCCAGGGAGGGTTACCTTGCCCTCACCGATGCATTCAACAATCCTTCACGAGTGAAGTTCCGTGTTGAACGGGATGGACTTTATAATTTCCAGGTCAAACATGCAGGATTTGATGGATTTATCAAACTGCTGCTCAGGTCATACAGCGGACTCTTTTCACAGTATGTGAAGATCGACGAAACGTTCCTGGCCAAACGGTCCGGACTACCTCCCGAGCGGGTTTACAGGTACCTCAAGACGCTCTCTTCCCGTCATATTATATATTATATACCCCGTAAAGAGGTCCCGGTGATCACTTTTCTGGAGGAGCGTCTGGATGAGAAAAATCTATTAATCTCTTCAGAAAGGTATCATTTCAGAAAGGAACGATATGAAAAGCGGATCAGGGAGATGCTACGGTATGCCTCATCTGAAACCCTATGCAGAAACCAGTTTCTGTTAAGCTATTTTGGTCAGCTCGATGCCCTTCGCTGTGGTCGTTGTGATGTTTGCAGAAGTGAGAAGGGAATGGATCCTGACAGCGAGGAATCCAGAATGATCATGGATAAGATTGCCGGGCTGTTGTCAGATCACAGCGCGACGGTTGATCAGCTTGTGGCAGCTTCCGGTTACGATTCTAAAAAAGTGCTTCCGGTGGTTGATTGGCTGGTGGACCAGGGCAAGGTCATAAGGGAAAAAGAGCTGAAACTCAGATGGAAGTGACCCCTCTTTTAATTTGATCTCTTTTAACTATCTTTGCGCCATGCCAGCCGAAAGTTCACATCTTCATAATTATGTGTATTCCAGTGAAATGGTGGAGTTTGTTACCATCTCCAATGCCTGTTGCCAGTTTCTGGAACAACTGAAAGGAGTGGATGGAAAAGCATTCATTGAGCAATCGGTGCAGCACCTTTCCGGAGTTTACGCAGCTGTTGTGAAACTGGATGAGACGGACCCTCAGATTGAATCGGCGGGAGAATCTACAGTGACTGAACAGGAGTGGTCTGCCCTTTTTCAGCGGATTGCCATGCTCCTGGGGGCACACAATGACATTGTACGTCAGGTCGAGGATGAAGAGTTTGATCGTTCAGATCTGGTAAACCACACCATTTCCGAAGATATGGCAGATGTATACCAGGAACTCAGGGATTTCACAACCATCTACAGCAGGGGAATGGAGGAGTTGATGAATGATGCAGCATGGGAGCTAAAGGAAAGATTTGCTGAACATTGGGGAAAGAAACTGCTGCGTTCACTCATGGCGTTACATGATTTATACATTCAAGGAGTAGATCCAACAGAAAAGGAGTGATGTATCGAAGTGAGATAAGCAAAGAGGAGGTGGCAGATCTTGAGTTGATCCAGTACGAGGGCCCCATCAAGATTATTGATTCAGTGGAAGCATTTGAGCGGGAGATTGACCAGATCAGTGCGAATCCTATCCTGGGATTTGATACAGAAACCAGGCCCTCTTTTAAGAAAGGACGGGTATATCCCACCGCGTTGATACAGCTATCCAACATGAACATGTCGTGGTTGCTGCGTGTAAGCAGGATCGGTTATCCGAAAAAACTACTTGAAATGCTCTCAAGCGAGGAAATCCTAAAGGTTGGGCTGGGACTGAATGACGACCTTCGAAGGCTGCGATCTGATTTTCAATTCGAACCGGCAGGCTTCCTGGACCTTCAACAATATGTAGGAGCCTTTCGCATCGAAGAGAAGGGATTAAAAAAGCTGAGCGGGATTGTTCTGGGCAGGCGTATTTCAAAATCACAACAGGTCTCCAACTGGGATGCAGATCTGTTGACCGAAGCGCAATTGAGGTATGCGGCTACTGATGCATGGATCTGTCTTGAAATATACAATACATTAAGAAATTCTTTATCAAAATACAATGGCTGAACGTACCAGAATTGTACTTAAATCGGGCAAAGATCAATCACTTAGACGATTTCATCCCTGGGTCTTTTCAGGAGCCATCAAGAAAATCTATGGTCCGGCCCGGGAAGGGATGATGGTTGATGTCTATGACAACAAGGATGAATTCCTGGCATCGGGACATTACCAGGATGGTTCCATTGCAATCCGGTTGCTCAGTTTTGACCCAGTGGAGGTGGACCAGCAGTTTTGGGATGAGAAAATAGGTGGTGCCTGGAAACTCAGGGAAAAACTGGGTCTGGTCTCTAATCCCGGGACCAGTGTATTCAGGTGGGTCAATGCAGAAGGGGATGGATTGCCCGGATTAATTATTGATTATTACAATGGCGCAGTGGTAGTGCAGATGCATTCCATAGGCATGTACCGGAATCTGGAGTCCATCAAAGAATCGGTGTTGAAGACTGGTGAAGAAAAGATACATACCATCTATAATAAGAGTGAATCGACCCTTCCGGACAAACCGGGCATCACCGATCGGTCTGGCTTTTTGCTGGGTGATCGGGAATCAGGTGAGGTGCTCGAGAATGGGTTCAGGTTCAATGTGAACTGGATGCAGGGACAGAAAACAGGGTTTTTCATTGACCAGCGTGAAAACAGAAAACTGGTGGGAGAATGGTCCGACGGCAGAAGGGTACTGAATATGTTTGGCTATACCGGAGGCTTCAGCGTGTATGGTCTGGGTGGAAATGCACAGCTGGTTCATAGTGTTGACAGTTCCGGCAAGGCCATCGATCTCACCAGGCAGCATGTGGAGATGAATTTCCCGGAGGATACCCGGCATGAAGCATTTGCTCAGGATGCTTCCAGCTTTATGAAAGAGATTAAAAACAAATATGATCTGATGATACTGGATCCACCGGCATTTGCCAAGCATCAAAACGTTTTGAGCAATGCCCTACAGGGATATAAAAGGTTGAACCAGAAAGCCCTTGAGCAGATTGCTCCCGGCGGGATCCTTTTTACATTCAGCTGTTCACAGGCCGTGAGTAGAGAGAATTTCCGAAAATCAGTTTTTGTAGCTGCTGCAAACGCCCGGCGGAAAGTGCGGATCCTGCACCAACTTTCTCAACCACCCGATCATCCGGTGAGCATTTTCCATCTCGAAGGAGAATATCTGAAAGGGTTGGTCCTGGAAGTAGAGTAACATTTTTGGATTCCATTCGTCTTATATTCATAAAAGAATTAAACTATGACAAGAATGAAAAAAGCAGCTTTTCTATTTATGATTCTCTCTGTCACCCTTGGATCGTGCATGATTGATGGATGGAATCACGGAGTTTCAGGCAATGGCACTGTGGTTGAAGAGACCAGGAGTGTTTCAGGTTTTACAGGGGTACATGTGAGTACCGGCATTGATGTCTACCTTTCCGAGGGAGATGATTTTGAGGTTATCGTTGAAGCTGACGAGAACCTGATGGAAGTAATCCTTACCGAATTAAAGGGTGACATGCTGGTGGTAAAAACTGACAGGGTAAATATCAGACGGGCCAGGTCCAAAAAGGTTCATGTTACCCTGCCGGAGCTTTCCGAGCTGAGGATCAGTAGTGCAGGTGATTGTGAGGGGCAAACTCCCTTTACATGCAAGGACCTGAAATTGGGAATCAGCAGTGCAGGTGATCTTTCACTTGAGGTGGAAGCGGAGCGTATATCTCTGGACATCAGCTCCAGCGGTGATGCACGAATTGCAGGAAACACCAATATTCTGGATGTAACCTTGAGTAGTGCGGGTGACCTTAACGCTTTTGACCTGGTTGCCAACAAGGTGGATGTGAATGTTTCCAGTGCAGGGGATGCCAGGGTACATGCCACCGAAGAGATCTCCATGAATGTTTCCAGTGCCGGGAACATCTATTACATGGGGGATGCCAGGGTGTTACACTCACATAGTTCCAGTGCAGGTGATATTATCAGAAAATAGTCATAAAGCTTAACCCAGATAACTCTTCAGGATCTTGCTCCGGGTTGTGTGCTTGAGTCTCTTAATGGCTTTTTCTTTGATCTGACGTACTCTTTCCCGGGTCAGGTTAAACTCTTCACCAATCTCTTCCAGGGTGTGGGGGTGTTTTCCGTTCAGTCCGAAGTAGAGGCGAATGATACTGGCTTCCCGATAGGTGAGGGTGCTCAGTGCACGTTCTATCTCTTTGCGAAGTGAATCATTGAGCAGGCCACGGTCGGGGGTGGGTGTCTCTCCGTTAAGAAGCACATCATACATGTTCCCGTCTTCACCATTCTGAAGGGGTGCATCCATAGAAACATGCCTGCCCGAACTGCGGATGGCATCCTTCACATCTTCCGGAGCCAGCTCCAGGGTCTGTGCAATTTCCATCACTGTGGGTTCACGTTCGAACTTCTGTTCTAATTCGGCGAAAGTCTTATTAATCTTATTGATGGATCCAATCTTATTCAGCGGGAGACGTACAATTCGTGCTTGTTCGGCCAGTGCCTGAAGGATCGACTGCCGGATCCACCAGACCGCATAACTGATAAATTTGAACCCTCGGGTCTCATCAAAACGCTGGGCTGCTTTGATTAAGCCCAGGTTACCTTCATTGATCAGGTCTGGCAGGCTCAATCCCTGGTTTTGATATTGCTTGGAGACCGAGACCACAAAACGAAGGTTGGCTTTGATCAGCTTCTCCATGGCCTCCCCATCACCTTTCCTGATCCGCCGGGCCAGCTCCACTTCCTCTTCAGCCGTGATCAAATCTACTTTACCAATCTCATGAAGATACTTATCAAGAGAGGGAGTTTCCCGGTTGGTAACCTGTTTGATGATCTTGAGCTGTCTCATGTGGCTGACTGCTTGATCTGACAAAATGAACCTAAATATATATTAATTTTGGTAGTTCACCATAATTCTTTTACTTTTGCAAGAGAATTCCATTCTATCGAACGATTGTTCCATTCTATTTTTTATTCCGAAACACTTAATTAACAGCTATCCTCATAGGAGCATTATTTATTTACCTCATATTTTATGTACGATATTCTCGAATTGAATAAAAAGCTACTTGGCGAATTGCGCGACATTGCTAAGGAGCTTAAAATTAAGCGTGTAGAGTCCTTCAGAAAGCAGGATTTGATTTATAAAATACTGGATACACAGGCCATTGTTGTATCTGAGACCAAGGTTTCCAAGAAAGAAAGCTCCAAGAAAGAAAGCTCCAAGAAAGAAAGCTCCAAAAAGGAGAGTTTCAAGAAGGAGAAGGCGGTTGGCGAAGCTGAAACTGCTTCACCTACACCTACACCAAAAAGAAAACCCGGCCGGCCTAAGAAAGAGAAAAAAAGAGAGCCGGAAGTAAAGGAGGCCGCTGCTGAAGAGCACGTCGAGGCTAAGGAAACCACAAAACCGGAAGCTGAGAAAGAGACCAAAGAGAGACCAGTACCTTCACCCGAAAGCAAGCCTTTTAAAAAGGAAGAGCGCCGGGGCGGTGATGCTCATCAAAGGAGACAGGTTAGTGACAGGAGTGACAAACGTGGAGACAAACGTGGAGACAAACGTGGTGACAGTCGTGACAGGGGTGACAATCGTGATAGTCGTGACAATCGTGGTGACCGTGGTGACCGTGGTGACAGAAATGCTTACAAGAAGCCTTATGAACGCAGGGAAGTGGATAAATATGATTTTGAAGGATTGATCACCAATTCCGGTGTACTGGAAATAATGCCCGATGGCTATGGTTTCTTAAGGTCCTCAGACTACAATTATCTCAACTCACCCGATGATATTTATGTTTCTCAGAGTCAGATCAAATTATTTGGTCTGAAAACCGGGGACAATGTGACAGGAACGATCCGTCCCCCAAAGGAGGGCGAAAAGTACTTTCCATTGATCAAAGTGGAGGAGATTAACGGCCGAAGTCCCGATTACATCCGTGACCGCGTGCCTTTTGATTATCTTACCCCTCTGTTTCCCGATGAAAAGTTTACCCTGGTGGGGAACGGACAACACAATCTTTCGGTCAGGGTAGTAGATATGTTTGCTCCTATCGGGAAGGGACAGCGTGGTTTGATTGTTGCACAACCTAAAACAGGTAAAACAGTCTTGCTGAAAGATATAGCCAATGCCATTGCTGCCAATCATCCCGAAGTATACATGATTGTTCTTCTTATCGATGAGCGTCCCGAGGAGGTGACCGATATGGCCAGGAATGTGAATGCAGAAGTAATATCATCTACTTTTGATGAACCTGCAGAGCGACACGTACGGATTGCAAATATTGTTCTTGAAAAGGCCAAACGATTGGTGGAATGTGGTCATGATGTAGTGATCCTTCTGGATTCCATCACACGTCTTGCAAGGGCCTACAACACAATCTCTCCTGCATCCGGGAAGGTGCTTTCAGGTGGTGTGGATGCCAATGCTTTGCATAAACCGAAGAGATTTTTCGGTGCTGCAAGGAACATTGAAGATGGTGGTTCACTTACCATTCTGGCTACGGCTCTTACAGAGACTGGTTCCAAAATGGATGATGTGATCTTTGAAGAGTTCAAAGGAACAGGAAACATGGAGCTTCAGCTCGACAGAAAACTATCCAACAAGCGTGTTTACCCTTCAGTGGACGTGAATCCTTCCAGTACACGCCGCGAAGATCTGCTGCTTGACAGGCCCGTGCTTGATAAGATTTGGATCCTCAGGAATTATCTATCAGATATGAACTCGGTCGAAGCCATGCAGTTCTTGCGTGACCGTATCAGTAAAACGGGTACCAACGAGGAGTTCCTGATCTCCATGAACAGCGGTTGATCCTGTTTAGAAACATACAAAAAAGTGACGGTCTCCGCCGTCATTTTTTTTTATTTTATTCGACCCAAATAAGTTTTATTTGAAATGAATTTATATAACATCATTCCGAAAACATTTGATCCTATTTTATTAATTTTAGGTGACCCAACAAATAATAGTTAACTAGTTGTAATTTAAATACATAAGCAAAATAACATGGCTAATAAAAAGAATTTTCTAACATGTGATGGTAATTATGCTGCTGCGCATATTGCATACATGTTTAGTGAGGTTGCTGCCATCTATCCCATTACCCCTTCTTCCAATATGGCAGAATATGTGGATGAGTGGTCGGCCAATGGCAGAAAGAATATTTTTGGAGAAACTGTTAGAGTAGCCGAGATGCAATCAGAAGCTGGTGCAGCTGGTGCATTGCACGGATCACTTCAGAGCGGAGCCCTCTCCTCTACCTTCACTGCTTCACAGGGATTGTTGCTGATGATCCCGAATATGTACAAGATTTCAGGCGAATTATTGCCGGGTGTTTTCCATGTATCGGCACGTAGCCTTGCAGCCCAGGCACTCTCCATTTTCGGTGATCACAGTGATGTGATGTCTACCCGCCAAACGGGTTTTGCCATGATCGCTACCGGAAGCGTACAGGAGGTGATGGATCTGGCCGGAGTGGCGCATCTTACCTCCATTAAAACGAGAATACCGTTCCTCCATTTCTTCGATGGATTCCGTACGTCCCATGAAATACAGAAGGTTGAAGTTCCGGATGAAGGCGACCTGGCAAAACTGGTAGATATGGATGCCCTGAAAGCATTCAGGGATAATGGACTTAACCCGGAACATCCTGTTACAAGGGGATTGGCCCAGAATCCTGACATCTATTTTCAAACACGCGAAGCGATCAACAGGTTTTATGAAGTGATTCCCGATACGGTAGATGCATACATGCAGGAGATCACCAAACTCACTGGCCGGGAGTATCATCCTTTTACCTACTATGGTGCTGAAGATGCAGAGAATATCATTGTAGCCATGGGTTCAATCACAGAGACAATCAAAGAGGTGGTTGATTTCCAGATGGCAAAGGGTGAAAAAGTAGGAGTGGTTTCGGTACACCTCTACAGGCCATTTTCAGAGAAATACCTCTTGAATGTGCTTCCCAAAACTGTTAAAAGAATCTCAGTGCTTGATCGTACCAAAGAGCTGGGTGCCAATGGAGAGCCGCTCTATTTGGATATGAAAGATATATTTTATGGTAAAGAGAATGCCCCATTGATTATTGGTGGTCGCTACGGTTTATCCTCCAAGGATACCACTCCAGCCATGATATTGTCTGTATTCGAAAATTTGAGATTGAATGAGCCAAAGAATGGGTTCACCGTGGGTATTGTGGATGACGTGACCTTTAAATCATTGCCCATGCTGCCTGAGATTTCATTAAGTCAGAAAGGCACCTTTGAAGGTAAGTTTTACGGACTTGGATCCGATGGTACAGTGGGTGCCAATAAGAACTCCATCATGATCATTGGCGAATCTACCGACAAGTATTGTCAGGCCTACTTTGCATATGACTCAAAAAAATCGGGTGGTATTACTACTTCACACCTGAGGTTCGGTGACCAGCCCATTCGCTCCCCCTACCTGGTGGGAACACCCGATTTCGTGGCATGCCATGTCTCCTCTTACCTGGTGAAATATGATATGTTAAGGGGGCTCAAGGATGGGGGTACTTTCCTGCTGAATTCCATCTGGGATGAGAAAGAGACGCCGAACCAACTGCCCGATCATATGAAAAAATATATGGCCGAGCACAACATCAACTTCTATATTATCAATGCCACTAAACTGGCTCAGGAGATTGGGCTGGGGAACCGGACCAACACCATTATGCAGTCGGCCTTTTTCAAGATTGCAGATATTATTCCTTATGAGAAGGCGGTTGAGGAGATGCGCAGGTTTATCATCAAGAGCTTTGGAAGAAAAGGAGAAGAGGTAGTGAATATGAACTTTGCCGCAGTTGAACAGGGTGGTGCAGTCACCAAAGTTGAAGTACCTGCCGATTGGGCCAAACTGACTCCAAAAGAGGATAAGGATGAGCGGGATATTCCTGAATTCATCAAGAATGTGGTGGAACCCATCAATAATCTTGCTGGAGATGATCTTCCTGTAAGTGCATTTACCGGACGTGAAGATGGAACTTTCCCATCTGGAACTGCCCAGTATGAAAAGCGGGGTATTGCAGTCAACGTTCCTGAATGGATCAGTGATAACTGTATCCAATGCAACCAGTGTGCCTATGTATGTCCCCATGCTGCCATTCGTCCCTTCCTGATCGATGAGGATGAGGCCAAAGCACTACCCGAAGGGACTGCCACCCTGGATGCCAATGGAAAAGCTTTTGCAGGGCTGAAGTTTAAAATCCAGGTTTCTGTGCTTGACTGTACCGGTTGCGGAAACTGTGCTGATGTATGTCCATCAAAAGTTAAATCCCTGGAGATGAAACCTCTGGAGACGCAGCAGGTGGAAATTCCACGCTGGGATCACATGATCAAGGAGATCTCCTACAAGGATACGCTGGTGGATAAGAAACAGACCGTGAAGAATAGTCAGTTCGCAAAACCACTCTTCGAGTTCTCAGGAGCTTGTGCCGGTTGCGGAGAGACTCCATATATCAAATTGATCACCCAGTTGTATGGCGACCAGATGATCGTAGCCAATGCCACAGGTTGTTCCTCCATTTATGGCGGATCGGCTCCATCTACTCCTTATTGCGTTAATGACCAGGGGGAGGGTCCGGCCTGGGCCAACTCCCTGTTCGAGGACAATGCCGAGTATGGATTCGGATTGGCTACCGGAGTGAATAAGAACCGTGAACGTATCGCTAATCTCATGGGGACTTCCATGGATGCAGTGAAACCAGCAACTAAAGAGGCATTTGGTGAGTGGATCGCTTCCAAGGAGAATCTGGACGCTTCCAAAGTTGCCACAGCCAAACTGCTGGAGGTACTCGATAAAGAGAGCCATGCAGTAGCAGAAGAGATCAAAGGGCTGAAACAATACCTTGTGAAAAAATCGGTTTGGATCTTTGGTGGTGACGGATGGGCTTATGACATTGGATATGGAGGACTCGATCATGTGATCGCTTCCGGTGAAGATGTGAACATCCTGGTGATGGATACGGAGGTTTATTCCAATACCGGCGGACAGGCATCTAAAGCAACTCCTGTTGGTGCCGTTGCCAAGTTTGCAGCCTCCGGGAAGAAGATCCGAAAGAAGGACCTTGGGATGATGGCCATGACCTACGGGTATGTGTATGTGGCACAGGTCTCCATGGGAGCCAGCCAGTCACAATTCCTGAAGGCCGTCAGGGAAGCTGAAGCTTATCCCGGTCCGTCCATTATCATTGCCTATTCTCCCTGTATAAACCACGGACTGCGTTCAGGCATGGGTAAAACTCAGGGCCAGGGTAAATTTGCAGTGGAGAGTGGCTACTGGCACCTCTACCGTTACAACCCGGTACTGGAAGATGAAGGGAAGAATCCGTTCTCCCTGGATTCCAAGGAACCCCAGTGGGACCAGTTCCAGTCATTCCTGAAATCGGAGGTTCGTTATACTTCACTGCAGAAATCATTCCCTGCAGAAGCTGACGTGTTGTTCAAAGCTGCGCAGACCAATGCCAAGTGGAGGTATCAAAGCTATGTTCGCATGGCCAGCCTCGATTTCTCGCCTACCACTTAGAACAAAAACAGTTATAGATCTGAAGACCGTCTGCGCAAGTGGACGGTTTTCTTTTTACCTTTGCAGGCAAAATTTGAGTGATGGGCAGAATCGTTGCAATAGATTACGGAACAAAGCGGACCGGCGTAGCTGTCACCGATCCCGGACAGATCATTGCATCTCCTCTGGAGACGGTTCCCACCCATGAGTTAATGCTTTTTCTGGAGTCCTACTTTGCATCGGAGCCGGTAGATACATTGGTGGTGGGGTATCCCAGGAAAATGGACAATACCGAATCGGAGTCCATGAAACTGATCCGATTCTTTGTGGAGGCTTTTAAGAAGCGGTTTGAAGGGATCCGGGTGGTTTGGATGGACGAACGTTTCACCTCCAAGTTGGCCATGGATGCCATGGTGAGAGGGGGAATGAAGAAATCGGAACGCAGGTTGAAAGGTAACATTGATAAGGTGAGTGCTGCCATTATCCTGCAATCCTTTTTGGAGCAGAGAAACAATCTTTCCAAATAAGCGTTATTTTGATCAATAATTAGAGTTTTAATTGAAATGGTATTACCTGTTTATGTATATGGAATGTCGGTATTGCGGAGAGTGGCACCCGAAATTCAAGAGGATTATGAAGGACTGGATCAGATGATTGCCGATATGTTTGAAACCATGAGGGCCAGTGATGGGATTGGCCTCGCTGCACCCCAGGTGGGAAAATCGTTGCGGATTTTCGTGGTGGATACCACTCCTGTCAGTGAGGATAAGGGAGAGCCGGAATTGAAAGATTTTAAAAAGGTGTTTATCAATCCTTACATTTTGGATGAATGGGGCGACAAGTGGTCCTTCGAGGAGGGGTGCCTCAGTCTGCCAGATATCCGGGAAGATGTATCAAGGCACCCCAACATACGGATCGAGTATTATGATGAAAACTGGAACCTGGTAGAAGAGGAGTATGATGGTATCCGGGCCCGGGTCATTCAACATGAGTACGACCACCTGGATGGCAAGCTTTTCGTGGATCGCATCAATCCCATCCGCCGCAAGCTCCTGACCGCCCGTCTGAATGCCATTAGTCGTGGCAAAATCGACAAGGACTACAAGGTCATCTTTCCGAAAAAGTAAAAGTCTGATTCTTATACAATCGGATTGAAGTGTTCTTCCGATTTCAGGATCATGTCGATGTACTGGGCGCGTTTGTATACAAACGGATCGTTGACTGAGCTGCTGCTCAGTTTGCCTTTAAAGGCATCAATGGATGTGTAATTTTTTCGGTCCATCCACTCTTCCAGCTCATTCAGCATGGCCGAAGCGTGCTCCACCCCGTTGTGATAGAAGGTACTTACGGCCTGTACCGCTGAAGCTCCGGCCAGGATCATCTTAACCATATCCATGCCTTCATAAATCCCATTGTTTGCCACCACGCTGGCTTTTACATTGTCACAGGTCAGTCCGATGTACCTGATCGAGAGACGGTGGTCGCTGTGGGTACTCAGGTTCCAGGGAGAGACATGCTTTTCTGCCTCCACGTCAATATCTGGTTCAAACAACCTGTTAAATAGTACAAAAGCATCGGCACCTGCATCATCCAGGTCCTTGATGGTTTTTAAGACATTGGTATAGAACGGACTCAGCTTTACACTTACAGGAATTTTTACGGCCGATTTCACAGCTTTCAGAAATTCGATCTGCTGCAGGATGATGTCGTGTCCCGATTTATTAAAATCGCGGGGGACAGCGAAGAAGTTGAGTTCAAGTCCGGCTGCACCTGCTTCCTCCAGGAGGGTGGCATAATCTACCCAGGACTCTTTATAAATTGCATTGAGGCTGGCAAATACCGGGATGTTAAGTGCTTCAATAACCTGCTTCAGGTTGTAGAGGTGTTCTTTGGGTCCACCATGATCAATTTTAGGGAAGAGGTTGATCATTTCAGCATTGCGTTCATCGTAGGCTTCGAGCTGACTACTCATCTCGTGGTCCTCCAGCTGAATCTGTTCCTCAAACAGCGAACGGTATACCACTGCAGCGATACCTGCCTCTTCGGCCTGCTTCAGTTTTTCAATGCTATTTACAAGATTGCTTGCACCCAGGATCAGGGGATTCTTCAGGGTGACACCCATGTGTTGTGTTGTAAGTTTTGACATATAAATTCGATTAGGGGTTTTACTATTTCTGCTATATAAAACTACCGGACCCTATGAAAGGTTCAAATAATGTATAAAAAGATAAGCAGATATTTTTCAAGTTACAACATATATTTATAATAAGGATGCTCTTTAGATTATGTTTGATCTGCGAAAGGCTCCTGTTGCTAAGGTTCTGATTCCTTTTGCCGGAGGAGCTGTGGCTGGATACGAAATCGTGGTACCTGTTGGGGTGCTTGTCGTACTACTTACCTCTCTTCTGATCTGGCTCATTCTGGTTAGTCTGTTTCTTCAGCACAGGGGGAGGCGTAGATTGATCAACCTGGCATTCGCATCCCTGAGCCTCATTTTTTTCTTCACTGCCGGTTATGGGACCGGTATGATAACCAGGCCAACAGATCCGGGATTGCCAGTGGGAGATCATGTGATGATCAGGGGTGAAGTGTTGGAGGAGGCATATCCCGGAAAACGAAACTGGATCATGGAGATGAGACTAATCACGTTGGTATCCGGCAGTAACTCGTATCATACCCGGACCTGTCTGAAGGTCTACATGGAGATGCCGGCCGATTCCATGTTGCCTGCAGCAGGGGAGACCTGGCAGTTGTATGGACAACTTTCAGCCATCAGAAACAATGGAAATCCGGGTGAACTCGATTATGAAGCGATCATGCACCGAAAGGATTGCTGGTACAGGTTTTTTGTCAGTTCCCGGTATACCGGAGTTCGCCAGGTGGAGAATCAACTGGAAAACAGCATCCGGGCAGCCTCCATCAGGAAAACTATTTCAGACAACTGGAGTGGAGACAGGGAAGCAGTCTCCTTGCTAAAGGCAGTATGCCTGGGCGATCGTTCCGGGCTCACCAATGACATGCGACAATCCTATTCTGCTGCGGGTGGAATGCACCTGCTGGCTGTATCAGGATTGCATGTGGGGCTGATATGGTGGGTATTGCAGCATTCGCTTTCATGGATGGTTCGTCTGTTTCGAAAGGAACACTACCGGGCGATAACCATTATAACCCTGCTCTGGTTTTATGCCTATGTTACCGGATTCTCCTCCTCTGTGAGCCGATCGGTGACCATGTTTACCTTTTTTACCCTGGCACGCATGATGGACCGGCGAACCCACCCGGTCAATGGTATTCTGGTTTCTGCCTTTGTACTAATTCTGATCAATCCCGGAAAGCTCCTGGATGTGGGATTCCAGCTCTCTTATGCTGCTATCCTGGGGATCGTCACTCTGTTTCCCAACCTCAGGTCCCTTTTAAAAGTGAAGAACAGATTCCTGAAGTGGATCTGGGAGGCCACCATTGTAAGTCTGTCTGCACAGCTATCGACAGCACCCCTGGTGGTCTATTATTTTCACCAGTTACCGGCCTATGCCCTGTTGACCAATTTGTTTGCAATCCCCTTGCTCAGTGGTCTGATTGCCCTGTTTGTCTTTTCTTTCCCATTCATGGCCACGGGATTTCTCGCAGAATTGTTTAACGAAATACTCGTTCGGATGGGAAGCGTGATGAACCGTTCCATGGAGTTCGTTGCTTCTATCCCGGGAGCTGTTATCGGGGAGCTTTCATTGGATCAAATGAGCCTGTACATGTTCATGGCAGTGATATTCATGGGAATGCTTATGCTGAATTATCGGTCTAATTTCCCACGTTATGGCATGCTGTTTTTGGTTTCAGCCATGTTGGGCTGGACCTCCTGGAGCCGGTACAATCGTCTTCATTCATCTGAAATGGTAGTATCCCATTTCAACGGGTGTAGCCTGGTGACATTCAGGGAGGGTCTTCAGGTTGATCATTACAGTTGGCATCGGGATGGTTCAACCAACAGATACATGGATCAGTTCAAATGGATGAACTGGGACAGCCGAAGATATGAGTCCAGATCCATTGAAACAGGAAATTCAGTTCATATGGAAGGTGTTATCTCTACCTGCAGACTGGTTGCTCCTGGTTTATGGATCGTGGGGAATGACCGGATAAAAGGGTGGGTAATTACAGATCTTCCAGGCAAAAACAACCTGGACTTTCTTGCAGATAAGCCGGGCAGTTTTATCCTGCTGTCGTGTGAGCCCAAAATCCGGGAAACCTTTGTCAATGAGAGGGCAGCATCATGTGACCTTATTGTGGATGGATCAAACCGGGAGTGGTACATCAGACAGTTGGAACGAAAAGAGGAAACAATCCATTTTACTGATTACCAGGGGGCCTATCTGAAAAGATGGTAAAAAAAATGGGTAACCATTCGCACAATTGGACAATTATCTGTTATTTTGACATTTTATTTTTCTTATAGAATATGCGTATTGTAATTGCCGGTGCGGGTGAAGTTGGGACACATCTTGCTAAGATGTTGAGCAGTGAGGAGCATGATCTTGTGGTGATCGATAATGATGTCGATCGCCTGAAGGCTGTGGGCGGTGCACTGGATGTACTTACCATCGAAGGGAATGCCAATTCAATTACCCACCTCAAAGAGTCCAAAATTAGTAAGGCAGACCTTTTTATCGGAGTCACTTTTTCTGAGGATGTGAATATCAATTCGGCCATTCTCAGTAAACGGCTGGGAGCCAAGAAGACCATCGCCAGGATTGATAACCAGGAATACCTTTTGCCTGCCAATAAGGAGATCTTTGAAAACCTGGGTGTAGATTATATGATTTACCCCGAGAAGATTGCGGCCCGGGAAATTGTTGGATTGCTTTCAGAGACCGGGAGTACTGAAGTGGTAGAGTTCTCAGGTGGGAAACTGCACATGTATGTGATCCGTCTGGACCCGAATGCTCCCATTATTAATAAGACACTGCGGGAGTTAACCCCGGGTGATAATGGATTGGAATACCGGGCTGTGGCTATTACCAGGCGTGGCCAGACCCTTGTACCTTCAGGAGATGACAAGTTCGAATCTGGTGACCTGGTTTACGTGATCAGCAGTAAGAAGGGGCTTAAAGAGCTCTATAAGTATTCAGGAAAAAAGCAATTCGAAGTAAGAGATATTATGATTCTGGGGGGGAGCAGGATTGGACGAAAGACAGCTGACTCACTGGGGAGCCAGCACTATGTCAAATTGATCGAGCAGGACCGTCAGAAGAGCTATAAGCTTTCTAACATTCTGAGTAATACCCTGGTGATTAATGGAGACGGCACCGATATGGAACTTTTGCGTCAGGAAGGCCTGGATAAGATGGATGCATTTATTGCGGTCACCGGGAACTCTGAGACAAATATCCTCTCCTGTCTGCTGGCCAAGCAAATGGGAGTAAAACGGACCATTGCCGAGGTGGAAAATATGGATTACATCCACCTGGCCGAAAATATTGGTGTGGATACCATCATCAACAAGAAATTAATTACTGCCAGCCGGATCTTCCGTTTCACCATGTCTGAGGAGGTGTCCAGTATCAAGTGCCTCACTGGTACCGAAGCTGAAGTAATGGAATTCCAGGTCAAGCCCGACTCAGCAGCCACAAAAGGAACACTGGCTGAAATAGATTTTCCAAGGGAAGCCATTGTAGGGGGAGTGACCAGGGGAAAGAATGCTTTTATTGCCCATGGGGATACCCAGATCAAGCCTTACGATCGAGTGGTGGTATTTGCCCTTCCGGGGGTGATCTATTCCATCGGTAAGTTTTTCAACTGAAAGAAAACATGCTCAATTCCCGGACCATCATCCGCATTCTAAGCCTGATCCTTATCACGGAGGGGATCTTTATGTGGCTCTCCATACCTGTAATTCTCATATTCAGGGAACATGATGGGTTACAATTCCTGTTATCAGGTGCTATCACATCTGGTTTAGGTGCCATTGCCTACCTCCCTGTCAGGAAATCTCAACTGGAACTAAACCGGCGGGATGGTTATGTGATCGTCACCGGGGGGTGGATCCTGTTTTCATTGTTCGGAACCCTTCCTTTTTTATTGACCCGATCAATTCCGGGGTTTACGGATGCTTTTTTTGAAACCATTTCAGGATTTACTACCACCGGGGCTTCCATACTCAGCAACATTGAGGAGTTATCGCATGGTGTGTTATTCTGGAGAAGTCTTATTCAGTGGTTGGGCGGTATGGGAATCATCCTTCTGACTCTGATTATTTTGCCATTTCTGGGGATCGGTGGAATGCAGCTATTCTCAGCTGAAGTGCCCAGTCCAACACCGGATAAACTCCATCCACATGTGAAGGACACAGCCAAGCGGTTGTGGCTTATATATGTGTTCTTTACGCTGGGTGAGACCCTGTTGTTGTGGGCCGGAGAGATGGGATTGTTCGATGCTGTTTGTCACTCATTAACCACCATGGCCACCGGAGGGTATTCCACAAAACAAGCCAGCATTGCTTACTGGAATTCTCCGTACATACAATATGTAATCACCCTGTTCATGTTCCTGGCAGGTACAAATTTTACCCTTTCCTATTTTGCCTTGCATGGACAATTCAGGAAGATCTGGGCCAACGAGGAATTTCGGTGGTATTTGGGTTTTATTGGTGGATTTGCCATCATCATTACACTGGGACTTTTCTTTACCACCGGAGGAGGTTTGGAGTTGGCTTTCAGGAATGCGTTGTTCCAGGTAGTTTCCATCCTTACAACTACAGGATTTGCCACTGCCGATTACCTGAAATGGGTCCCTTGGTTGGGTGTTCTGATCTTCATCCTCATGTATTTTGGAGGATCAGCCGGCTCAACAGGAGGCGGACCCAAGATCATGCGGATCGTTATTATGCTTAAAAATAGCACCCAGGAACTAAAACGCATGATCCATCCAAATGCTGTCATTCCGGTCAGACTCAACAAGAACGCAGTGCATGAGAGCATCGTTACCAATGTCTTGGCATTCATCGCTTTCTATGGTATTATTGCTGTGATCTCCATGGCGATCATGTCTGTTCTTGGCAATGATTTCGACACTTCGGTGGGTGCGGTGGCTGCAACTCTGGGTAACATTGGTCCCGGGATCGGTGGTGTTGGACCGGCACTGAATTATGCTGACATCCATGTGGCAGGCAAGTGGTACCTCTCCTTCCTGATGCTGGTGGGAAGACTTGAGTTATTTACCGTACTGGTACTATTCTCCCCCATGTTCTGGCGGAGGTAAGTGACTTTTTCCGAATCTCTTTCGAAGCCAGAGATGTAATTTGTGAGCTCCCGTTCCATAAAACATCATGGGGCAAAATCCATATACCACATCGATGTGATTCTCTCTGCATGTCGCATGAGCTTTTTCTGAATAGGCTCCTTTCCCGACACCTTTGAGCATCCAAACTCGTTTTATGGGAGTCCCCACACATTGGTTTATGATTTCGTCGGTCAGTGAGGCAGGGACTGCAAGGATGAGGCTCTCCACCTCTTTTGGAAGCTCTCTGACAGTGGGTACGCATGCAGATCCCTCTATTTCTTCACATCTTGGATTTACGGGGTGCACTTCGTAATCCTTCTTAGTTAATTCGGTCATGATGGACCTTCCAAAATTCTCTTTATTGTTGGATGCGCCGGCAATGGCCACTCTCCTGTCATCCAGGAATGCTTGAATAATCTCTTTCATCTCTGGGGAATTTGATTACCTAAATTACAAAAACCGGAAAAGAAAAAAAAGGAGGGTTTAAACATCCACCTCTCCCAAACCCTTACGGATCAATTGGGGCTGGTCTCCGGAGCAGTCAAGGATAGTGGAAGGTATGATGCCTCCATATCCCCCGTCGATAACCACATCCACCAGGTCGCCATACTCTTCTTGGATCAGTTCCGGATCGGTAGGGTATTCCAGAATCTGGTCATCCTTCTTGAGGGAGGTAGTAAGAATAGGATGACCAAGCTGCCTTACGATCTCCAGGATGATGTTGTTATTGGGAATCCGGATCCCTACAGTTTTTCGCTTGTGTTTGATGGATTTGGGTACCTGATTGCTGGCGTTGAGAATAAAAGTATAGGGCCCCGGCAGATAAGACTTCATTAGTTTGAAGGTTGTATTGTCCACATGCCTGGCATAATCTGAGAGGTGACTCAGGTCCGAGCAGATAAATGAAAACTTAGCCTTTTCGGGTTTAATTCCTTTGATCCGTGCAACCCGTTCAACGGCCCTGGCTTTGGTAATATTGCAGCCCATACCATACACCGTATCGGTGGGATAGATGATCACTCCACCATGCTCCAGCAGGTCAATAATTTTATTGATGTGCCTCTGATCCGGCTCCTTTTCGTATAACTTCAGCAGCATTTTTTCCAGTAGAATCGCGTAAAAGTAGCATAATTGCGCAATAAACAGGTTCTCTTTTGTAATTTCAGCAAATGCAACTACCCACTATTCAAAGGGAGCAATACATGCTTCGGCCCTGGCATCCGGATGATGCCCGGCCCCTGGTGAAACATGCCAACAGTCGCAACATTGCCCGAAACCTGAGGGATGCGTTTCCTTATCCTTACTCTTTACATGATGCCAAAAGGTGGCTTAAGATGGTGGGGGAGAACAGGGAGGATATTATTCTGGCCATCGTGGTGAAGGGGGAGGCAGCCGGGGGCATTGGTCTGCATGGTTTGAAGGATGTGTACCGTTATAACAGTGAGATTGGATATTGGCTTTCAGAGGTTTATTGGGGAATGGGGATCATGACCGATGCAGTGGGTGTTATGGTGGAGCATGCATTCGTTCAGACCCGCTGGTTGCGCCTGTTTGCCTGCATCTATGAGAACAACCCCTCTTCAATGAGGGTGCTGGAGAAGAATGGATTTCAGAAAGAGGCAATTCATAAGAGGGCTGTGATGAAGGAGGGTAAACTGATGGATGAGCACCTGTTTGCGCTGCTGAAAGAGGAATGGGTGAATGGGTGAATGGTGACAGGGGCTTCGCCCGGTGACAGGTGATAATCTAATGATCTTTGGGATCTTGTTCACCCTCCTCGCCACCCTCCTCGTCATCCTCATCCTCCAGAGATGACCGTTCAGGTTCGGGCCCCTGATCCCTGTACACAACTGCCAGGATCACCCCGGCCACCACTCCTGTAATGTGAGCTTCAAAGGAGACTTCAAAATCAAAAGGAAGCAGGCCCCAAACCATACTCCCGTACCAGAAAACAACCAGGAGGGAAATGGCTATCAGGCTCCTCACACGCCTGATTACACCACTTATAAAAAGAAATGCCGCCAGTCCGTAGATCAGCCCTGAAGCGCCGATATGGTATGCTTGTCGACCAATACCCCATAGCAAGATCCCTGCAATGAGATACATAAGTAGCCAGATCTTATAGGCGATATCGCGGTAAAAATAGAAGAGTGCCAGGCTCAATAGAAATACCGGCATGGAGTTGTCCAACAGGTGTTTCCAGTTACCATGGATCAAAGGAGAAAAAAGGATTCCCTTCAGTCCACTCACCTTCCTGGGATAGACACCTCCTTCCACGAAAGAAAGTTCCATGGAGACTTCGTAAAATTTGATGGCCCACATCAGAAGCAGGAAGAATCCCGGTAACACCAGGCTGTAGATAAATCGTTTTTTTTCCTCCGACATGTAGCAAAGTTATATTTTTTCCGATTGTACTATCTTTAAAGAATTAATCCAGCGATCATGGTAGAAATCTTATTGGGTATATTAGTTTTTCTTGCTATTGTAAATCTTGTCATTGCTCTAAGGAGGAGAGAATCAGCAAATTTAAAACCCCAGTTAAAAGAGGTCGAATCGTCTATTGAATCATCCATTAAAGATGAGTTTCAGAGAAACAGAAAAGAGAGCAATGAAAACTCTCAGATAAACAGGGAAGAGCTGGCCAGGTCTCTGAAGTCCTTTGAAGATAAGTTCTCACAGAATATAAAAGATCTGAACGAGTTGCTGAGGCAAAAATTTGGAGATTTTAACCAACAGCAGGTGGAGAATAACAAACAGGCAACAGATCATATCAAAGAGGTAGAGAAGACCATTGAAAAGCATTTGAAGTCCATACGGGAAGATAATGCCAAACAGCTGGATGAGATGAGGAAAACGGTTGATGAAAAGCTTCAAACAACCCTTGAAAAACGTCTGGGTGAGTCATTTAAGCAGGTAAGTGACAGGCTGGAACAAGTCCATAAGGGTTTGGGCGAAATGCAGACCATCGCTTCTGGAGTTGGTGATTTGAAGAGAGTCCTGTCCAATGTGAAAACAAGAGGTGTGCTTGGTGAATATCAACTGGGAAATATTTTAGAACAGATATTGACCACGGAGCAATACAGCAAGAATGTGGCTACGAAAAAAGGGAGTCAGGCCAATGTGGAATTTGCCATCAAGTTACCGGGTAAAGACAGCGATGAAGAGGTTTGGATGCCTCTGGATTCAAAATTTCCAATTGAATCCTATGATGTTCTTTTGGATGCGTATGAACAGGGAATCCCGGAGCAAATAGAATTGGCTCAGAAGGTACTGATTAAGGCGGTTGAGGGATTTGCAAAAGATATCAGTGACAAGTACATTGATCCACCTCATACAACCGATTTTGGTATCATGTTTCTGCCCGTGGAAAGTCTCTATGCAGAGGTTCTGAGACACCCTGGTCTGTTTGAGACCCTTCAGGGCAAGTATAAAATCACGGTCACAGGTCCCACCACCTTATCTGCCCTTCTGAATAGCCTTCAAATGGGATTCAGGACATTGGCAGTGCAAAAGCGAAGCAGTGAGGTCTGGAGTGTCCTGGGTGCTGTGAAAACTGAATTCAGTAAATTTTCTGATCAGTTGAACAAGGTGCAAAAACAGCTTAATACGGCATCAGGATCCTTAGAAACACTGAGAAGTACCCGGACCAATCAGATTGAGAGGAGGCTCCGAACAGTAGAAACATTGGATGCTGTAGAATCGAAAGAGATTCTGGAGTTACCGGCTGAAGAGATTGATGAGGTACCAGATGAGGAATCAAAAGATGATTAAAAAGTTTTTTTCCTGAAAATTATTTTTGGTGTGTTGAATTAATCTATATATTTGACCCATGTTTTAGAACAATGTTGAATAACATTCTACATAACATTCTCGTGGTGGTGGTGCTGGTGCTTATTCCCGGAACAACCTGAGAGTGGTATAATATAGAATAAAAACATACCAAAGCCATTCTCAGAAACGAGGATGGCTTTTTTAATATTTACAGGTAATAGCAAAGAAGGATGAAGATACAGTACCGAAGTCACACCAGTACCATGGGCAGAAGAATGGCGGGAGCCCGAAGCCTCTGGCGAGCCAACGGGATGGGGGAATCTCAATTTGGGAAACCGGTATTCGGAATCGCCAACTCATTCACCCAGTTTGTTCCGGGTCATACCCACCTTCATCACATCGGCCAGGAGGTCAAACAGATCTTCGAGGATGCAGGGTACTTTGCAGCAGAATTCAACACCATTGCCATCGATGACGGGATTGCCATGGGTCATGATGGGATGCTCTACTCCTTACCCTCCAGGGATTTGATTGCCGATAGTATTGAATACATGGCCAATGCCCATAAGGTGGATGCCCTTTTCTGTATCTCCAATTGCGATAAGATCACACCGGGAATGCTTATGGCAGCCATGCGGCTGAACATTCCGGTCATATTTGTATCGGGCGGACCCATGGAAGCTGGCAGGGATGGAGATGATGCCTATGACCTGATCGATCCCATGGTGATGGCAGTCGATCCGGCTGTAAGTGATGAGAAACTGGCACGAATCGAAAAACTGGCCTGTCCCACCTGCGGTTCCTGTTCAGGGATGTTTACGGCCAACTCCATGAACTGTCTGAACGAGGCCATCGGACTGGCTCTTCCGGGGAATGGGACTGTAGTAGCCACCCATGTGGAAAGGAAAAGATT
Organism: Bacteroidota bacterium; assembly: GCA_039714655.1. GTDB lineage: Bacteria > Bacteroidota > Bacteroidia > Bacteroidales. Next base: position 38,969 of record JBDLIX010000013.1, read on the forward strand.
GTTTGAGAAGGCTGCGCATCAGCTCATTAAGAATACACTCAGTTATTATCAGGATGGAAATGAGAAGGTCCTGCCCAGAAGTATTGCTACCTTCGATGCCTTTGAAAATTCCATGACTCTGGACATTGCCATGGGAGGTTCCACCAATACCGTGCTGCACCTGCTGGCCATCGCACACGAAGCAGGGGTTGTTTTTACAATGGAAGACATTGACCGCCTGTCACGTACCACCCCTGTTCTAAGCAAAGTGGCACCCAGCTCAAAGTACCACGTGGAGGATGTAAACCGGGCCGGGGGAATCATGGGGATCCTGGCCGAACTGAAGCGGGGCGGACTCATTAAAAGTGGGGTATTCCGGGTAGATGGAAAAACCCTGGGTGAAGCCATTGATTGCCACGACCTTATCAATCAGGATCGGTGTGACCGGGTCGAAGATATTTATTCGGCTGCCCCAGGCGGTGAGATCAATCTCAAAATGGGATCCCAGGAGAGCCGTTACAATGAATTTGACCTTGACAGGGCCACCGGTTGTATCAGGGATATTGAAAATGCCTACAGCATGGATGGAGGATTGGGGGTGCTGACTGGCAACATTGCCCGGCAGGGAAGTATTGTGAAGACAGCCGGAGTATCTGAAAACGTATTGCAGTTTGAGGGTCCTGCAAAAGTATATGATTCCCAGGATGACGCCTGTGATGCCATTCTTGAGGGCAAGGTGGTGGCAGGAGATGTGGTGGTAATCCGCTATGAAGGTCCTCGCGGGGGACCAGGTATGCAGGAGATGCTTTATCCCACTTCCTATATCAAATCCAGACACCTGGGAGAGAAGTGTGCACTGATTACCGATGGGCGTTTCTCAGGAGGGACTTCCGGTTTATCAATCGGACATATTTCGCCCGAAGCGGCCGATGGAGGAGCCATTGGATTGATCCGGAACGGAGATCTGATTCGCATCGATATACCATCGAGAAGTATTGATGTTGTTCTTGATGATCAGGAACTGGAAGAGCGAAGAGAGGAAGCTGATCAACGGGAAAATGGTTGGAAGCCCGAACGGGACAGAGAGGTTTCGAAAGCCCTGAAGGCATATGCAAGTATGGTTTCGTCGGCCGACAAAGGAGCTATAAGAGTGATCAGGGAATAGCGATTGGAGTACAATATTTTTTAACTAAATACCTTAATAGCATGCAAACAGAGACAAAGAAGAAGGCTGCCAAGGAAAATGTTACCGGGAAGAAAATGACCGGCGCCGAGGCACTCATTCTGGCGTTACTGGAAGAGGGTGTTGATACCATATTTGGATATATTGGCGGAGCCATTATGCCGGTATATGATGCCCTGTTACCACACGAAGATCGAATAAACAATATCAGGGTGAGGCATGAGCAGGGTGCGGTCCATGCTGCCCAGGGTTACGCCAGGATCTCACACAAACCGGGCGTCTGTTTTACCACTTCAGGACCCGGAGCCACCAACCTGGTGACCGGATTGGCAGATGCCATGCTTGATTCCATACCACTGGTGTGTATAACCGGACAGGTGGGTGCACCCTTGTTGGGATTCGATGCTTTCCAGGAGACGGATATGGTGAGTGTCTCCATGCCTATTACCAAATGGAATTTTCAGATTACCAGTGCTGATGAGGTCCAGGATACGCTGGCCAAAGCATTTTTTTATGCCAATTCCGGACGGCCTGGACCAGTATTGATCGACATCGCCAAGAATGCTCAGTTCGATGAGGTGGAGTTTAATTATAAGAAGCGTAAGCAGGTGAGGAGCTATATACCCAATCCAAAACCAGATCCGGTGGCCATTGACATGGCTGCAGACCTGATTAATAATGCCCAACGACCTTATGTATTGTGTGGGCAGGGTGTAACCATCTCGCGGGCTGAGGCAGAGTTTAAAGAATTTGTAGAAAAAGCCGGTTTACCGGTGGGACATACGCTGAATGGAATTTCTGCATTCCCTTCCGGTCACCCACTTTCAACTGGTATGCTTGGGATGCACGGCAATTATGCTCCCAATATAAACACAAACCAGTGTGATGTTCTCATTGCCATAGGAATGCGTTTTGATGACCGGGTAACCGGCAATGTGAATACCTATGCCAAGCAGGCCAAGGTGATTCACATTGAGATTGATCCGGCTGAGATCGACAAGATTGTTAAAACGGATGTGGCTATCAACTCAGATGCCAAATATGCCCTCCAGCAGTTGATCCCAAAAATCAAACCCGCTGAACATGCAGAATGGCTCGCTTCATTCGGTGAACTTGAGAAAGTGGAAAAGGCCAAGGTAATTGACAAAGATTGCCACTCCACTGATCCCAAAATGCATATGGGTGAGGTTATTCACCAGATATCTGAAAAGACAGATGGATCTGCTATCCTGTGTACCGATGTTGGTCAGCACCAGATGGCGGCAGCACGATACTACAAGTTCAAGAAGAATAACTCATGGGTTTCCTCCGGCGGATTGGGGACCATGGGAACGGGGTTGCCCTTTGCGATGGGGGCCAAGTTTACGGGTACAAAACAACAGGTAGTAGTTGCTGTTGGTGATGGAGGTTTTACCATGACTATTCAGGAGCTGGGTACCATTGCCCAGTATAATCTTCCTGTGAAGGTGATTCTGTTCAACAATGAATTCCTTGGGATGGTACGGCAATGGCAGCAGCTGTTTTTTGACCGACGCTATGCGAGTACAGACCTGATCAATCCCGATTTTATGAAAATATGTGAGGGATTTGGAGTACCCTCAAAGAAAATATCCGAGAGGGAAGATCTAAGTCAGGCGCTGGACCAGGCGCTGGCTCATGACGGACCATTTGTACTTGAGGTGAAAGTCCAGAAGGAGGGTAACATATTTCCCATGATACCACCGGGAGGTACAGTTTCAGACATGCGTTTAGAATAATTATAATAGGATTTATCATGAAAAAGGAATATACAATATCAGTTTTTAGTGAGCATAAAGTTGGACTTCTGCACCGAATCACTGTGATCTTTTCCAGAAGGAAGATTAATATTGAAAGCCTGAACACCTCCGAATCGGAGGTAAGGGGGATTTACCGGTTTACTATTGTGATCTATGCGACTGAGGATATGGCCAAATCGGTGACCAAGCAGATCGAGAAACAGATTGGGATCCTGAAGGCTTTTTACCACACCCTGGACGAAATCGTTTATCAGGAGATTGCACTGTATAAAGTGCCTACTGAAGCCTTTGCAAATGGGGACGAGGTCGAGCAACTGATCCGCAGGTACAATGCCAGGATCCTGACCATTGAGCCGGAATATATTGTGGTGGAGAAGACCGGCCATAAGGAGGAGACCAAAAACCTCTTCAGGGAGCTTGAGTCCTATGGAGTCCTCCAGTTTGCACGCTCAGGGCGGATTGCCCTGACCAAACAGATCAAGGAGATTTCAGCCTATCTAAAAGATATTGATCAACATCAAAATGATACGGCTAACGAAGTATTAACCTATTAAGAAGTATTAACCCGATAAAAGACAAAGAATTAAAATGGCAAAACTAAATTTTGGCGGCGTTGAAGAGAATGTCGTAACCAGAGAAGAATTCCCTCTTTCAAAAGCACAGGAAGTGCTGAAAGATGAAGTTATAGCAATTATTGGTTATGGAGTACAGGGACCTGCACAGGCACTAAATCTTAAAGACAATGGGATCAATGTGATCGTGGGTCAGGCTCCCGAGTTTAAAGAGGACTGGGATAAGGCTATCAGGGATGGATTTGTTCCGGGGGAGTCCCTTTTTCCCATTGAAGAGGCAGCAGAAAAAGCTACCGTTATCCAGTACCTGGTCTCAGACGCTGCTCAACGTGCCGTTTGGCCAAAGCTTAAGCCATGCCTGAAGGAAGGAGATGCGCTCTATTTTTCTCATGGATTTTCAGTTACCTATAAAGAACAGACCGGTGTGATACCTCCTGCCAATGTGGATGTGATTCTGGTGGCTCCCAAGGGATCCGGAACCAGTTTGCGGAGAAACTTCCTGGCCGGAGCGGGGATCAATTCCAGCTATGCAATCTTTCAGGATTATACGGGCAATGCTGAGCAACGTACCCTGGCCCTGGGAATAGGAATTGGTTCAGGATACCTCTTTCCAACCACTTTTAAAGGTGAAGTCTACAGTGACCTTACCGGCGAGCGCGGTGTGCTTATGGGGGCACTTGCGGGGATCATGGAAGCTCAATACGACGTGTTGCGTGAAAATGGACACAGCCCTTCGGAAGCATTCAACGAAACTGTTGAAGAGCTGACCCAGAGCCTGATCCGGCTGGTGGACGAGAACGGAATGGACTGGATGTATGCCAATTGCAGCGCAACTGCACAACGGGGTGCACTGGACTGGAAACCCAAATTCAGGGATGCTACGCTACCCGTATTCAAGGAGTTGTATGCCAGGGTAAGAAGCGGAGAAGAGACTAAAGTGGTACTTGCGAAGACTGGTCACGCCGGTTACAAAGCCGATCTGGAAGCTGAGCTGAAGGAGCTTAGGGAATCGGAGATGTGGCAGACAGGTTCCCAGGTGAGGAGCCTGCGCCCGGACGAGGGATAGTGACAATTCACGCTGGCATATGTCTAATGACATGAATATTGCCAGAACCGCTTTTTCTTCTTAAATTTGTACTCAGGGCAAGTCTTATACGACCAGCTCCTGCTGAATTCCCCCAGGACCGGAAGGTAGCAAGGGTAGGCGGTTGTAGCGGTGCGATATAAGTAGCTTGCCCTTTTTTAATGATACTACTGATTCAAATATTATAACACGTACATCATGGAAGAAAAAGCGAATGCTCCATTCTGGAAACCAGCACTGATCTACGGTGCCATTGTTGGGTTTGTTGGTATTCTCATCAGTCTTGTTTTCTATTTCCTAAACATGTCTACAGATAGCTGGACGGGATATTTGACCATGGCCGTTGGTATTGCCATACTCGTTTACTGTCTGGTTGCCTACCGGAATGAGTATCTCGGAGGTTTTGCATCCTTTAAGCAGATATTTCTGATGGCCCTTGTGATTGGTATTATTTCCAGCATTATTTCTGCGCTGTATGCCTATGTGCTCTATACAGTGATTGATCCCGGGCTTCTTGACAAACTAAGAATTGCAGCCGAAGAGAAGATCATGAACAATCCCCGCATTCCCGAGAGCATGTATGATGGCCTTTTTGAGAAGATGGAAGAGAGGATGAATGCTACCAGGATGGTTACCATGGCACTGATCTGGGGGCCCATTGTGAATGCTATCATTGGTCTGATCATTGCAGCTTTTGTGAAAAAAGAAGAGAATTCTGCAAGCAACGCTGTATAATTGCAAAGAAACCTGATGGACGTTTCGATTGTAGTTCCCCTGTATAATGAGGAGGAGTCACTGCCCGAGTTGTGTGACTGGATTGATCGTGTGCTCACATCCGGCAAGCTCACATTCGAGTTGATTCTTGTGGATGATGGAAGCAATGATGGCTCCTGGCAGCAGATCGAATCATTGAAAAAGAGCTTTCCTCAGATTAAGGGAGTAAAGTTTCGAAGAAATTACGGAAAATCTGCAGCCCTTCATACCGGATTCGGCATGGCGGAAGGGGAGGTGGTGTTCACCATGGACGCTGACCTGCAGGATAGTCCCGAGGAGATCCCGGAAATGCGAAGAATGATTGTGGAGGAGGGGTATGACGTAGTGAGCGGTTGGAAAAAGAAGCGGTATGATCCCTTTTTCTCCAAACGTGTTCCCACCAAGATATTCAATTGGGCGGCTCGTAAAGTGAGTGGGATCCGTCTGCATGATTTCAACTGCGGATTGAAGGCTTACCGTCTCAATGTGGCTAAAAGTGTTGAGGTCTACGGTGATATGCACAGGTATATTCCGGTGCTGGCAAAAGGAAATGGCTTTACCACCATTGGGGAGAAGGTGGTGCAGCACCAGGAGAGGAAATATGGGGTAACCAAATTCGGGATGGACCGGTTTATGAAGGGATTCCTGGATCTGCTCACAGTCTCTTTCCTCACCCGGTTTGCTAAAAAACCCATGCACCTGTTTGGTTTCATGGGATCGTTCATGTTCCTGGTGGGATTAGGTATTGCTGTCTATATGGGGATCGACAAACTGATCGCGCTTATTAATCATATCCCGCAAGGACTGATAGCTGATAGTGCTTTTTTTTACATCGGTCTGGCCAGTATGATCATGGGAACCCTTCTGTTTATCGGTGGATTCCTGGGTGAATTGATCTCCCGAAATGCGGTGGAACGTAATAATTATGAGATAGAAGAGAGAATTTAGTAATAAATAGCTTTAAAGGGAAATGAAGATTCATTTGATATCCGGTGCATGCGGATTTGTAGGGAGAAACATGGTAAAGCGGTTGTACCGGACTACCGAAGATAAATTGTTCATCGTGGATGACCTCTCAATTGGTACCCATCCATCCACGTGGATGGAGTATTCTCAATCGAGTATGATCAAGGACCTGGAGGTGATTGGTGAGGATCAGCGGATCTACTTCTGGAAGGGTGATTTCAGGGACCTGCTCTTCAGGCTCAGGATGAATCCCAGGCACATTCAGGAGACTTACGATCTGGATTTTGAAAGATTCACAGATGTATTTCATTTTGCAGCGATCGTGGGAGGAAGATTAAAGATCGAAGGAGATCCCATGGCAGTGGCGTTGGACCTCTCCATCGATGCCGAATTCTTCTACTGGGCTTGTCAGCATAAACCCCAGAGAGTGCTCTATCCCAGCTCCAGTGCTGCTTATCCCATCAGCCTTCAATCGACCACCGGTGCCATTGCCCTGAGCGAACCGGATATCGATTTCACCAAGAACCTGGGTGTTCCCGATATGACCTACGGCTGGTCGAAACTGACGGGAGAGTTTTTGGCACAGATTGCTGCCAGGCATTATGGAATTTCGGTGGCTTGTATCCGTCCATTCTCGGGATATGGAGAAGACCAGGACCTTACATATCCTGTTCCCGCCATAGCAGCCAGGGCAGCCCGCAAGGAGAATCCTTTTGAAGTTTGGGGTTCAGGCAAGCAGGGGAGGGACTTTGTCCACATCGACGATGTACTGGATTTGATTTTTATCCTGATGGACAATGTTTCCGATGGCAGTGCCTACAACATTGGATCGGGTAAACTTACCTCGTTTCTGGATCTGATCGGTGTCTTTACATCAATAGCCGGTTATTCCCCGGAGATCAAACCATTGCTGGATAAACCAGTGGGTGTTCATTCCAGGTATTGCGACATGTCGCTTGTGGAGGAGAAATTTGGGTGGACGCCTAAGATTTCCATTGAGGAGGGCATGAAAAGGGTGTATGATGCAGCCCTGAAGCAGATCTAAGCACCAACCCAGCTATGAAAAAAATCGTAGTTTTTGGTCCGGGTCCCCAATTCAAAGGGGGAATTGCCAATTACAATACTTCACTGGCCAAAGCAATGGACAGAAAAGAGGATGTGGAAGTGCACATTGTCTCCTGGACCCAGCAGTACCCTGCCATTATCCCCAGGGATTTTATAGATCGAAAAAGCAAGTCAGACCAGCTGACTGGCACACGCATCAAAGTACACTACCTGCTCAACTACAACCGTCCGGGTACATGGCGAAATACAGTAAAATTCATCAGGGAACTCCAACCCGACCAGGTAATCGTTCAGTGGGCCATTGCCATCCAGGGGATCCCGCTTCGATACCTGGCAAAAAAGTTGCAGAAATCCGGGTTCCCTGTTTTTTTCGACCTTCACTTTGTGGTACAGAAAGAGAACAGCAATCTGGACCGGTTACTAACCCGCAGGTGCATTCGGAATAGCGATGGTTATATTACGCACTCCCTGAAGACTGTTAATGAGCTGAAGGAGCTGATCCCGGGAAGGGACTACAAGCTCTGTCAATTGGGAGATCCGACTGTCACAGAAGGGACTCCGGTACTCAAGCTCTTCCATCCCGTCTATGACATGTTCAAGAAGGATGAATCATTTGATGTGGAGGGATTCAAAACATCCCTGGGACTGAAAAAGCATGTTTTTCTCTTTTTTGGATTCATACGGAAATACAAGGGACTGCACAATGTGATCGAAGCCTTCAATCTGGTGAGTCAGCAAAGGGATGATGTCTCTCTGCTCATTGTGGGAGAGCTCTTCTGGAACACGCTGGATCAAAAGAAATTATCCACCAGGCTAAAAAGTGCACTGTTCGGACTGGCCAAAAAGCTTTTTCTCAACAAGCAGGACGATGAGCAGAACTACCGTCCTCTGGATCTCATTGAGAAGTACCAGTTGCAGGACCAGGTTGTGGCCATTACCGAGTTTGTTCCCAATGAAGATGTGCACAAATATTTCCAGGCCAGTGACTCAATCACACTCTTTTACCTGACGGCAACACCCTCCGGTGTGGAGTCCATGGCATACAATTTTGGAATGCCCATACTGGCTACCAATGTGGGACATTTTCCTGAAACCATCCAACATGGTTTCAATGGATATCTGGCCGAACCTGATAATTTTTCCTCCATGGCCGGGGTGATGCTTCAATCCATTGAATCACCCATTCCCACTGAGAATGTAGTTGCTACTTCGGCAGAAATGAGTTGGGACAATTATGCAACAGCAATTCTAGGGCAGTAATCGCTTCTCAGAGGCTCATTGTTCTTCAATCCAATGAATGATCTGTTGGGTATTGTCTGGTGAGTACCATTGATAACGGTCCTCTTTCCGGAACCAGGTAAGTTGTTTTCGTGCAAATTTCCGGCTATTTCGCTTGATCAGGTCCACTGCCTCTTCCAGCAATAGTTCCCCATCAAGGTATTTGAAAAGTTCCCGGTAGCCTACGCTCTTCATGGCTCTATAGCTGCGTAAGTGCTGCAGCTGTTCAACCTCGCTCAACAAACCGGATTCCATCATTTTATCCACCCTGAGATTGATCCGGTTGTACAAAATTTCCCGATCCATATTCAGGGCTACCCTGAGGATCCTGAAGGAACGCTCCTTTCGGGTGGCTGAGAGAAAACTGGAATAGGGTTTTCCGGTCTGAATGGAAACTTCCAATGCTTTCAATACGCGCATGTGATTTCTAAGATCTACACGGTGGTAGGATACCGGATCAAGTTTCAGGAGCTCCCTGGTCAAAGTCTCCAGCCCTTCCTCCTCAAATCTTTTCAGCAGGTTGTTCCTCACTGCCGGATCTATGGAGGGAAGGTCATCAATACCCCGACAAACCGCGTCGATATAGAGCCCGGATCCACCCACCATGAGCACAAGGTCATGTTTTTCAAACAGCTGACTGAGTCTGTCAAGCACCTGATGTTCATAGATGCTGGCATTGTAAGTTTCTGTTAATGAGATGGTCTGAATAAAATGGTGATGTACCAATGCCAGCTCTTCCGGAGAGGGAACAGCGGTTCCAATGGTGGTCTCACGATAGATTTGGCGGGAGTCGGCCGAAATGATCTCGGTCTTAAAATGGCTGGCGATTTCAATTCCACATACTGTCTTTCCGACAGCCGTTGGTCCGGCCAATACTACCAGTGTCTTATCCATGCTAATAATCCTCCGGCAATTCAGAGTCCAACATATCCAGGTCCAGGTCATCCAATCTCAGGTCGTCCATTCCCTCATCCTGGTCAAACTCATCGGGAGCAGATTCAGCATCATCCATCAGCAGATCAAGCGATAGCTGCGGAGGTGCCTCCCCCTTGGCGTATCCGATGAAGGGGGTATCCCTGGGTGAGGTCTCATCCGATTTTTCGAGAAGTTCAATGAAAAAGGCCCTCTCCGAGAAAAAGTCAAACAGATAGATCATCCGTTGTGATACCTCCTTGATATGCTCGTCCACGGTAGTCTGGTCCATGGTTACCGCTGGTTGCCCGGGGTCCTGCATCATATCGATCAATGTGATTTCCTGCTGCTTCTCCCACATCTCATTGGTGATGAAAAAAGAAGCCAGTTGAGAGGGATCGTATCCTAAATTTTCCTGAAGGGTATGGTGAAAGTCCAGAAAGGTATCCGAACCACCAATGACCAGATCGCGGTAAAACTCCTGATCTTCATCACTGATAATGCGGAAGAGATAGATCATGTTAGTTCAGTTCCGTTAAAAACCTGATGGTGTCAACCCCATCGGCATAATCCCAGGGCATGGGTTCCTGGGTGGTTCCAGGAATCAATGCATCAGGAATGTCAGAATGAATGGAAACACAGCACTGTATTTCTTCACTGCGCGCCATTAATTGATCCTGCACCCACCCAATTTCCGAATATCTTTCATAAAAAACAACTCCGACCGGACTTCCAATGGCCTGATCCTCCTTCAGCAGGAGCACCCCGTTGTCCAGGATCGGAACCTGGTTCATCAGGTAAATGGTACGGTAATAGTCCACATTGTTGCCATATTTATGGTGCTGATACAGTTCATGGTAACGGTCCAGTACCGCCAGCAACACCTTCAGATCGTACGATTCGGGAATATAGAGCTTGGTAACATTCCTGCAACCCAGACCAAAATAGGTAAAAATATCTTTCCCGATCCCTGCCAGCTCCTCTTCCGATTCTTTCCCGGTAAGCACAGCAATTCCATTTCGGTTCTTACGGATGATGTGGGGAACATCCCTGAAGTAATATTCAAAATAACGGGCACTGTTGTTACTTCCTGTGGCAATCACGGCATCAACTCCGGTGAGCTTATCCTCGGTGAAGATGATCCGCTTTCCCAGGGAGGAGTCCATATGGGCCAGGAGTGCTGCAACTGCCCGGATCAGCCGGTCATCCTTCGTTGAGGGTTTTGCCAGCACCCTGTGACCTGCTGCCAGCACACTCATCATGTCATGAAATCCTACCAGGGGTATGTTCCCGGCCAGCACCAGCCCCACCGTTTTCACCTGACTGGCCGGTAATGGAGAAATCTTATATGCCTCCAGCCATCTCATCAGCACTCTCTCCTCCAGCATGGTGGCAATCCCCTTCAGCGCATGTTTTACGGATTCCGGCGTGAACCATGGGTTTTGAAACTGTTCATCTTCCAGCATGGTTTTGAATGACTCGAAATGTGCTCTGTTGAGCCCGGCCATTTCAGGAGCTTCGTTCCGGGAACTATCCGGGAACTGGGTGAGAAATTCGCCCAGCATGGAAAATGTGCTGATAAAGGAGTCCGTTGCCCGCAACGTGTTATTGGTTTTCCTGCCTGATGAGGTTCAATGCCGATCCGGCTTTGAACCATTTGATTTGATTCTCATTGAGGGTATGGTTGGCCGGGAAGGAATCGGAGGTTCCATCACTGTGATGCAGGCTGATCTCAACCGGTTTTCCCGGTTCCAGCTTATCCATACCCATCACATCCACCACATCCTTCTCCCTAACCAGATCGTAATCCTCTTTGTTCGCGAAAGTGAGTCCCAACATCCCCTGTTTCTTAAGGTTGGTTTCATGGATCCTGGCAAATGATTTTACCAGTACCACCTTTACACCCAGATGCCTGGGTTCCATGGCTGCATGTTCCCTGGACGATCCTTCCCCGTAGTTTTCATCGCCCACCACAATGGTGCCGATCCCTTCGGTCTTATAAGCCCTGGCCGTATCGGGTACAGGCTGGTAGTTTCCTGAAAGTTGGTTTAACACCGAATTGGTTTGATCGTTGGCAGCATTCACTGCACCGATCAGCATGTTGTTGGAGATGTTGTCCAGGTGTCCCCGGTACCGTAACCATGGACCGGCCATGGAAATATGATCGGTGGTACATTTCCCTTTGGCTTTGATCAACAGTTTCAGTCCGGTAAGATCATTCCCATCCCACGGAGCAAAGGGTGTTAACAGTTGCAGTCGTTCCGAATCCGGACTCACAACCACTTCGATACCTGCGCCATCTTTAGCTGGTGCCTGGTAGCCATTGTCCTCCACAGCAAATCCTTTGGTCGGCAACTCCAGTCCCCGGGGCTCATCCAGTTTCACCTGCTCACCATTTTCATTGGTCAGGGTATCTGTCATCGGATTGAATGTCATATCACCGGCAATGGCCATGGCGGTGACAATTTCCGGTGAAGCAACAAAAGAGAAGGTATTGGGATTGCCATCATTTCGCTTTGCAAAATTACGGTTGAAGGAGGTGATGATGGAGTTTCTCTCCTGCTTATCTGCATCTTGCCTGGCCCACTGCCCGATGCATGGTCCGCATGCATTGGCCAGTACTACCCCGCCAATCTCCTCAAAGGTTTTGATCAATCCGTCCCGCTCAATGGTATATCTCACCAGTTCTGATCCGGGTGTAACGGTATATTCGGAAGATACTTTTAATTGCTTCTCTTTGGCCTGACTGGCAACAGAGGCAGCCCTGGTGATATCCTCGTACGATGAGTTGGTGCATGAACCAATCAGTCCCACCTCCATTCTTTGGGGATAATCATTCTCTTTCACTGCTTGTGCAAATTCTGAAATAGGCCATGCCTTATCCGGACTGAATGGTCCGTTGATGTATGGCTCCAGGGTAGAGAGGTCAATTTCGATCACTTCGTCAAAGTACTTTTCAGGAGTTGCATACACTTCCGGATCACCGGTCAGGTACTCAGCAACCTTATCCGCCTCTTCAGCCACATCTGCCCGGTCTGTTCCAACCAGATAATCCCGCATTTTTTCATCGTACCCAAACAGAGAAGTGGTGGCACCGATCTCGGCCCCCATGTTGCAGATGGTCCCTTTGCCAGTACAGGAGATGGCTCCTGCTCCCTCACCAAAGTATTCCACGATCTTCCCGGTTCCCCCTTTGACGGTGAGGATTCCGGCTACTTTCAGGATGACATCCTTGGCTGAAGCCCACCCGTTTAACTTACCGGTAAGTTTCACTCCCACCAGTTTTGGAAATTTCAATTCCCATGGCATTCCGGCCATCACATCCACAGCGTCAGCTCCTCCCACACCAATGGCCACCATGCCCAGTCCACCGGCATTTACAGTATGAGAATCGGTCCCGATCATCATTCCTCCGGGAAATGCATAGTTCTCAAGAATCACCTGGTGGATAATACCGGCTCCCGGTTTCCAGAAACCGATACCATATTTATTGGAGACACTTCCAAGAAAATTATAGACTTCCTGGTTCGTACTGAGTGCACTATTCAGGTCTTCCTGTGCCCCGGCTTTTGCCTGGATCAGATGGTCACAATGAACCGTGGAGGGGACCGCTGCCTTTGATTTTCCTGCCTGCATAAACTGCAATAGCGCCATCTGGGCTGTGGCATCCTGCATGGCCACCCGGTCGGGTTTGAAATCCACATAATCGACACCCCGCTGAAACTGCTGATTTACGGATGCATCAAAAAGGTGTCCATAAAGGATTTTTTCGGTTAGGGTAAGTGGGTGCTGAAGAAGTTTTCTAGCTGCATTGATCCTAGCGGGAAAAGCCCGGTAGGTCTGTTGGATCATCTTAAAATCGAAAGCCATGTGATAACATTTAAAATATCATTTAAAATAAATTGCAAATATATGCGAAAAAGGTGTTCCAGCCTGACATATTACCCGGTAGATTGTTCAGATTTTTATATTTTTATTGTTCCATTGAATTGCATGCTTATGCATGGTGCCATGTTCATAGAAAATGTCCGGATTGCTCTGAAATCGATCAGGACCAATTTGCTCAGGACCATCCTGACCATATTTATCATTGCATTTGGGATCATGGCGCTTGTGGGCATCCTAACAGCCATTGATTCCATCAAGAACAGCCTCACCGAATCCTTCAGCCTGATGGGGGCCAATACCTTTACCATCGAATCCAGAAGCATGCGTGTTCAGATTGGTAACCAATCCTATCGAAAGAAGAACCATGACTTTATCTCCCACAAGCAGGCCGAGGAGTTTAAGGAGAGATGCAAGTTCCCGGCAAAGGTTTCCGTATGGAGCAGGGCTTCAGGAACAGCCGTTGTTAAATATATGTCGTATAAATCTAATCCCAACACCTCGGTAATTGGTGGGGATGAAGATTATATCTATACCGCCGGATATGAGATCGACAAAGGACGAAATTTCTCTGCAAGTGATGTAGAAAACAATGCCAATGTAGTGCTCATCGGCAAAGATGTGGCCCGTCAGGCATTTGTGAAGAATCAGGATCCCCTCAACAGGTTCATCTCTGTGGGTAATGGACGTTACAGGGTTATCGGGGTGCTAAAATCAAGGGGACAATCTGCCGACATGGGCACCGACCGAACCTGTATTATTCCCTACACCAACGTGAGACAGTATTTCTCCAGACCCCGGATGAGTTATTCCATCAATGTGATGCCCGACAAACCTGAAATGCTCGACATCTCTTCCTCCGAAGCAGAAGGGATCTTCAGGCTGGTACGCAGGTTGGAGGCACAGGATGAAAGTGACTTTAATATTACCAAAAGTGATCAGCTGGCTCAGATGCTTATTGAGAATCTGAAGTATGTAACCATGGCTGCCACCTTTATCGGACTCATTACGCTCATGGGGGCAGTGATCGGACTGATGAATATTATGCTGGTATCAGTCACCGAGCGAACCAAGGAGATTGGAACCAGGAAAGCTCTGGGCGCTAAGTCGGTGATGATCAAGCGACAGTTCCTGTATGAAGCTATTGTGATTGGTCAACTTGGAGCAGTTGTTGGAATATTGTTAGGAATAATTATAGGAAATGCTGTATCTTTAGCCATCGGTTCAAGCTTCATTGTACCCTGGAAATGGATCATGTTGGGCATTGGATTGTGTTTTGGTGTTGGAATTGTATCGGGATATTTCCCTGCTGTTAAGGCATCACGTTTGGATCCGATTCTGGCATTAAGACACGAATAAACAGATGAATTGCATATGGAAGACCTCTATTTGAAAAAGACATTCAACTCACCCGAAGTGGAGTTCGTTGCTGGTAAAGGAGAACTCTACCTGGAGGGCAGATCGATCCCTGAAGACCCGGGTGAATTCTTTGAAACGTTGATTGACTGGATCAATGAATACTTTCTTACACCTGCAGAAAAAACCGTCGCAAGCATCAAGTTGGAGTACATCAACAGCGGCTCTTCCAAATATATGCTGGAGGTACTGCGGATCATGAAAATCAATCACGATGCGGGCAAGGATGTCAACATCAAATGGTACTTCGAAGAGGGCGACGAATCCATCGAAGAGTTGGGCTTACATTATGAGCAGACCATCCAGATCCCCTTCGAACATATCGAATATTATTAACACCCCTCCCCATATAGCATGACACAGAAAACCGCTCCGGATTCCCGGGGCGGTTTTTGTATCCTTTTATTTACCTGATGAATTCATCGTGAATATTTCTGGTTTGACAGAACGATTTACTGTTTCTCATCTTATCATTGCCCTGATGTGTATGGATTCCGATTTCCGGAGATGAGGTTGATGCTTCCTGGGACAGGATCATTCAAAATCCGGGGGGGTATAAGCCAACCTGGCCTGTATCTATTAGTAAATGAGCAATCTAGGGTAGAATAAGGGTCCCTCCCAGCGTAACTTTATGTTGGCGCTCAATTATAGACAAACCGAGCAAATATCTATTGACTTTATGGTAAACAATATCCTTAAAAACTGTTTTCATGAAAACGTCAATGAAGTTGCTTTTCCTTCTAATCTGTGGAATAAACCTGCAGGCACAAGATGGCTTTGACGTGACAATTCAGGATAAGGAGGCTCTTCCGGTAAACATTACCTTAAAAGCCGACTCTTCTCTATTTTTAGAATTTAAGATCCCGGAATTAGAATCACTGTTTGATAAATATAAAATTGTAAACTTCAAGAAGTTCTCTCAACTTACAAAGCATCCACTTCTTAATAATGTATACCGAATCGAAACGAAAGAGTTTGCTTTGGCGGACGAATTACTTGAGAAATTTCCTGAAAAATTCACAGATGTATATCCCTGGTATGAACCTGTACCTTTTTACGATCCTAATGACTATGCATTGGAGACAAATGATAACACAGACCTGGATCTAATAAGAGCAAAGGATGCCTGGGAGATTTCGAAAGGTAATTCAAATATTATTATTGGAATTAGTGATTGGTATATAAAACCTGATCATGAGGATCTTGAAGACGATATTCATTCCATTTTGAATAACGGTAATCCAAATCACAAAAATACAAACCATGGGACGTCTGTCTCCTTTTGCGCAGCTGGCGTTACAGATAACAATATTGGTCTCTCAAGTATAGGGTTTAATACTTCCATCATGTTTAACTCTAAAGGTTATGGCGAATTACTCGATTTGGCAGAAGCTGGAGCTCATATTGTAAATGCCAGTTGGGGCAATTGCTATTATAAGAATGGCTATGATGACCTCGCCATTCAACAAATAGATGAACTGGGTGTTATTATTACCGCTGCAGCGGGAAATGGCACTACCACAAAATGCAGTTGTCCATTTGGAGGAGGCCACAAATACCAGTATCCGGCATCATTGGACCATGTAATCTCTGTAACTTCTGTCGGTCACTTGCGTCCTTACGGAGAGATAGACTCTCTCCATGGAAAAATATGGTGGGCAGACTGCCATGAAGACAAAATAGATGATCCGGGGGAGGTACATACACATAATGATAGAGTTGATATTTGTGCTCCCGGGTATGCTGTCAGAACAGCTAAAATAGATAAAAACTGTAATGAAACATATGGAGCATCCTGGGGATCCTCCTTTGCTTCAGCGATGGTTGCTGGTGTATGTGCCCTGATGCTGGATGTGAATCCATATCTAACTCCGGATGAGGTGGAGGATATTCTCAAGTCTACAGCTTTTGATCTGAATACAATTCCTGAAAATGCAAAATTTACTGGTTTGCTTGGTGCCGGCAGGATCAATGCATATGCAGCTGTCAATGCCGCCAGAGAGCTAAATGTCACCTATGCAACGCTTCCTTATTCAACAGGATTTGAAACTGGTTTGGATGAAAACTGGACAATGTATGAATCACACAGACACGGTAGATGTGTGAGATCTTCTGATCATTCACCACATTCAGGATCATATCATATTACTATGGATGTGATTGAAAATAATAACCATAATACCAACGAAGCCTGGATGCATCTAAACTTATCAGGAAAGTCAGATGTTGAACTGGAATTCTGGTGGAAAGAGACATTGGATGAGACTCATGAAGCAGATGGAGTCTATATCTCTGATGATGGTGGGGATAGCTTCACCAAGATCTATAATTTATCCGGTGCTTCAAGAAGCTATTCAAAGGTTACAATTGATCTCTCAGATGAGATTTCAACAGCAGGCTTAAGCCACAGCAGTAATTTCGTTGTTAAATTTCAGCAATATGACAACTATACAATGTCAATTGATGGGATTGCAATTGACGATATCAATGTCTGTGCAAAACCTTCCCAGCCGTATGAAATTACATCTCCTGATATTCATTGTGTCAATGAATGGGAAGAGTATTCTTGTTCGGTTGTACCCAATACCATTGAGTATGACTGGTATAGTCCCATTGCGATAATAAGGGAAGATGGCACCAGATATGTGGATGTTATCACATGGAATGAAACCTACTATACATTAAAAGTCCGCGCTAAAAATGAATGTGGACAATACAGTGACTGGAACTCCAGTTCGATCTGGAAAGAAGATTGTTATTGGCAGGCAGAATCAGGAGAGGATATGTTCATCGTATACCCGAATCCTGCTAATGACTATGTTACTGTATCAATGAACAAAGATATGGCTGATGAATCTGAAAAAACTAATCAGCGATTCACAGTTCATGTTTTTAACCAGTATGGTAATCTGGTAATTTCAGAAGAGACAAAAGGAGATCTTATCAGAATTAATACTGACCATTTACCCAATGGTTCTTATATTTTTAGGATCGCATTAAAAGAGAGATTAATGGTTATAATTTTGCATTAATCTACTAAAAACAGATTCAGATTATCAATTGGAACGATGAGAATTGTACGGCCGCCAACCGTTATAATAAAGTATATATTTCCAGCTGATCCGTGTCATTAAAGGTCGCTTCATTACGATGGTCATTTAGCTTGTTTATTAGTTTATACCATTTTGATATTTTCATATAGGGAGACACAATGGTCACCTGTTCATCACTCTTATTGAGCAGTGTTAGAA
>JBDLIX010000014.1:0-54412 GCA_039714655.1 Bacteroidota bacterium
AATCGGGAAAGTGCGGTAACACTTTCCCGAAACACTCAGCTAAAACGCTAACAACCTGATCAATGTGAGATTACAGAATTGTTTAACGCTAAAACTAATCAAAAGTATGAAAAAATGTAGAAAGAGCTTCTATGCAGTATCTCAATCATACTGTTTGCTCAAAATATTTCGAATTATGAAATTAACCACGATCCTGCTGCTGATTGCCACACTGCAGATCTTCGCCAAAGGTGTCTATTCTCAATATACGGAATTGACACTGAATATGGGAGAAACAAATGTTGGACAAGTACTTGCGGAAATTGAAAACCAGAGCGAGTTCTATTTTCTCTTCAATCAGAAGCTGGTAGACACAGACAGAGAGGTCAATATTCAGTTATCCCATAAGAAGATCGGGGAGATACTTGACCTGGTATTCGCAGAGACCAATACCGATTATGTGGTGATGGACAGGCAGATTGTATTGTCTCCAAAAGAATACCTGACTGAGGTAAAAGCTGCACTTCAGCCCGGACCACAACCCGCGACCATTAGCGGTATGGTAAGCGACCAGAACGGGGAACCTTTACCCGGTGTGTCCATTTCTGTAAAAGGTTCAGTAAGAGGGACCATAACGGATGCGGAAGGGAAGTATCGTATTGAAGTTGAGGATCCCCAATCAGCCGTACTCATATTCTCATTTATTGGATATCTCTTCCAGGAAATTTCAACTGCCGGAAAATCGATCATTGATGTATCCATGGAAGTGGATGCCATTGGCATCGATGAGGTGGTCGTGACCGCTCTGGGTATTGAGAAGGATAAGAAGCAGATCACCTATTCAGCCCAGAATGTTGAGGCAGATATGCTTACCCAGGCCCGGGAACTGAATGTGGCCAACTCTCTGGCCGGTAAAGTGGCCGGGATGGATGTGATCAGTTCCGGTTCCGGGGTTGGAGGTGCCACCAGGGTTGTTCTCAGGGGTAACCGCTCCCTTACCGGAAACAACCAGCCACTTTATATTGTGGATGGGGTACCCATCAGTAGTAATCCAATGGGCTGGAGCCCCGATAGTGAAGGCGGAGGAATCCAGAGCGGGGACGGGGTCAGCAATATCAACCCTGATGACATTGAGTCCATCACGGTACTGAAAGGGCCCAGTGCAGTAGCACTGTACGGTTCCAGGGCAAGTAATGGCGCAATAGTTATAGCCACCCGGAAAGGTGCTGTAGGACAGGGAATTGGCGTTGAATTCAACAGCAATAGCTCCATGGAACAGGCCATGCTGCTGTACAAGTACCAGCATCTGTACGGGCAGGGGTACGAAGGTGTCTATGTCAGAGATGCTGAAGAGGCGTGGGGTCCCAGGATGGACGGACAGATGGTCGGGCACTGGTCAAATGACCCGGAGTTTGCAGGTGCACAGTATGCATTCAGTCCCCATCCGGATAATTTGAAAGATTTCTATCAGACCGGTTATACAACGGCCAATACACTCTCGGTTACCGGCGGGACAGCAAAAATGAGAAGTCGTTTTTCTTATACAAACACCCTTTCCCAGGGTATTGTGGAAAACAACAAGCTTAAAAGGCACAATGTGAACCTGCGCATTGACGGAAACCTGACTGACAGGCTTTCCATTGATGCCAAGCTGACCTATTTCAACCAGTCGCTTGCTAACAGGTTGGGAGCGGGTGGTTGGTACACCAACCCCACAAAGCATATCATGCGCATGCCGAGTAATATTTCCGTTGAGGAGGCCAAGCATTATGATTATTATGACCTGGATGGAAACCTGCGTCAGAATTACTGGCACCCGACAGCCATCAATAAATACAATCCATATTGGGCAACCAACAGGATCCTCTCCAATGAAACCCGTAACCGCATTCTGGGGATGGGTGTCGTCAGATACAGGTTTACCGATAACCTGAGTCTGATGGTACGTACCGCCATCGACCAGATATCAGACATTTCGCAACAAAATGTGTACACAGAAACATGGGGCTGGGCCGATTACGGAGATGTATTTATCAATACATCCAGTGTCATGGAGCTGAACAACGATTTTTTGTTGAACTACAACAGTATAGTAGGCGATAATCTCCTTTCGTTGGATCTCTCATTTGGCGGGAATATGTTGCATCAGAAATCATGGGGACTCGGGGCAGAAACAAACGATCTGTATAAACCAAACCTTTTTGATATTGAAAATACAAGTCTGATCAGTGCCGGTCAGTGGTTATCAGAAAGAAAACTTAATTCGTTGTACGCCTTTGCCACGATTGGTTTGAAAAATTTCCTGTTCCTGGATATTACGGCAAGAAATGACTGGTCCTCTACACTTCCACCGGAGAACTGGTCCTACTTCTATCCTTCAGCAGGTTTAACCTGGGTGCTCACAGATATGCTGGAAACAAGCCCTTCATTCCTGACTTTCGCTAAACTGCGGGCAAGTTATGCTGAAGTGGGTAATGATACTGATCCTTATGTGATAAACCCAACTTATTATTTCTTTGGGGGTGGCTTAAATGGTTATGTGGCACATGGCAATTCATTACCTGCATTGGACCTGAAGCCTGAACAAACCAAATCAACAGAGTTGGGATTTGATGTCAGGTTCTTCCAGAACAGGTTGGGTGTTGACTTTACCTGGTACAAATCCAATACATTCAATCAGTTACTCAACATACCATTGCCACAGGCATCGGGATACAGAAGCAAGTTTATCAATGCCGGGAATGTGCAGAACCAGGGCGTTGAGATCACACTTAACGCGACCCCGGTCCGCACCGCAGATTTTTCGTGGGATCTTTCATTTAACTATGCCCGGAATGAAAACATGGTTATTGAGCTTACCGACGAACTTGAAGAGTATATAATACGTGGCCGGGTCTATATGTCAACGGTAAAAGTGGTTGAAGGTGAGGAATATGGCCAGATCTACACAAGGGGATTTGTAAGAAATGATGCTGGCCGGGTACTGGTCAATGATTTGGGTCTGCCCGTTACCACCGCCGGAAATGAATTGCCGATGGGTAATTACAATCCGGACTGGATGGGTGGAGTAACCAGTGCTATTAACTATAAGGGAATCAACCTGACCGCAGTTATAGATGCCCGTATGGGCGGCACTTTAATCTCCAGCACCCAGGCATGGCTCACCTATGAAGGTAAAGCCGAAGCCACCCTGGAAGGCAGGGACGGGATGGTGGTTGATGGTGTGATGGAGTCCGATGGCAGTGAAAACACCATTGTAGTCAGTGGGCAGGAGTACTGGCATGCATTGGGTGGAGAGATCACCCCCGTTGGAGAACCTTACGTCTATGATGCTTCCTTTATTCGCCTTCGGGAGATCATGCTGGGTTATACATGGAACCTGAAATCGTCTGTTGTTCAAAGCATAGGCTTGTCACTTTACGGAAAGAATCTTGGCTACTTATATAATCCTTCTGAGATTCTTGATCCTGCTGTGTCTGTAGGTGTGGGTAATGTACAGGGTATTGAGGCCTTCGGTACACCAACTTCAAGAACTTTTGGATTTAACGCAAGGTTTAAGTTTTAGTTCCCAAAAAAATAAAAAAAATAGATATGAAACGATATAGATTATTGAAGTTTGTATTTATCGGTCTGCTGATCACATTTATGTTTGGCAGCTGTACAGAAAAATTCGAAGAGGTGAATACCGATCCCAGGGTATTATCTGAACTGGATCCGGCCTCTATGGGTAATCTGTTTGGATTTGCCCAGTATTACGCTTTGAATGTAAAACGTCCCCAGTTACCTGAGGTACTTTTTGCGGATCACTTCAGCCAGTATTATGCCAATATAGCAGCCTATTTCAGACAGGACATGTACCATTTTGATGGTGGCTGGGGTGATATATGCTGGAAAGAGTTCTATGGAAGAGGAGGTCCCGGCCATCTGGCCGACCTGATCGAAATGACCGACCCTGTGGAGAATCCGGGTTATGAAGCGATGCATGCTGTGGCTCAGGTGTTCAGTGTGGTGATGTACGAACGCATATCGAGTTACTTTGGCCCTGTTCCCGTATCAGAGGCAGGCAATGCCAAATCGAGTGTGATGTACGATGATGTGGAGACGATCTATAAGAATTTCTTCACTACACTGGATGATGCACTTGCCACGCTGAGCAATTATGCCGGCGGAAATGCGTTTGGCACCAATGACCAGATCTTCGCAGGTGATATTAATAACTGGATCCTTTTTGCCAATACGCTGAGGCTTCGCATTGCCATGCGGATCTCCGATGTGGAGCCGGCCCTGGCACAAACCGAGGCTGAGCAGGCAGTAGCAGATGGAGTGATGACGGCCAATGATCACAATGCGGTTTTCCATACGACAGAGAATTCCTGGAATGGAATACACAGGATCATCCCCTGGAATGAGTTCCGGATGAGCGCCACCATGGAGAGTGTAATGAAAGGTTACAATGATCCGCGGATCGATCAGTTCTGGACGCCGGCGGTTGCTGACGGAGAGATCAGGGGATTGCGCAACGGGTATACGCCTGTTGAGCTTTCCCGGCCGGAGCTGACTATTGATACGCTCTCCATTCTGGGTCCCAGATGGGCATATGATAACAGGAATGATAATCCCAAGGATGTGATGACCTGTCCGGAGGCTTATTTCCTGAGGGCCGAAGGCGCCATGAAAGGCTGGAACATGGGCGGAACAGCTGAAGAGTTTTACAATACCGGTATAGCGATGAATATGGAGTTCTGGGGCATAACAGATGCTGAAGTGATTGCTGCCTACCAACAAAGCACTGATGTACCTGTCGCCACACATGATTCCCCCGAGCCGGTATCTGACATTCCCGTTCTGTTTAACACTGGGGATAATGCCATTGCACTGGAGCAGATTGCTACACAGAAATGGCTTGCACTCTTCCCCAACGGAGTAGAGGCATGGGCCGATATACGCCGGTCGGAGCTGCCGAAGATGTATCCCAGAATGAATACAGAGAATCCTGATATAGCTGTGGATGAGATGCCGCGCAGGATACCATTTTCGCCTTATGAATATGATGTAAATGCCCCGGCAATTGAAGACGCCTTAGCTAAATTGGGCGGTCCTGATAAAGCGAATGTACGACTCTGGTGGGATCCTCAGTAGACTGAAGAATTGACCTCATTATAGAAGACAGGCTTCGGCCTGTCTTTTTTTGGGGTGTGCCCGGAGAGTAGAGCTTATCAACATTGAGACTGGAGTGTAATAGTATCATTTTAATCTCATGAAGGATTAGTTCCTGAGGTTCTGATTCGAGAAGTTAGCTATATTTGTTATTGAACCAATATGTTCGAAAAAACTTCCCAGCAGGAGCCTGGAAGACAAATAAACCGAACATGGTTATATACTATTCAAATGAGGTGGCAACACCAACGTTTTTTGAACTAAAACCACTATATGAAAACATCAAGAAGAGAATTTCTCACCTCCATCAGCATGCTGGCTGCAACTACAGCTGTGCCTTTAAGTGCATTCAGTTTCGGAAAAACTGACAAACTTAAAATGGTTCTTGTGGGAACCGGTGCCAGAGGAACCCTGTTCTGGGGTGCACGACTGATCCAGCAATATGGTGATATCCTCGAATTCGTAGGGTTATGTGACAGCAACCCGAGCCGGATGGAATATGTTAAAAAGGAACGGCTTCAGGTATCGTGTAATACCTATCCGGATTATGAATTTGAAAAGATGATTCATGAAACCAAACCCGATCTGGTGATCGTCACCACCGATGATGCAAACCACCACAAATATATCATCAAGGGACTGGATATGGGTTGCGATGTGCTGACCGAAAAACCGATGACCATCGATGAGGTCAAATGCCAGGGGATTCTTGATGCGGAAAGAAGATCGGGCAGGAATCTGGTCGTAGGGTTCAATTACCGCTGGACCCCTTATGTGACGAAGGTGAAGGAGATGTTGATGAATAAAGCCGTTGGTGAAATCAGGTCGGTGGATTATCACTATTACCTGGATACCCACCACGGGGGCAACTACTTCAGAAGGTGGCACGGCTTAAGGCAGAAAAGCGGCACATTGCTGGTTCATAAATCCACCCACCATTTCGACCTGCTGAACTGGTGGATCGATTCGGACCCTGCCGAGGTGTTTGGATACGGGGACCTGGAATTCTATGGTTCCAATGGTCCTTTCAAGAGCGATAAATGCCGGACCTGCCCTCATACCGGGGAGTGTGACTTCTATTGGGATATCTCAACAAGCAACTTCAGAACCACCATGTATGTGAACCATGAGCATGTGGATGGTTACTACCGCGATGCCTGTGTCTACAGGGATGAGATCAATATCTACGACAAAATGTCGGCCCAGGTAAAATACGCGAACAATGTGGTGCTCAATTACTCCCTGACCACGTACGGTCCTTTCGAAGGCTGGCGAGTAGCCATTAATGGTACGGAAGGAAGAATTGAGGCCTGGCTTGATATTCCCCACTTATCAGATCTCTCGGTGGATCCGGCAGATATGCACGATATACAGATGGACCAGAATTTCGAGGAAGAGGGAAAGGCCGAACCCATTATCATGCATAAGCTCTGGAATGAGTATAAAAGGGTGAATGTGATCCAGACCAGGGGCGGACACGGGGGTGGCGATCAGCGTTTGCAGGATAAGATCTTCAGGACACCCGGTGAGAAAGATCCCTATGACAGGGCAGCAGGAGTAAGAGACGGGGCCATGTCCCTGCTGATCGGTGTGGCAGCACGAAAAAGCATCGAGTCGGGAGAGCCCATCCGGATCTCCGAGCTGACCGACCTTGAACCAAGGGTTAAAAGGATATAAGAATGAAAAGCAAAAGACGAGATTTTCTTAAGATGTCAGGCCTTGCCGGCCTTGGTCTGGCTGGCGGAGGTATCATGAGTGGCTGTGCACCGGGATCCGGCAACGAAGAAGAACCGGGTACATCACCGGAGATATTCAGTTTTGAGAAGAAGCATAAGCAGCTCTTTAATATGTCTGGTTTTGCCGCCCCGAAAATTCCCACGGTGCGGGTTGGGATCATTGGCCTGGGAAGCCGCGGGCCTTCCTACATAGATACCATGAGCAAGATTGAAGATGTGGATATCAGGGCCCTTTGCGACCTGAGGCCTGAACGGGTTGAAAAAGCAAAAAAGAAACTTGAAAACACAGACCATCATCCTGATTTATACTCCGGAACAGAAGAGGAATGGAAAAAGCTTTGTGAACGAAATGATATTGACCTGGTCATCGTGACAACTCCCTGGTACATGCATGCCGAAATGGCTCTTTATGCCATGGAACAGGGAAAACATGTGGGGTCGGAGGTTCCCATTGCAGGAACCCTGGAGGAGTGCTGGCAACTGGTGGAGACCGCAGAGCGG
Source organism: Bacteroidota bacterium (assembly GCA_039714655.1). Taxonomy (GTDB): domain Bacteria; phylum Bacteroidota; class Bacteroidia; order Bacteroidales. The sequence goes on from JBDLIX010000014.1 coordinate 7,374, forward strand.
ACACAGAAGCACTGTATGATGATGGAGAATTATGCATTTATGCCATTTCAGCTGCTTACGCTGAGCATGGCCCGGCAAGGGTTCTTTGGAGAGGTGGTGCACGGCGAAGGCGCCTACAATACCAGCAAAATGAGAAACAACTTCAGGAAGGGCCGGTACTGGGATATGTGGTGGTTGCGGCAGTATGGTTCCAGGAAAGGAAATATTTATCCGACACACGGACTGGGTCCGGTGGCACAGATCTTCAATATCAACAGGGGGGATAAATTTGAGTTCCTGATATCGGTTGAAAGCAAGGATTTCATGATGGGCGCCAGGGCCAGGGAGCTGGCAGCAACCGACAGTTTTTATGAAGAGTTCGCCGGATTGGAGTATCGTGGAAATATGAACATAACCATTATTAAGACAACGCAGGGAAAAACCATTATGTTACAGCACGATGCCACATCTCCCTCTCCCCATAATCTGATCCATGGGATATACGGGACAAAAGGGTCAGCTGCATTTGATCCGCCGCCCCCGAAGATCTGCAAGGGGGATCACCAGTGGGCCCCTCCGGAGGAGTATGAGAAGATAAAAGAGAAGTATACGCCCGAAATATACAGAAAGATGAGTGAACTGGCCAAACACAGTGGGCATGGAGGATCGGACCTGGTCATTCACTGGCACCTGATCGATTGTCTCCACAACGGATTACCGCTGGATCAGGATGTATATGATGCCGCAGCATGGAGTTCGATCGTACCCTTAACCGAATGGTCTGTAACCAATAATTCTTTCCCGGTGAAAGTGCCGGATTTTACAGCGGGAGCCTGGAAAACCAATGAACTCAATATGGATATTGAATTGAAGCGGGGAGGTAACACCAGGGTAATCGTTTAGGTTTTGGCTGCTCATATCAAAAATCCATTTATTGAGACCGGGATGTTACCGGTGGATATTGTCTTCCATCCCCTGAAACGAATAGTTCTTCTTATTCTCCTTTCGGGCCTGACTCATCAAAGCTGCCGGCAATCCCGGCCTGACAGTGAAAAATACCTGGAGGCAATAGAGGCATTTGCTCATACAGTGTTGGAGTATGGGCGCGACAGTTACGGAGACCGGCATACACCTCTTTTTGTGGACGGATTGGATACATTGGCTCTGCAACCGGCACTTTGGAAGTGGGAAGGAGGTGATACATGGGTCCTGTCCAACTTTGCCAGTCAGCAAGCCCTGATGCGCCTGCTGGATGGATTAAGCGGGGTCACGGGAGAGGACAGATACAGAGAGGCCGCAGAAGATGCAGCCAGAGAAGCGTTAACAACCCTGCGTACTCCCAACGGGCTCCTTTTCTGGGGCGGGCATTCTGCATGGGACCTGGAGGATGATAAGCCGGTTGGAGAGCATGAGCTCCGTTACCATGAAGTGAAGAACCATCAACCCTACTTCAGGCTGTTGTGGAGGGTTAATCCCGATGCCACCCGGGATCTGCTTAAAGCCATCTGGGGAACACATATCATGGACTGGTCAACATTGGATTATAACCGGCACGGTGGTAATCTGATACCTTTCGAATGTGGCTGGGAGCAGGAGTATAACATCGATATTGAGGTACCCTTTCCGCGTGTAACGGGCTACAATCTCTCGTTTTGTCTTGTAACCCCACCCCTGTTACACAGTGGTTTGACACTTGCCGTGCTGGATAACGACCATAAGGCCCTGACCTGGTCACGGCGACTGGCTTATCGCTGGCAGCAGGCCCGCCATCCGGAAACCGGTTTAAGCGGAGGACTGCTAAGCTATAAAGAAAAAGAAGGAGACAGGGCTCAGATCGCACTGGGCCATGTTTATCCCCATATCAATGAAGCTAAAATACTCGCTAGTTACAATCAGACTTCCCGTTACCACGATCTTCCCCTGGCACAGATGCAGGTCGGCGAAATACTGCTGGAGAAGGAGAGTATATATAGCGATACCGGTCATGAGTTGATTATCTGGGCTTCCGGTGACCTGAAGAGTTATGGTGAGCAGTGTTATGACCCGGTGAAAGGAGTATTCCCTGCCCGTATGACCGACGGAACATTAATAGATGGGGAGAAATCGGTCGTGGGTTATTATACACCCGAATCATTTGCCCCTGCCGCTCCGGATGGCAACCTCATCTGGGGGTATGCCATGGCTTACAGGCTCACCCATGATACATCGCACTGGTCCATGCTCCAAAGCCTGTTTCGGCACATGGATCTGGGAGAATTAGGAGAGCCCGATGGGTCCGGAGAGAAGCTGAACAGAGAAACTTCATCTACTGACTGGAGAATCATATATGCCCTGCTTGAGCTCTATAAGGACTCGGGAAACCAGGCCATTCTTGAACAAGCCTGCAGGATTACCGATAACCTCCTGGAATGGCAAAGTACTAGTGGATTGTTTCCCAGGCCGGGAAGACAATATGCCCGTACGGGCGATGAAGTACCCCTGGCCATCCTTCACCTGGTAGCCGCCATTGAAGGCAAATCTAACCTGATCCCTGATCCGATGCTGGATGCTGCATTTTTCCATGCTGAATATTATGATGATCTGGAACCTGATCAACAAAAAAGATTTGACTCACGTACCTACGACAACTTTGTCTACTATGGTCCCCAATAATTGAAATTCTAATCTGAACCGAAATAACATTAATAAAACCGACAGATGCAAAACACACGTAAAACAACAAATTCAGGTATTGGCTCTGCTGAGCTCTCCGCCACAGGCGGATCGGTTGGCTCCTCTGGGCTAAAGGGCCGCCGCAACTTTATTAAGAACACTGCCATGGGGGGACTGGCCCTGTCCATGGCACCGAACCTGACCTTTGGACAGACAAGCAGGATAAGCAAGACAAGTAAAAACGGCCAACTGCAACTAGGATTCATTGGAGTTGGAGGCAGAGGAAGGGGCCATCTAAAAAATGTTCTGAGAAGAGGTGATGTGGTTGTTCAGGCAATATGTGATATAGATCCGGATGCCATTGAAAAATCTTTAACTATGATCTCAGAGTTTGGCCATAAGAAACCGGCAGTTTATTCTGAAAGCGAGCATTCTTTTCTGGATCTTCTGGCAAGAGAAGATATTGATGGTGTTATTATAGCCACACCTTGGTTATGGCATACTCCCATGACCGTCGCTGCCATGGAGGCAGGGAAATATGCCGGAGTTGAGGTTTCTGCAGCCACTTCCATTGCCGAATGCTGGGATCTTGTAAACACGTATGAGAGAACCGGTGTACCCATGATGATCCTGGAAAATGTCTGTTACCGGAGGGATGTGATGGCTGTATTGCAGATGGTTCGGGAGGATGTTTTCGGTGAACTGGTGCATGCCCGGTGCGGATACCGGCATGATCTGCAGCGGGTAAAATTCAGCCCTGGAGTCACTTTTGGCAAAGATGCCAAACATGAGGCCCGTTGGAGAACCCAGCACTCATTACTCCGCAATGCCGATCTCTATCCAACCCACGGGATCGGCCCTATAGCCAACATACTCAATATTAACCATGGGAACCGTTTTCTTACACTCACCTCCCATGCTACCAAGTCTAGGGGGTTGCATGACTATATAATGCGCCATCCCGAAGGAGGCCCCGATCACCCCAATGCGAAACTGAAATGGGCACTGGGTGATGTAGTCACTTCAACCATCAATACGGCCAACGGTGAGACCATTATTGTGACCCACGACACCAATCTGCCAAAACCCTACTCCCTGGATCTGCAAGTACAGGGCACGAGAGGATTGACAGAATTTGACAGGAATGGATATAACAGGATCTACGTGGATGGAGTCAGCGAACATCACAAGTGGGAAGATATGGATAAATGGTTTGCCAAATATGATCATCCGTTATGGAAGAGATTTGAAAGCACTGCTTCAGGTGCCGGTCACGGAGGCATTGACTATTTCGTTGTCAACGCCTTTGTTGAATCTGTCAAACGAAATGTGGAACCACCCATGGATGCATATGATGCCGCTGCATGGAGTGCGATAACACCTCTTTCCGAGAGGTCCATTGCTGAAGGGAATGCACCCCAGTATTTCCCGGATTTCACAAGAGGGAACTGGATTAAAAGAAAGCCTGTATTTGGAATATCAGATGATTATTAACGATCTTAACCATAGAAAATAAAATGAAAGTACTTTGAAATATGACACAGACTGATTTAAAAACACCGCAAGCCGGGGAGCGGTTGCTCTCACTCGATTTTTTTCGCGGGTTAACCATGTTTCTGTTGATTGCCACCTATACAGGTCTTGGTAAATATATGACAACCCCGGAACTGGAAGGCACCTTAATATATAACATCGGGCTTCAGATCAAGCACCACCCGTGGAACGGATTGCGGTTCTGGGACCTGATCCAGCCATTCTTTATGTTTATTGTGGGTGTGGCCATCCCTTACTCCTATGCCAACCGGGTGAAACGGGGAGACACCCACACTGAGATCCTGAGGCATGTTATCAAGCGCTCTCTCCTGTTACTGTTTATTGGATGGGCTCTTATCTACAGAGGTCCCGAAAATGGCATCTTTCATTTCCAGAATGTCCTGGCACAACTATCGGTGACCTATCTGCTGGCTTTTCTGGTCATGAAAAAGCCGGCCAGGACACAGATCATTTTTTCATTGCTGCTTCTGGCTGTCACAGAGGCGATCTACAGACTCTTCCCGGTGGAGGGCTTTAATCACCCCTTTGTGGCCAATGAAAATTTTGGGACATGGCTCGATTTACAATATGGGGGTGCTTCCCTGAACGGCCACTGGGTATCCTTTAATGCCATCCCCACAACAGCCCATACCATCTGGGGTGTTCTGGCTGGACAACTGCTTATGAGCAACAGACCGGCCCTGAAAAAACTGATGATCCTTGTTGTTGCCGGAGCGATTGGTCTGATTGCAGGCTATGCACTGAGTTCGGTCACACCCATTATCAAACGCATATGCACATCATCATTTGTGCTGGTGAGCGGAGGATGGACAATACTGGCCCTGGCCTTTTCATACGGACTCATTGACATACTGAAACAGAGGCGATGGATCCTTTTCTTTACGGTGGTCGGAATGAACCCCCTCTTTATTTATCTTTTTGCCAGTGCAGGCGGAGCCAAGTTTCTCAATGGCGTTATTCAGCCGTTTACCTTAACACTGTTTGGCTGGGCAGGAGAATCAACCACCGGTATTTTCACCAGCCTGATCACATTGTTCCTCCTGTGGGCTATCTGTTACTGGTTCTATAAAAAGAAGATCTTTATCAGGATTTAAACCACATCAATCATGAAACGACGCAATTTTATTCAAAAAGGATTAGGAACAATGGCTCTGGGAGGAGCCACATTCGGAATGAGGAACAGCCTGTTGGCAAAGGATATTTCTGTTCAGTCAATATTGTCTCCGGATGATAGTGCATTGACTGACAAGGAGCTGCCGAAAATCAATACCCATGGTCACTTGCGCAAACATCACAATATCAAAGAGCGAATAAGGATATGGGATGAATGGAACGTGCAACATTTTTGTGCGCTGAACCTGAATGAAGATGTCTATTGGACAACGAAGAAAGATTACTTTACCAACGATGACTTTCTCAAGATCAAGGATGAGTACGGAAACAGGATACTCGGTTTTGCCGGTGTTGCATTAACCCGTCAACGGGTAAGTTCGGTAAAGGATATAGAGCGTTTTAAAGATCAGGGATTTGTGGGACTGAAGTTCTGTGATGCAGGGTATCCCTACGATCATGAAATCTTTTTCCCCTTATACGAAAAAGCCTTGGAACTGGAGATGCCCATCGTCTTCCACTCGGGCTGGCTGGCAGTCGGCGATCCGGTTGAAGACCGGGAAATGGGCGTAGAGGCGGACAACATGCGTGTAATGACGCTCGACAAGGTGGCAAGATGGTTCCCCGATCTTAATATGATTGCTGCACATCTCGGCAGTCCGGACCGCATTCAGGCACTGGAACAGCTTCGCTATTACAAGAATTTCCATTGTGATTTCTGCGGAGGTGGAGGCAGTAAGAGCTGGGTAAGATCAACACTGGCGCCCATGTTACCGCCAGCGGGACTGGAGACTGACATGAGTAATCCGTCTGAGAACCAGGCTCTGTTCTGGTTTACAAAGATGTGTTTTGGAACGGACAATCCCGAACCGAGTACCTGGGTGCCGAATACCCAGTTCATGATGGACCGGCTGGAGATCCCACTTGAGACCAGGAAGCTTTTTTACTATGATACTGCAGCCAAATTGCTTGGAATATAACATCAGCCTCTTATAAGCTAAAAGTGGCTCTTGTAGGAACCGGTGTCGGGGGAATCGGTAAGGATTGCCGAACTGACCGACCTTGAACTACGACTTAATCGAAACGAAGCCAATTATGAGAAATCTGAACTGTTTTAACCGACTGATCGCCACTCTCTGCATAACTCTGTTTTCGCATACGGTGTTTGGTCAAATGAATAACGCTGATCCCATTCCGGTTATCCATGTAGCCGATCTCTACCATCCGCATGGTGACCCTGACGATCATTGGGACCTGGCAACTATTTATTCCCAGGCCTTCCAGGGGGATATTGAATTGAAAGCTATTCTGATTGACTACACATTGCGGAACCATTATGTCCCGGATGTCATGGGTGTGGCTCAGATGAACAGGCTCACCGGTCTTGCTGTTCCTGTAATGGTGGGCTCACCCTATCCCATGCAAACCACCGGTGATATTCAGCCCGGTGCATCCATAGCTGATCATAGCGGGATCAACATGATCTTAGATATATTGCGTTCAGCTGACCGGCCTGTTATCATTCATGTTGTTGGCCATTCCCGTGATATTGCCATTGCCGGTAAGAAATCACCTGAACTCTTTGCCGAAAAATGTGCAGGAATCTACCTTAATGCCGGTACGGCACTGGGTATAAATAATGACTATAACGTGAATCTGGATCCGGTCGCTTTTTCTGCCATATTTGACCTGCCCTGTCCGGTCTACTGGGCGCCCTGTGTCCAGGAGAATTATGAGGGGCAAGAGCGTAAGCGAAAGGGTGAGTACAGCACCTGGTTCTCGGTCAGGGAAAAAGAAATTCTTACAGATATTCCTCCAGGGACCCAGAAGTTCATAGCCTATATGTATCGCCACGGACGTTTTCAGGAGCAGGAGAAACAATACGATGGAGATTGGGTTTCCTATCTGGACCGTCCTGTTGAGAAAGACGTCATTGAAGAACATGCCAAAAGGACAACTGTTGGTTGGCCGCTTAGTAAACCAACCAGTGAACGCAAACACAGAGAGATGTGGTGTACTCCCGGTTTCCTGCACGCCGCAGGTAAAACTGTCACAAAGGATGGCCAGATTGTATCGTTAGATAGTGGATATCCGGGCGTCTTTACATTCGAACCTGTACAACTGGAAGTAGAGGCACCAAGAGAGATCAAATGGTCTCAAGATACCGGTGTGAAAGACCGGTACATTTTTCGAATAACAGATATGGAGAATTATGAAACAGCCATGGGCAGGGCCTTTATGACACTACTAAAACAGTTGCCATAGGTTAAATAAATGAAAGGATATTTGGAAATGAAACTTTTGATTTTCCCCGTACTTTTATTTTTACTCAGTTGCACACCCCATGTAACGGAGTACCACGTTTCTGTTAACGGAAGTGACTCCAATGACGGCTCCGCTGCTCATCCGTTTAAAACCATCTCAACCGCTTCTCAAATTGCCACGGCGGGTGACATGATAACAGTCCACGAAGGAATCTATCGTGAACGGATTACACCTCCACGTGGCGGCGAATCCGATTCGGAACGAATTACTTACCAGGCCGCCGAAGGTGAAGAGGTGTGGATCAAGGGTTCGGAGATCATCTCAAATTGGGAGAAAGTGCAGGAGAGTGTATGGAAAGTGACGCTCCCAAATTCATTTTTCGGTGACTATAACCCATATAAGGAGCTGCTGGAAGGTGATTGGTACAACGACAGGGGCCGGCCGCACCATACAGGTGAGGTGTTTCTCAACGGAAAATCGCTGTTTGAAAAACCTTCTCTGGATGAAGTATTGAATCCGGAACCCTATGAACTTGCCCAGGACCAGGAAGCATCCACATACACCTGGTATTGCGAGAGTAATAACGAAACCACCACCATCTGGGCCAATTTTCATGGGTACGATCCCAATGAGGAACTGGTTGAGATCAATGTGCGGCCTGCATGTTTTTATCCAGATCAACCCGGGAGGAACTATATTACCATCAGGAGATTTCACTTCAGCCAGGCAGCAACCCAATGGGCCCCACCCACTGCCGAGCAGATCGGGCTGATAGGCACACACTGGAGCAAAGGATGGATTATTGAGAATAACGAGATCAGCCATTCGAAATGTTCCGGAATTACACTGGGCAAAGACCGGGCATCCGGGCACAATCCTTATATAAGAGACAGGAGCAAGGGGGGGGATGTTCATTACAACGAGGTCATTATCAAGGCTCTCGATCTTGGATGGTCAGAAGAGCATATCGGATCACACATTGTCAGGAACAATACCATTTTCGATTGTGAACAGACCGGCATATGCGGAAGTATGGGTGCCGCATTTAGTCAGATTACCAATAATGATATTCACGACATCTGGACAAAAAGGCAGTTTGAGGGGGCTGAGATTGCCGGGATCAAACTCCATGCACCCATCGATGTGCTGATAAAGAACAACCGGATGGAGAACACAGGCCTGGGTTTATGGATGGACTGGATGACACAGGGCACGCGTATTACCGGGAACTTATGCTACAACAACTCGCGCGATATATTGGTCGAAGTAAATCATGGCCCTTACCTGGTTGATCACAATATATTTTTATCCGATGTTGCCATATACAACTGGTCCGAGGGTGGTGCATACATCCATAATCTTGTGGCCGGATTCATGGTCAGCGGGCCCTCCCGCAGGGCTACACCCTATCATAAGGCCCATTCAACCGAACTGGCCGGACTTGTTAATATTGTCAATGGAGATGACCGGTTTTTCAATAACATCTTTGTGGCGGGAGAAACCGAGATCCCGGAGGTTGAGCCGGAAAAGCGCTACAAGATCGGCTATGGATTGGATATATTTAATGAAACAATGTTGCCGATGCATGTGGATGGAAATATCTACTACAGAGGGGCAAAACCTTTCAGCTCGGAAAACAACTATATTGCAGCAGAGGAGTTTGATCCGGGGATACAAGTCGTCGAAAAGGATAACGCTGTTTATCTCGAATTCACAATCGATTCCTCAGTTAGCGATTTGCATAATGCACTGGTTACTTCAAAGCTTTTAGGAAAGGCAGTTATTCCGGGCTTACCGTACGAAAATCCTGATGGTACGCCTTATAGTATTGACAGGGATTATTTCGGGAACAAAAGGGATCCCGGGAATCCAGTAGTTGGTCCATTTGAATCTGTTGAAACGGGAAAAATGAGAATAGCGGTATGGCCAATAGAACCTTAATATATAACACCGGGCTCTATTTGATGAACTAAAGAACATATGTCAGAGATTATAACTGAAATCATAATTGTAAAAAAATGGAAGAACAAGAAAATGCATGTGATTGCGGATGTTCCAGAAGAGAGTTTATCACCACCTCCGGAACAGCAACTTTAGGAATGTCGGCTTTGCCATTTTCAAGTATGCTGGCAAATGAATTTAAAGCACCTGTTATGAAGAATAAAACAGGAGCAAGTGTAAAAACAGTTTTTTTATATCCGCCATCTGCAACTTTCAGCGATGATCCTGATGGTTGGTGGAGCTGGCCGGGAAACCAGTATGATGCTGAAGGAAAACAAAAAGAGTATACTGAGCGAATAAAAAAGATTGGCTCCGGGCTGGATATGAATATTGGTATTAATGATAAATCTGTTGCTGACGATGGCGATGTTCAGAAAATCACAGAAGAATTGAAATCTGAAAAACCTGACGGTTTATTGTTAATCATGTTCTACAATAGAAGTCGCGGTCATGCCGATACATTGATACAAGCAGCAGAGGAGCTTGGTATACCAACCATATTTTATATTGGATTGGGAGTAATGCACGGTCATTGGAGGAGTTATAACAACCGCCCCGGTCTCTATTTCATCCAGTCGGCCGATAATTATGAAGCGATTGAATCGGGTATGCGCATGATTAATGCCGGAAAGAGACTGGGTCAGTCAACGCTTTTGAGTATTTCAGATGGAGAGGAGAGAAAGGTAACCAAGGAGGCATTCTTTGGAATAACAGTCCAGCCTGTTCAGTTCAGTGAATATGCTGAAGCGTTCAATAGTATTGCTTTGACCAGCAAAGCAGATGATTTTCTTAACAGGCTATCCCGAAATGCCATTGAGTTAAATAATATTTCGAAAGAATCATTAAAAAATGCAACAAGGGCCTATTTTGCATTAAACAGCCTGATTGAGAAGTATCAGGCAGATGCTGTAACGATGAACTGCTTAAGGAGAGGAATGTTAAAACCATGTATTGCATTTTCAGTGCTGAATAATCAATTGATTCCTGCTGTATGTGAGAATGATCTGCCTGCTGCTTATGGACAGATGATTGTGCAGGCTGTGTTAGGGCGGCCGGGTTTTCAGCATAATCCTGCTTATGATACTGAAAAGAATAATTATTATGCTTCTCATTGTACATGTGCTACGGAACTAAACGGGCCTGGCGGTGCAGATACGAAGTATCGTTTGACAAATTTTGCACATACAAATGAAGGCAGTTGTGCCATTCAGGTATACTGGGAACCTGATGAGCCGGCAACAATGATTCACTATTATACAGGAGAAAAGCCCAGGATAGATATATACTCAGGCAGAATCGAAGAACCTTCTTATGATGATTCTTTTGTTGCAGGATGTACAACGAGGGTTGAGCTTAAAATCACAAATCGCACCACTGCCGATCAGGTAGTGGGGCACCATAATATTCTTTGTTATGGTGACTTTGCCAAAAGGTTTAAAGATTTTGCCTTGTTACATAAGATTGAGATAATGGACCCAGTGGAGTAATCAGAGTCTGGCACAGCCTGGAGCAAAAAAGAAAAACAATAGATCTACAAAAAAGAAGTATGAGGAAATTTTTGATTTTGCCAGTACTTTTACTTTTAATAAGTTGCACACCCCGTGTAACGGAGTACCACGTTTCTGTTGATGGAAGCGACTCCGATAATGGTTCTCTCTCCCATCCTTTCAGAACCATCTCTGCTGCTGCTCATATTGCACTACCAGGCGAAGTTATTACCGTGCATGGGGGAACTTATCGTGAACGGATCAACCCTCCCAGAGGTGGTGAATCGGATGCAAAGCGAATTACTTACCAGGCTGCCGAAGGTGAAGAGGTGTGGATCAAGGGCTCGGAGATTATATCAAATTGGGAGAGGGTGGAGGACGGCGTATGGAAAGTGACACTCCCAAATTCATTTTTCGGTGACTATAATCCATACAAAGACCTGATTGCCGGTGACTGGTTTGACGACAAGGGCCGGCCACACCATACAGGTGAAGTTTTTCTTAATGGTGAATCACTGTTTGAAAAACCATCGTTGGAGGAGGTGTTGAATCCGGAACCGCAAAAAGACGATCTGTTTCAGGAGGCTGAAAAAATGTTGAAACCGTTGCCACCTCAGTGGGTGCGGGGCAACAAGGAGGCATCTACATACACATGGTATTGCGAGAGCGATGAAGAAACCACTACTATCTGGGCCAATTTTCAAGGGTTCGATCCCAATAAGGAACTGGTGGAGATCAATGTAAGACCGGCCTGTTTTTATCCCGATCAACCCGGCAGGAACTACATAACTATCAGGGGATTTCACCTGAGCCAGGCCGCAACGCAATGGGCTCCTCCAACTGCCGAGCAGATTGGACTGATCGGTACACACTGGAGCAAGGGCTGGATCATTGAAAATAATGAGATCAGCAATTCGAAATGTTCCGGCATTACACTGGGCAAGGACCGGGCCACCGGGCACAATAACTGGAGCAATGACCCAAGAAGAAGAAACTGGGGTAATTATGGCACTGCAGAATATGTGGCAGTCATTATGCGGGCACTCGCAACCGGCTGGTCTAAAGAGAATATTGGCTCCCATATTGTCAGGAACAATACCATATTCGATTGTGAACAGACCGGCATATGCGGAAGTCTGGGTGCTGCATTCAGTCAGATCAACAACAACAACATTTACGACATCTGGACAAAAAGGCAGTTTGCCGGAGCTGAATTTGCAGGAATAAAAATTCATGGTGCCATTGATATTCTGATACAAAACAACCGGGTTGCAAACACGGGACGGGGAATATGGCTGGACTGGATGGCGCAGGGTGCACGGGTAACCGGGAATTTGTGCTACAACAATATTGTTGAAGATTTTTATCCTGAGGTCAATCATGGACCATTTCTGGTTGATAATAATATTTTTTTATCCCGAATCGCTGTTTTCCATATGTCCCATAGCGGGGCATATGTCCATAATCTTGTTGGAGGATTTATGATCAGCTCAAGCTCAGGCCGGCATACACCCTATCATATGGCCCATTCAACAACATTGGCAGGATTGATGTTTGTTGTCGATGGCGATGACCGGTTTTACAATAATATTTTTGTGGCAGGTAAGACCGGTATCTCGGATACGATTTCAAGCCGCCACAAAGTCGGATATGGATTGGAAGTGTTTAATGGATCATACCTGCCCATGTATGTGGATGGAAACATTTACCTGAAAGACACAAATCCATTCGATGGGGAAAATAACTTTATAGAGAGAAAAGATTTTGATCCGGGTATACAGATCGTTGAAAAGGAAAACGCTGTTTACCTCGAATTCACCCTGGATTCCTCAGTTATGGATCTGGATAATATGCTGGTTACAACAGAGCTTTTAGGGAAAACAGATATTTCGGGTTTGCCATACGAAAATCCTGATGGCACACCTTTCACAATTGACTCGGATTATTTTGGCAATAAACGAGGCGAAAACCCGGTCGCCGGGCCGTTTGAAAAACTTTCTGCAGGAAGAGAGTCATTTAAAGTATGGTAATAATAAAGTAAACAAAGCACCATGAATAAATTGTCAGATTACATTCACAAGGATATTGTAATACGCATGATTGGTATGGTGCTTTTTCTCATGGCTGCATCGGGTTGTACACCCAACAGAGAAAAGGGAAAAGCTCCTAAAGCCATTGAAGAAGTTTCACTTACAGCTGAAGAACGACTTCCCCGCCCGTTATGGGTTTCTGATTATCCCGTTGTTTTCGTTGGCAACTGGGATGACATGAGCATTTTCAGGCTCCGAAGGGGTGGCAGTCCCGTATGGCAGGAAGAAGACTATAAGAAAACGCATACTGAGGAAGCAGTCATAAAGCTTAAGGAGATGGGCGTTACCATGGCGATTATCCATTTCTTCAAAGGATTCGGACTGGAGGCCGAAAAGGAGCATATGGATGATGCAAGAAAACTTGCCGGATTTTGTAAGAAACATGGCATCAAGATTGGGGTTTATGTGGGCAGCACCATCTGCTATGAAACATTCCTCCTGGAGGAACCGGATGCTGAAGAGTGGTTTGTTCCCGATTACCTGGGGAGGCCTGTACGTTACTGGGGTACACAGACATTTCGCAAACGGGTTTACTTTATGCATCCTGGGTATATTAATTATATGAAACGGGTTGTTCGGATTGCTATTGAGGATTTTGATGCCGACCTGATACACTTTGATAATACCAGTAACCAGGCCAGGCACGATGTATATTCTCATCCCATGGCCATTGAGAATTTCAGGACCTATCTGGAAAATAAGTATACACCTGAACAACGGGAAAAGCGATTCGGATTTAGTGAGGTAAGATACATGGAACCCCCTGAATATGACCGGCCCCTCAGCACCATTGATGATCCTATGTTCCAGGAGTGGACCGGTTTTCGGTGCCAGGAACTGGCAGACTATTATGGCATCATGGAAAGGTATATCCATAGCCTGAATCCAGAAGTTGCCATAGATAACAATCCCCATTCCGGAATGGGCGGTGCAAATACCATGTGGGACCAGGGAGTGGATTATCCAAAACTGACCGCTCATACCGATTTCATCTGGAGCGAGGAAGGCTATGACGCATCTGTGATGGATAATGGAGTGTTGCTCTCAAAGATCCGCAGTTACAAAATGGCTCAAACCCTGAATAACCGGATATTTACCTATACCAGCAGCAATACCCTGGAGATGGCCCAGGCCATGGCATATAACCGCCAGGGAATGGGAATGGTGGGCAGCCTGCTGGCGGGATATGAACTGCCTGAAGATCAACGAAACTATATCCGGTTCTATCATGACCAGTTCGAATATTACCGTGATATTCAAAGCGTGGCCGATGTGGCAGTATTGCATTCATATGCCACCATGGCTTTCAATAATGACCGGCCCTATGAAAGCACCTATCTTTTTGAGCAGATCCTGATCCAGGAAAAAATCCCGTTTGATATCATTTTCGATGACAATTTGAAAGATCTCTCCAAATACAAGGTGCTGGTACTGGCCGACCAGGAGTGTCTCAGCGATGAGGAACTGGATCTGATCAGAGACTTTGTCATCCAGGGAGGCGGACTGGTAGCCACCGGGGCCACATCGCTCTATACCGAATGGCGCCAGCGAAAACGCGAATTCGGATTAAAAGAGCTGTTCGGGGTAGAAGCGCCCGGGTGGCATGGACGGGGATCGCGAGAGGATATCCTGGATATTCCCGTGCAGAAAAACGAGGCCGGCAAAGGAAGAGTGGTGTATCTCCCCGGAGTAGAGCCTTCCATCCAAAAACCGCCGACAACCAGGATGTACGGTATGTACTGGAAGCTCCCGGTTAACTGGAAAGAGCTATTGGAATCGGTAGAATGGGCATCCGGAAATAGCCTCTCCATTGCAATCGAAGCACCTCAGACGGTCACCATGGAACTGGTGGAAATGGGAGACCACAGTGCCATGATCCTGCATCTTCTCAATTACAAGGGCATGAATTCGCCTGTATATAACATAGAGGTTGATGTACAGGTCCCTGAAGGCAAGCAGGTAGCTAAGATATCGGTACTAACCCCGGATAGTGGAAACGAAAAGAACCTCCAATTCAGGGAAAGCGGAGAACGAATAGTATTTTCTGTTCCACAGCTGTTGACATACAATATGGTCGTTATGAAATTAGAATAATCCGTGATCGGAAAGATACATTAGAATTAAAATTCTCATTATAAATAGGATAACGATGAAACGACGAAATTTCATTCAAAAGGGTTTAGGTACAATGGCTCTGGGAAGTGCCGCGTTTGGAATGAGAAACAGCCGGTTTACGCCGGATGTATTGGCTCAGCCCATATCATCTTTGGAGAATATTGAATTGACTGACAAGGAGCTTCCAAAAATCAATACACATGGTCACCTGCGCAAACATCATAATATCCCGGAGCGGATAAAGATATGGGATCAGTGGAACGTGCAACATTTTTGTTGTCTCTGCCTCAATGATGATATAACGTGGAACACAGATCATGGATACTTTAACAATGAAGATTTCTTAAAAATCAAGGACGAATATGGAGAGAGGATACTCGGTTTTGCTGCTGTAAGAGCAACCCGAAAACGTGTTAGTTCGGCAAAGGATATCGAGCGTTTTAAAGATCAGGGGTTTGTTGGATTAAAGTTCTGTGATGCCGGGTATCCCTACGATCACGATATCTTATTCCCTGTATACGAAAAGGCCCAGGAATTGGGCATGCCAATTGTCTTCCATACAGGGCATCTCTCAGTCGGCTACGCGGCTGAAGAGAGGGAACTGGGAATTGAGGTGGATAACATGCGTGTGATGACGCTCGATAAAGTGGCAAGATGGTTCCCGGATCTCAATATAATCGCAGCACATCTCGGAGTCCAGAATCGCAATGAGGCATTGGAGCAGCTACGTTATTACAAAAACTTCCACTGCGATTTCTGTGGAGGCGGGGGCAGTGTGTCATGGGTACGATCTATCCTGGATTCCATGTTACCACCAGCCGGTCTCGATACTGACATGAGCAACCTGGCTGAGAACCAGGCTCTGGTATGGTTCAAAAAGCTGTGTTTTGGAACGGATAACCCCGAACCGGATACATGGGTACCCAATTCCCAGTACATCATGGACCGGCTGGAGATCCCGCTTGAGACCAGGAAACTTTTCTATTACGAAACTGCAGCCAAATTGCTCGGATTATAAATAATTTAACCAATAAAAAGAATGAAACCTGTCATTTTCAGTACTATACTTTTTCTCATTGCAGCCCTGAGTTGCAATCCTGACACGAAAAAGGAAACAGTTCCTGCAGATACTGAAATAACCCCCTACACTGCTGAAACAGCACCTCCCCATCCCTCATGGGTCCCCGGTTTTCCGATGGTTATGGTCGGGAACTGGGATGCAATGCCCCTTTTCAGCCGCCGGAGGGGCGGCGAACCGGAATGGCAGGAAGAGGACTACAGGAAACAACATAGTGAAGAAACTGTCATTAAGCTGAAAGAGATGGGGGCCACCCTGATGATGCTCCATTTCTTCAAAGGTTATGGCCTTGAGGCCGAAAAGGAGCATATAGAGGAAGCCAAACAATTAGCTCGTTTATGTGAAAAACACGGACTACGCGTGGGTGTTTATGTGGGTAATACCATTTCTTATGAAACATTTCTTGCGGAAGAACCCGATGCTACAGATTGGTTTGCCCCCGACTATCTGGGAAAGCCCATTCGTTATCCGGGGACTCAAACATTCCGCAAACGGGTCTATTTTATGCATCCCGGGTACATTGCATACATGAAGCGAGTAGTAAAGAATGCCATCGAGGATGTAGGAGCAGATTACATCCATTTTGACAATACCAATAGTCAGGGACAACACGCGGTCTTTTTCCATCCTATGGCCATTGATGATTTCAGAACCTATCTGAAAAACAAGTATACCCCGGAACAACGTAAAGAACGGTTTGGATTCAGGGAGGTGAGATACATGTTACCACCCAAATGGGACCGGCCCCTCAGTACCATTGACGACCCCTTGTTCCAGGAATGGACCGATTTCAGGTGCCAGAAAATGGCTGATTATTTTACTATCATGAGAAGGTATATCTATGAACTGGATCCTGAAGTTGCCGTACATAACAATCCCAATCGCGGACTAAACGGGGCCAATACCATGTGGTATCAAAGCATTGACATGCCAAGACTGAAGTATTTGACCGATTTTATTGCCACCGAAGAAGGGAACTCAGCTTCCGTGAATAAGGAGGGAGTACTGATCTCAAGAATCCGTACATACAAAATGACCCGTACCCTGGATAAAAGACTGACCGCAGTCAATAGTAGCAAGCTCGAATTGGCCGAGTCTATGGCATATAACCGCCAGGGGGTGGGAATAGTGAATTATCTTCAGACAGGAATAGCGGGTCTTCCCCGGGAAGATTATACGTTGCATGCATATCAACAGGACTATATCCGGTTCTTTCATGATAACTTCGACTATTACCGGGATATACAGCATATGGCGGATGTGGCTGTTTTGCATACATATGCCACCATGGCCTATAACAACGACCGGCCTTATGAAAGTACATTCCTGTTCGAGCAGGCACTGATCCAGGAGAAAATCCCTTTTGATATCATTTTCGATGACAACCTGAAAGATCTCTCCAAATACAGGGTACTGGTACTGGCCGACCAGGAGTGCCTGAACGATGAACAGCTGGAGCTAGTCAGGGATTTTGTCAACCGGGGTGGCGGACTGGTGGCAACCGGGACCACTTCGCTCTATACTGAATGGCGCCAGCGGAAACGAGATTTCGGGTTAAAGGATCTCTTCCGGGTTGAAGCACCCGAATGGCATGGACGCGGGTCGAAGGAGGATATCCTGGCGATACCCGTTCAAAAAAATCAGGTGGGTAAAGGAAAGGTTGTATATATACCGAGTGTCACGCCTTCTGTCCAGAAACCACCGGCAGCACTAATGACCAGTCAGTACTGGAAACTCCCGGTCAACTGGAATGAGCTTATCGAATCTGTACAATGGGCTTCCGGCAACAACTTGTCCCTTGCAATCGAAGCACCCCAGACGGTTACCATGGAACTGGTGGAAAAGGAAGACCACAGTGCCATGATCCTGCATCTCCTGAATTATAACGATATAAACGACTCTGTAAACAACATTAAAGTTGATGTGCTAGTCCCCGAAGGAAAGAGAGTAACCAAGGTATCGGTGCTAACCCCGGATGGCGAAAACGAACAGAACCTCCAATTCAGCGAAAGCGGAGAACGAATAGTATTTACTGTTCCGCAGCTGTTGACATACAATATGATCGCTATGAAGTTGGAATAATTCGTAATCTAGAAAGATACAATCATGCACAAGGTAAAAAAAGGGCCTTAAACTATACTTTCGGTCAGCTTATCGATAAAATGCTATGAGAAATAGAAAAAAAATTAAAATTTATAGGCAGATGAAAAATTACAAAACGCGTTTCCTGGTTCTTTCAGCCCTGCTGGTTTCTTTGAACAGCTTCAGCCAGAAAATGAATATTGGCAAGTATGATGAGACCGGACAGACCATATCAAAAATAAGAGTAGCCAGTGCTGCAGTGCTGCCCAAAAAATGGGATAAGGCTCAGAACTGGGAAAGGATCGAAAGGCTGGTCAGAACAGCAGCTACCGAAGGTGATGCCAAATTGGTGGTTACCCCGGAGGGTGCACTGGAAGGGTATGTGGTTAATGAGGTGAACAGAGAGGAGGACATGCAAAAAAAGGAGCAAATGATCAGGGATTTCTTTTTACTTGCCGAACCACAGGACGGACCATATGTGAAAAGGGCGTGTGCCCTGTCGAATGAACTGGATATTTTCCTTGTGTTGGGTTATCTGGAGAAAGCAGATGAATTCCTGCACAATACGGTTATACTGATTGATCCCGATGGCGATATCATTGGGAAATACCGTAAAACGCATTTTGCCCAGGGCTATACGAAAAAACCCTCTGAATACAGAGCCGGAGACCAATACCCTCTGTTTCAAACCCCCTTTGGAAAGGTAGGTATGTTGATATGTTATGACCGTCAACTCCCGGAGCCAGCCAGGATTCTTGCCGTAAAGGGTGCCCAGGCACTATTGATCTCCTCCTATGGCAGCTACAATGATAAAGATGGCTGGAATACGGTTTTATTGCGAACCAGGGCATATGAGAATAAGGTACCACTGGTTTTCAGTCACCCATTCCAGAGTCTATTGATTGAAAGAAATGGTCAAATACTGGGTATGGGAAATTCCAATGAGGTTATCTATTTTGATATGTACACAGCTCCTAACCGGTATGAGGGACGCTTCAGGAACAGAAGACCGGAAACCTATGGTGAATTAATAAGGTAACCTGTAAAAATCTAAGTGATGAAAACGACATGCTTTTTGCCATGTGCGATCAGTGGTGGATTCCGAGTTTCTTGAAACATCAGGAAAATGGGAAAATGATCATTCAGCAAACAATGGTGGCAGGTAAAGTAGTATATAAAAAAGAGAAATATACTTTCTGATATGAGAAGAATAATCATTACTGCATTTTTGTTATGTCTGGTGACTAAATCTTTCACACAGGAGAAAAGTAAAGCTAACGAACCGGTTTCTGCATCATGTACACTGGGGAAGATCAACACAGAAATATTGCCGGATGCACTAACCGGAACATTTCATACTGAAGGACGCATTGTTTTCGATAAGATTCCAAAATACCCCTGGGAATTTATGGCCACAGGGACAGGACGGACAGGACTTACGGTAACCATTGATAACGGTATCCGGATCCAGTTGAGCCACGAGGGTGCATTGGATGAATATGCAAACCTGAGAACGCTGGGTATTTTGAACATGGATTTTCAGTATACATCGCCCATTGAAAAGAACGATAGCTTTTTGATGGAACATGATTTGAGAAAATCGGAAATCCAAATAAAGACAATAAATCAAGACAACATATTTTCATGCAAAATATGGGCGCATCCGGGAATGGATGTAATTGCCATCGTAATTGAGAACAATGAACCTTTGCCTGAAGAGTTTAATGTTTCCCTCTTAAAAGATTATGCTTTTCAGGATGAGGTAAACAGCGAGGGAGTCTATTTGAACTGGCATGAAAACTCGGGCAGTGTATTTGAAAAAACAAGCAAAGCCAGCGCTGTTTCTTTTCAGCAGGGTGATGATATTCTGCAGAACAGATGTTTTGGCACCGCTATTTCAGTGGAAACCGAACAGGATCTGGTTGCAATGGAAAAGAAATTCAATTCCGGTCTGTTTCCTGTATGGACATCGGGTTTGTTTTCAATGAATTATGCGAAAAGAGTAGTTATCTGGATTGCAGGGGAATCGGTCCGTAATGGTAAAACTGAATGGGAAGAGAAGGTAATCCGTAAGCTGAATGAGGCAAAGTCCATGGGGCTGAACAGATTTATTGAAAGCCACCATGCATGGTGGCGTGAATTCTGGGCAAAATCGTATTATCAGCCTGTTAATCAGGAAAAGTATATCCATCAGATCGCATCATACAACCTGTACCGCTATTACATGGCGTGTTCAAGCAGTAGCGACCGGGAATTTCCGGTCCGTTTTCAGAATGACCTTTTCAGATATCAGATCAAGAATCACCTGTGGTCAGTTATGGATATACATGCCATTGAGACCTACCAGGTTAATTACGGCGCGGTCCGGACCGGAGATATAAACGCCCTCTACCCCAGGGTGAATCACTATCAGAAGATACTTCCTGCAATAAAAGAGGCATCAGCGAGCAGGTTTAATCATGATGGTGCGATCTCACTTTATGAGTCAAATCTGTGGGGAACCTATTTGCACAACCAGGGCCAGCCTACACGGTATACAGAGGAGATCAGCCCCTATCTGAGATATTCATGGCAGGGAAACCTCTGGATGATCTATCTGATGTGTGATTATTATGCGCTAACCAACAATAAGGAATTCGCAGATAATACCATCAAGAATTATAGCCGTGAGGTTATTTCATTTTATAAGAACCATTTTCCAGAAAAAGATAGCCATAACAGGAGGATTTTTTATCCCGCATCCGGAGGGGAAACCTGGATCGGTGCCAAAAACCCCACGGAAATAGTAGCTGCCATGAAAGCGACACTTCCCAGGGTTCTGGAGATCGGCAAAACAAATAAATGGGAAAAAGAACTGTTGTCCGAATGGAAACTGTTTTTAAAGGAGATCCCGGATATTCCCAGGGGGAAACTGGTAATAGAAGAATCCGGAAAATCAAGCATTGAACCGGGTGACCTCTATGTTCCTGCAGAAGATCTCTCCCTGATTGATACAGGGAGACATCTTAACAGGCAACACATTGAATTATTGCCGGTATGGCCGGGAAAACTCGTGCTGAGAAACAGCGAAGAGCGGATCAGGGCAACTGAAACTTTTTATGCAAGGTACTGGAAGGAGCGCAATGACGGATGGAACCTGGATGCAGTATTTATGGCCTGCCTTGGACAATATGATTCATTAATGACCGATTATCCCAGGCGCTTTTACACAACACATACATTTCCCTGTGGATTGGCAAGAGAATCTTCACCTTTTCAGCCTGTAAACGATTGGATTCCCTATTATCCAAGCATGCAGGGAATGGGAACGACTGTTATCCCGGTTTTCGAACAGCTGATCCAGGATTATCCGGATGAAATTATTCTTTTCCCATGCTGGAAAAAAGAGGATGGTATCAGTTTTAGAATATTCAGCCCTTATGCCGGCTGGATTGAGGTAGTGTATGAGCCTGATGAAACGTTCAAGATTACTACTGACAAAAAGATTAAAATTACCTTGCCCGAATGGCTAAAGAGTAAGAATGGATAGCTCCGGTGGGTGCTCATACAAAACTAATTAAGAACTTATATCTATGATGAACAACAAAAACTCGGGCATACAGAAAATTGTAACACGATCAATGAAGTGATCAGTAATCATAAAAACAGGAGACGCCTCTGGCGTTCCTAAACAAAGAGTCCATATTGTGAAAAAAAATCCATTAGTTCCAGTCGGTGTACTTCTTGTACTAACACTGCTTTTATCAAACTGTAATTCGCAGAAAGGCAGAAGTGTATTTTTGAAAGATAACCTTACAGCCTGGTGTATCGTTCCTTTTGATGCCAAAGAGAGAAACCCGGAAGAGCGTGCAGAGATGTTGCAGCGCCTCGGCATTCAATCCATTGCATACGACTGGAGAGATAAACATATTCCTGAATTTGATGAAGAGATTTCTCAATTGGCAAAGCACCATATTGAAATGACTTTCTTCTGGTGGAGAGGAGGATTGCCAGGTTCTCCGGAGACTCTCTCTGAAACGGAGATCATGCAGACACAGTTAGACTTCTTTATGCGCAATAATCTGGAACTTGAAGTTTGGGTTACCTGTACAGATGAGGGTATGGAACAACAAACCGGTGATCAAAAATCGACAATACTGGCCGAAAGAACAGATATACTGGCCGGGGAACTGGAAAAGATCGGATGTAGCCTTAGTTTATACAATCATGAGGGTTGGGGTGGCGAACCAGTTAATATGGTTGAAGTATTGAAAAAGGTAAAATCAAAGAATGTGGGGATAGTCTATAATTTTCACCATGGTCATAATCATCTGAAACTTATGCCGGACGCTTTTCACATGATGGTGCCCTATTTAACCTGTGTGAACCTGAACGGAATGAATGAAAACGGGCCTAAAATATTATCTCTGGGACAGGGGGAGGAGGATGTAAGGATCATGAAAATGATAAAAACATCCGGGTACTCAGGCCCCATTGGCATTATTGGTCACATCTCATCAGAGGATGTTGAAGTGGTTTTAAAAAGAAATATTGAAGGGTTAAAAGAACTATTAGTTGAAATTGGAGATATTGACGCATTAATCTCATATTAATCATCTTATTTCTATGAGTCCATGAGCCCTTTACCAGACCACACTAACCATGATACGGTAATTGACAGAATCATTATCGTTACGGTGCTATTTCTCCTGGCAGTATCGGACGAATAGCATTTACTGTTCCACAATTGTTAACTTACAATGCGGTAGTGATAAAGACAGAGAATCTCTAACCTGACCTATAACCTTCGATAGAGGTTAAAACAAAAAGATAACTATGTTACAATGCAACAGCACACTTTTTACACTCCTGTTTCTTTTTACAGGTATCGCACATCTCCCGGCTCAGGAAAACAACACCTGCATTGTCGAAACCAGGGAATATCCGGGAAGGGATCCTGTTATGTGGGACGGACTCTATGCCGCCAGTGACGGGAAGGTCTATTCGGCCCTGATTTCTGAAGGAGAAAGCGCTCATTTTTACATGTATGATCCGGAAACAGACAGCAATATCCTGCTGTACGATCTGGCAGAATTTCTGGATGAAAGAGGCAAGGGGATCCGATCATCGGGAAAGATTCATAACAAGCCGGTGGAGGATGATAAGGGCAATATCTATTTTGTTACGATGAATAACGGGGGTGGCCCCAGGAAAATTGATTACAGCAGCTGGCAGGGCGGACATTGGCTGAAATATGATCCCAAAACCAACAAACTGGAAGATATGGGCCTGGTCGATCAGGGTATAGGATGTTACCCGCTGGCCATTGATAACAGGCGCGGCTATCTTTTCGGGATCGGTTTCACCGGGTACTTTTACAGATTCGACCTTAAGAGTCGTGAGACTAAAAACCTGGGACGTGTCAGTAACTGGGATATATGCCGGGATATATTCCTCGATGACAATGGCAATGTTTATATGAGTATCCCCACTGCACAAGTCTCCAGATACGATGCTGAAAAAGAGCAGGTATATGAGACTTCACTGCATCTTCCGCACGATCCTTCCGTTTTTCCCACACAGCTGACAAATCCGATGATTGACCGCACAGATGTTTGGCGTGCTGTGGAGTGGGATCCGGTTGATAAGGTGGCCTATGGGGTGACCTGTGGAAGCGGATCGATCCTGTTCCGGCTTGACCCCCATGACGGTCAGGAGGGTAAGATCACCCCGCTTGCAAAGATGTGCGATAGCAAGTTCTTAAACAGTGAG
Source organism: Bacteroidota bacterium (assembly GCA_039714655.1). Taxonomy (GTDB): domain Bacteria; phylum Bacteroidota; class Bacteroidia; order Bacteroidales. The sequence continues at coordinate 31,538 of JBDLIX010000014.1, forward strand.
CGTAAAGACATCCCTTACTCCACCCTGGCCTTTGCCGTTGACAGCCGGAACAAAAAAGTCTATTTTGCTCCTTCGGCACGGGGTTTCTCCATTCAAAAATATGAAGAAACCTTTGGGAGCAAGGAATACCATCACCTGATCATGTACGACATAACCACTGGGCAGAGAGTGGATCTGGGTGCGATGCAAACGGCCGATGGACGTAAGGTTTTCGGTTGTGAGGCTGCCTCGGTTGCACGGGACGGGACCCTGTACCTTTGTGGCCAGGCTGAGGTTAAAGATAAGGCTAAAGGCACCCGGATGATCGGTGATGTTCCTACTGCTTTACAATTAATTATTTACAAACCACACTAGAATTAGAAGCAATGCAACTATCCAGACTATCCGGATCCATTAAATGTGTCATGGTTCTCGGAGCTATCCTGACAGCAACGCATATTTGTGCCCAGGATTGGGCAAAACCGGTGATCAAAAACCAGCAACGTGTCGACCTGCGCGACCTGGGATATCCGGAGGTCAATGGGATCCCTGTGAACAGCAGCGCAATAACTTCTCTTATCACAGCTGGAGATGGCATTATTTACGGCGGAACCAGTGGAGAGGAACCGTATCTCTTTCTGTTCGATCCCACCATCAACAAAGTCAGACACCTTGGAAAGATACCGGGACATACAGGTATTCACCATTCACTCGTTGAAGACAAGAACGGGAATATTTTTGTCGGCACCGGAATGAATATTTTTGAAGATGTAGCCTTATCCAAATGGGGTGAAGGGGATGATCAGTTTGATGTCACCTTATGGAAGGACATAAAGAACCATTATAAGGATTATGAGGGAGGACACCTCTATTGTTACCGTCCTGCCCAGAGCAATGGTAATGTCAAACTTGTTGGTATGGATTGCGATACGGAAGATCTGGGTATGCCTTTGGCCAACAATTCCATATATGCGCTCACCATCAATCCTCAGGGGGATGAGATATATGGCCTTACATACCCCGATGGCCATTTCTTTGTCTATAACATCACCCTGAAAGAATTCACTGATCTGGGAGAAATTGATCATGAAAAAGTGTATCACGGACCGGAAAGAGCGTGGAGAACACTTTCCCGGGCCCTGATTTGCGATGATTCGGGCAGGGTATTTATGTCAGGTAACAGGGGCATGATAAAATATTATGATCCCAGGTCTGGCGAGTTGGTTGAAACGGAAATTGAAGTGCCGGGAGATTATAATTACCTCCAGTTCTATGAAGACTATACTGCTGTGGAATATTTTACCAGCGACGCCGGCGGTATGATCTACGGTGGAACGACAGATGGGTATCTTTTCTCCCTGGATCCGCATAAGATGATGTTGAAAAACCTTGGGAAGGTGCGGGCATCACGGCGGTTGAGGTGCTTAACGGCAGGCAGGGATGGTAAGGTCTATATAATGGCCGGAGAGCGCTCCACATCCTGGCCCTGCCAGTTCTACGCATACGATCCTGATCAGGGTTGTTTTGAGACCCTGGGTATGTTAATAGCCGACCGGAGCCCTTACTATTACTGGCGGGGCCAACAGTTCGACTGCATGACCACAGGGCTCGACGGGACCATCTATCTGGGAGAGAGCGAACGCAATTCACATCTGTTCCTATATATCCCGTGATTTATTTAATTCAAATTAGCATGATTATAAAAAAAGTACTGCTATTTGGCATCAAGCGTCTTGGCCTTGCCACACTTCTCTTCTTAATACCTGGGAAGGAAGTACGAGCCAAAGAATTTGATGTAATGAAGTTCGGCGCACAAAACGATACCACAGTATTAAGTACGGAAGCATTCAACAATGCGATCGGGGCATGCCATGAGAACGGGGGAGGAAGGGTTGTAGTGCCTGCCGGCATGTACAAGACAGGAACCATAACCATGCTGGATCATGTGGAACTGTATCTGGAGCATGGTGCATACTTGTTTGCCGGTACTTCCCGGGAGGTTTTCCCGAGACAACAACAAAATACATACAGGTCCTTAGGAGATTCAGTGGGAAGGTATGCATTGATCTATGCCGAGGGGGCTGAAAACATAGCAATCACTGGTCATGGAACTATCCATGGACAAGGAAACAAATGGTTATATGGTGTAGAGGACCCCAGACGCCCTTTAAACATTGTATTTATTTCATGCAGGAAAGTCAGGATAGAAGGAATTACTATGATGCATTCAAGATCGTGGAACCAGCATTATCTCAATTGTGAAGATGTGGTGATCGATGGTATCCATGTTTATAATCACGGGCGACACAACAATGATGCACTGGATATCGACGGGTGCCGTAGGGTGATTGTCAGCAATTGCATCATGGATTCCGGCGATGACGGAATCACTTTAAAGAGCATGGGAAAAGCGGCATGTGAAGATATTGCCATTACCAATTGTGTGGTATCAAGTCATTGTTATGCCATCAAAGCGGGGACAGAATCAACCGGTGGTTTTCAAAATATCACCATCTCCAATAGCGTTGTGAAACCCAGTATCAACGAAGGAATGCTCTATGGCAGGCGGACCGGTTATGGAGCCATTGCACTTGAAATTGTGGATGGCGGTACCATGGAAGGAGTGACGATTGACAATGTAATCATTGATGGGACAGCGTGCCCATTGTATATTCGTCTGGCGAACCGGGCCCGTAAACATATCCCGGAGGTGACCGAACCACCCATGGGAACAATGAGGAATATTTCGATCAGCAATGTGGTTGCCTATAACACAGGAAATTACTCATCTTCTATTACCTCCATTCCCGGATCATATATCGAAAATGTGATGCTAAGCAATATTCAGTTATACAACAGGGGAGATATAAAACCGGGCGATTATATTGCTTCTGAGGATGAAGTGGAAGAAAAGGAGAAGGCCTATCCAAGTGCCACAAATTGGCAGAACCTGCCATCATCCGCCCTTTTTATCCGCCATGTGAAAAACATCATGATCCGGGGATTGATGACCGGAAGCGAACTGACTGATCCCCGTGTTCCGGTCATAGCCCGTGATGTAAAAGGGCTCAGCATTATCCATACACAGGTCACCGGCAAAAACACGGCAAATACTTTTTTCCAGGGTAAGGATGTATCGGTATATGATGTTGAAAAGCCCCTGGGCTGGCAAAAGGAGACAATTGTGATCAAACAGTAAAGCATCATATCAACAAATAAAAGAATCATCATGAAACGACGAAATTTTATTCAGAAAGGTTTAGGTACCGTGGCGCTGGGAAGTGCCGCATACGGAATGAGAAACAGCCTTATGGCACAGGATATTTCTACCCGTACCATAATGTCTCCTGACGACAGTGCATTGACAGATAAGGAATTGCCAAAGATCAATCTGCATGGTCATCTGGCCCATCATCACATCATCAAAGACCGCATAAAAATATGGGATGAATGGAACGTGCAACACTTTAGCTGTCTTTGCTTTAATGATGATTATGGAGGAAAACCCATGAAAGTCAGAAAATACTTTAACAATACAGACTTTCTTAAGATCAAAGATGAATATGGGGATAAGATTCTCGGTTTTGCCGGAGTGGCAACTACCCGCAGGCGTGTCAGTTCACCCTATGATATTGAACGTTATAAGGAACAGGGATTTACGGGGCTGAAATTCACCTATTCCGGGTATCCCTACGATCATGACATCATTCTTCCCCTTTATGATAAAGCCCAGGAACTGAAGATGCCGATTGTCTTCCACTCGGGGTTTTTGGGATTTGGCGACGTGGTCCAGGAGCGGGAACTGGGTGTCCATGTAAACAATATGCGGGTAAATACGCTCGATAAGGTGGTAAGATGGTTCCCTGATCTCCAGATAAGCGCAGCACATCTGGGTCACCCCGACCGCACTGAGGCACTTGAGAAGTTAACATTTTACAAGAATTTTCACTGCGATTTTTCCGGGGGTGGCGGCAGTGAGTGGTGGGTACAAAGGACCCTGAAGCCTATGTTGCCACCCTCAGGGATTGATATCGACATGAGCAATCCGTCTCAGAATCCGGCCCTGGGATGGTTCAAACAGCTCTGTTTTGGAACAGACAGCCCTGAGCCGGATGTCTGGGTACCTAATTCCCAGTACATCATGGATACGCTGGAAATACCGCTTGAAACCAGAAAACTCTTTTACTATGACACTGCAGCCAAGATGCTTGGGTGGTAAAACCAGAATCTCATTGTTAGCAGCATCTGCAATAGTTGTATCTGTAATGTCCGGATGTAAAACATATGTTGATACCGGAACCCCTGAAGCAACGTATGAACAAGCCTGTACATGGTGGCCTGAGCTAAATCAAAAGTGGACACCCATTGGCTGGCCTGAACATCAGCAACGTTTTAATGCTTTCTGGAATGGTTCCTTGATGGCCCATCCTGCACCCTGGCCATCCAATCCGGAACTGGCATGGCAGGGAGTCCTGTTTTCACCGACTAATAAAGTATACAATTCATACGCTTACTTAAATATGGAGATGAAGCGTGATATCGGAAATTTCAGGCAGGGATGGAACAAGGGCGACGTGCCGGAGTTGTGGACGCAGTGGTGGAATTCAGGGATTCAGTTCCGTTCGGAGGTTTTTGCATATGCTTCCGGATTCAAAGAGCTGGAACATGGAGATGAACCCCTCCTGGCCTGGATGCGTATTTCCATTGACAAACTGATTCAGGAGCTTCCTCAGAAGGATAGTATTACAATATCCGGTGTCATTTATTCTCCCGATAGAATCACTGCAAAAATGTTCAGGGAACACAATGTTTTTTTTGATAACAGGGATCTGGCTTATACCAGATCGTTACATGCAGTATCCGGTAGTGATTCCAATGGATTTTTAGTGGTGGAAGATAATGGAAAGGTTCGCCTGGGATTGCGTGGCGAAGATTTTGCTTCATTTGCATTCATACCCAAAAGCAAGTCCGAAGCAGGAAAACCGGTTCCCAGGGGAGAGAGCATGTATGATATTGTTGAGATCACCATGAAAGTGGAGAAGGGCAATTATGTGGATGTGCTCATTCCCATGTTACCCACGGATAAGGCGGTGTTTGAGCAGGAACTGAGGAGGGGCAGAACAGCGGCAAAGGCCTCCTGTGAAGCCTTTTATCAGAACGAGCCTGAGATCCCGGCTATCTTCTCAGTTTCTGAACCGGCGATCAATGATTGTATGAAACAGAGCGTCCGTTTCAGCAAGATCCTTACAGAAGCGAATGCGATCAATGGTGAGAAGTGCAAGATTACGGGAAGCTGGAAATATGCCGGTCGTCTGTGGGCCACTCCGGTTGCCATGGATCTTGTGATGATGATGGATGTGCTGGGGCATCACGACTATGTGGAATCCTGCCTGAGCGTCTTTAAGAACGAACAGGGCACCGTGGTCCCCCCCGGCCCGACCTATGTAAAACATCCGGGATATTTGAGCACTCCTGCGGCATATAAATCGGTTGACTGGCTTTCGGATAACGGCGCCATTCTGTATATGCTCTCCATGCATGGCTTGCTTTCGGGAAATGAGGATTATATGAATGAATACACCGATGTGATTGTTCGTTCCTGTGAGTGGATACGGGATGTCCGCGCTCAGACCAATCACGATGGCTATAAGAAGGTCCTTCCCCCGGGTGTTGCGACAGATTTAAAGACCAGTATCCAGGCTGTCTGGAACGATGGCTGGAATTACAAGGGACTTACGACGGCAGTGAAAATGCTGAAAGAGATCGACCATCCGCGAGCTGTTGAATTTGAGGAAGAGGCTAAGCGCTACAGGGAGGATTTCAGGGAAGCTTTCCAAACAAAACTGAAGACCATGCCCAGGTGGGAGGATGCAGCGGGGAAGGAACATTATTTAGTGCCCACCTCACTTTATGGAGACAGTCCATTGGAGTATCTGCATGCATTTTATCTTGATACGGGACCGCTGTTTCTGGTTTTTTCCGGGCTGATGAGCGCAGATGACCCGGCCATGAGGAGTTCCCTGGATTGGTTCCGTGAAGGCCCTCCACACCAGCAAAACAACATTCGGATTGCGGGCAGTGATAATGCGGAATGTGATGAGGTTGCTCTCCTGGATCACGAAATTTCCAGCTGTGAGCCAATGTATTCCTGGAATATGTTTCATAATTTGGAACTGGCCGACCGGAAACACTTTATGGAAGGAATGTACAGTCTTTTCGCCGGAGCAATCTCGCAACAGACCCTAACCTCCTGCGAAACACGGGCAGGTATCACTGGTACGGTCTTTTCCGCATCACTGGCAATTTATCTGGCCCGTTTGGCAGTAATCGATGACGAAACCCGTGACAATGAACTGCACCTGTTGCACCTGGTCCCCCAGGTATGGCTGCAGAAGGACAAAGAGCTGATTATGGAGTATATGCCGACCATATATGGTCCGGTTACGCTCCGGGGCAGGTTAAGCGATGATGGTGCTTCACTCAACCTGGAGTATACGGCAGATTTCCGCATAGAACCCGCCAGGGTAGTACTGCACCGTCCGCCCCTGGAAGGTCTGAAAAGAGTGTATCTGAACGGGGAAAAGATGCATTTTGATGACAATCAATGCGAATTATAAACACAGCTTTCATTAAGTGGAAAATCGGAGATTTAATTCCTCTATACCTATCACCCGGATATTTTTATCAAGCGCATATCCCTTTTTACCGGGGAAAACTATATAGAGATAATGAAGTGAGAGATCCTCGATGGCAGATTTCATTGACCGGGTTCTAACAGGTGCATCGGAATATTTAACCTCAAAACCAATTCGATTTCCCTTGAAGTTTACCAATAAATCCAGTTCTGCTCCGCCATGGGTAGCCCAGAAATAAGCTTCTCGTAAACTGAATATGTCAAGTATCTGTTCGATCACAAATCCTTCCCACGAGGCACCAAGTTTGGGGTGAGAAAAAATTTGTCCAGCTTCAAGACTTAATAGAGAATGCAGAATTCCTGAATCCCTGACATAGACCTTAGGTGATTTCACCTGTCTTTTTTTCAGGTTCTCGTGCCATGGCAGCAGCTGTCTGACCATGTAAGCATCACATAATATATCCAGATACTTTTTTGCGGTTGGCTCTGAAGCTCCAATGGAACGGGCAAATTCCGATCCATTCCAGATCTGACCGTGATAGTGTCCGACCATTGTCCAGAACCTTCTCAGTGAACTGGCAGGTATGGAGATTCCTAACTGCGGTATATCCCTCTCAAGGAATGTCCTGATGAAATTGTCCCTCCACTTGAAACTCCTGCTGTCACTATTAGCGAGATACGAATCCGGAAATGATCCCTTCAACCACAACTTTTTCCAATTGACCACGCCAATATCAAGCAGATTGAATCCGGACATGTCAATAAAAGATATTCGTCCTGCCAGCGATTCAGATACACCCCGTACCAGGGTAGGTGAAGCACTTCCCAATATCAGATATTTTGCTTTATGATCTGCCCTGTCGGCCAGGACACGCAATAAGGGCAACAACTCCGGCATTCGCTGTATTTCATCCAGAATCACCAATCCGGTCTGCGATTCCAGGGTAATCATCGGAGAACTGCTAAGTCCCGCTATATCTGATGGGTTCTCCAGATCGAAAAAAGCGGATTTGCTACTTTTGGCAATGATGCGGGCAATAGTAGTTTTACCGCATTGTCTGGGACCTAGAAGTGCTGTGACCGGAAAATCCTTGATTGAATTCTCTATTTGTTTCTTTAATTGTGTTCTGCTGACAAACATCCTTGAATATTAAAAGTCGGGGTTTGTATTTTCAAGGATAAATATACAAATAATATGACTACGGAACAACCACACCATCAATTAGTAGCACACTATTATCCCAAATAAGTACTATATTAACCTTGATTTCCCATGTCATGTGACAGAAGTAAATTTATTAAACTTCAGAATTGTGAACCAATACCACTTTCATGATGGAAAAGAATAGTGAAAATCTGGCAATCAAAGGCGGACAAAAATCCAAAACAACTCCCAATTTCCCCATGTATCCAGGCGGTCTGGAGATCGGTGAGGAAGAGAAAAAGGCGGTGATGGAGGTGATGGATAACAAATACCTCTTCAGGTATTACGGGCCCGGCAATGTTGAATCAAAAGTAAAACTGTTTGAAGAGGAGATGTCCGCCCTGGTTGGGGTCAGTCATACACTGGCGACAAACTCCTGCACCTCTGCCCTGATCGCATCCCTGGTGGCAATGGGAATCGGCCCGGGCGATGAGGTAATCGTACCGGGCTATACCTTCTTTGCATCATGTGCGGCAGTGATTGCAGCAAATGCCATCCCGGTTATCGCAGAAGTGGATGATTCCCTCACATTGGACCCGGACGATGTTGAAAAGAAGATCACACCCCGTACAAAAGCGGTCATAGCAGTGCACATGCGCGGTGTACCCTGCAATATGGACAGGATCCTGGCCATAGCCGGCAAACACAATTTGAAAGTGCTGGAGGACGTGGCACAGGCTACCGGGGGGACCTATAATGGTAAACGCCTGGGAAGCCTGGGGGATATGGGCGCTTTCAGTTTTCAGTATCATAAGATCATCACAGCCGGTGAAGGGGGAGCGGTCACTACTGATGACCTGATGCTTTATGAAAGGGCCATGTCGTACCATGATACTGCCGCATGCTGGCGGCCCGGCGGACCGGAAAAGCGGTTTGCAAAGTCACGCTTTGAAGGGGAGCTTTTCCCCGGGGTGAACTACCGGATGAATGAGATATCCGGCGCCATCCTGAGGGTACAACTCGAAAGGCTGGATGGTTTAGTTGCTAAAATGAAGCAGCATAAAGCGAGGATTAAGAGTGCCATCCGGGATATCGACGGAATCGAATTCAGAAGAGTGCATGACCCTGATGGGGATACAGGTATTGTACTGATCTTCTTCCTGCCGGATGCCGTAATTACAGGTAAATTCACGGATGCGCTTCAGGCAGAGGGTATCGCAGCCTCTTCCATGCACGATTCAAGTGTTCCCGACTGGCATGTTTACAACCATTGGGAAATGATCCTGAACAAATGGACCGCAAACCGGGAGGGCTGTCCCTATACATGCCCCATTTACCTGAATAAGGGTGGAAATGTCAAATACAGCAAGGAGATGAACCCGAACACCCTGAAATTGCTTCAAAGATCGGTTCATATTGATATCCCTCCCCAGATGTCGGCCGATGATTGTGATATGATATCCGAAGGGATCATAAAAGTTGCTAAAGCCTATCTTTAAAAAAATAAGTACTATGTTCAATTTAGATCTATGTATAGAGCCCCTGTTTCCGGGATTGAATTCCTCCGAAAAGATCATAAAGATCGCATCTTCGGGGTTTAAAGCTATTGAGTTCTGGTTCTGGGATCATGAATTCGATGGTGTGAACCTGACCCCCCGGCCCAAGGATATCGATGAGATTTCATCAATTGTATCTGATCGGGATATTACGGTCAACAATATCGTAGTCAATGCGCCCGATGGTTCCATTGGAGGATCCTTAACAAACATCAATGATAAAAGTAAGTATCTGGCACGTCTGGAGGAGACCATTTCGATAGCCAAAAAGCTGCGCTGCAGTAAAATGATCACATGTACAGGGAATATCATCGAAGGGGTACCCATTGAGTCGCAAAAAGACTCGATCCTTCAGATACTCTCTGCCGCAGCAGAAATGGCAAAACAGGAAGGGATCACCCTGCTGCTGGAGGCATTGAACTCGACCATCGACCATCCGGGATATTACCTGACCTCAACCCGGGAGGGATTTGAGATTATCCGGACGGTAGGAAGTCCGAACCTGAAATTGTTGTATGATGTCTACCATATGCAGATCATGGAAGGCAACCTGATCAATACCATCTTGGCTAATATTGAGGATATCGGGCATTTCCATATGGCAAACCTTCCCGGAAGAATAGAGTTGTATGATGGAGAGATAAACTATAAGAAGATCCTGGAATCAATTGATGCCGCAGGCTACAACGGGTATTACGGCCTGGAATACTGGCCTTCTGTTGATACGGAAAAGTCTCTGGTAGAAACATTACAATATCTGCAATGATCTAACTGAAATGGAAATAAGTAAAGAGAAACTTATATATCAGGAGAGTACAGCGTTTCTCACTAAACATTATACGCAGGACTATTTTACCTCACCCCGGCATTTCCATTATGAATATGAGATCGCATATATCAAGCAGAGCAATGGAAAGCTGTATGTAGGCAACAATATTGTTGATTTCAAGCCAGGAAATCTGTTTATTTTCGCACCCAGGCTGGTTCATTGCTTTAAGAACAATATGAACCAACAGGATAGTGTTCAGAAAGCAACTGCCACCATTATACATTTTAAGCGAGAGTTGCTCGGGATCTCTTTCCTGGAAAGGAAGGAAGCAGTTCTGCTCAATAAACTCCTGACCGACGCTGAAGCAGGAATCCTGATTGCAGAACCAGAGAAACGCATTGTTTCGCGCATTGAGAACTTATCTTTCAATGAAGATCTTAAAAGCATTCTGGACCTGCTGACCATTTTAGATCATTTATCGAAGTATAGCGGTAAAAAGTTGTTATCGGCCAGATGGGTAAAAAAACACTACTATCAACTGAAAGACGAATTGATCAACAAGATCCTTGAGCACATAGAAGCCAATTTCGCAGAAAGGACAATCTTTAAGGAGGCAGTAGCATTGTCAGGGATGGGAACACCTTCTTTTTCAAGGTATTTTAAACTCAGAACAGAAATGACATTTACGCAATATGTAAATGGAGTAAGGGTTATCAATGCCCAGAAGCTGCTTATCAATTCCAATATGAAGGTCAGTGATATTTGCGCTCAATGCGGGTTCAGGAACCTGTCCTACTTCAACCGATCCTTTAAAAGGATAAACAATATGACCCCCAGAGGGTTCCGAGATCTTTACCTCGGTACGAACAATTCATTCCATTCACAAAAAAGATAAACATATGGCTGGCGTATTCAGATTCACATTCGGACCCTGGAACATCCACGAGGGAGCTGATCCCTTTGGTCCTGCAGTTAGAAAATCGAAAACACTTAGAGAAAAGCTGAGCCTCTATAAGAGCCTGGGATTCGATGGGGTGCAGTTTCATGATGATGATGCTGTTCCCGAACTGAACAACCTCAAACCACAGCAAATGATCGAACAGGCAAAAGAGCTGAAAAGCATCCTGGATGATCATGGGTTAAGCGCCGAGTTTGTTGCTCCCAGGTTATGGGAAGACGAGCGGACCATTGACGGAGGATATACTTCCAATGATCCCGGTTGCAGGGAATATGCCATTGAACGCAGCAAGCGATCCATAGATATTGCCAATGCACTTGAAATTGACCTGCTTGTATTATGGCTTGCACGGGAAGGGACCTATATCCGGGAGGCAAAAGACAGTAAAGTGGCCACAGAAAGGATTGTTAAGGCAATGAATATCATGCTGGATTATGATCCGGGTATCAGGGTTTGTATTGAGCCAAAACCAAACGAACCAATGGATCACACATACATTCCCACAACAGGCCATTCCATTGCGCTGTCCCTGTTGTGCACGGATCCAGGGCGGGTCGGGGTCAATATCGAAAGTGCACATGCCATACTTGCCGGGCTAGACCCTTCTGATGAAATGGGTTATGCGCTGGCCTTCAATAAACTCTGGACTGTACACTTAAATGACCAGAACGGTTTAAAATTCGACCAGGATAAATCTTTTGGTTCGGTGGATCTCAGGCGTGCATTTAACCAGGTCAGGATCCTGGATAAGCACAATTACGGACAGAACGGTGAATGGGTGGGCCTGGATGTAAAAGCCATGCGAACACAAAAACTGGGAACCTCAACCAAGCACTTATCGAACAGCCGGACAGTCTTCCTGCGTCTGCTTGAAATATCCAGAAACATGGATGATGATAAAATAGACAGACTGATTGGTGAAAGGGACTATGAAGAACTGGATCTGTATATAATAAACAGCCTTACAGGTAACAGCATAAATGTCCGGTGACAGCATAGATGTAATATCAGTAGTCCTATATTTCGTAGTCCTTCTCGGTATCGGGATGTATTCGGGAAGAGGTAAACGGGATACAGCGGGGCACTATTTCGTATCAAAAGGTATGTTGCCCTGGTGGGTCATAGGCGCTGCCTATGTGACCACCGGCCTGAATTCGGAACAGTTAATCGGAATGAATGGAATGGGGTATCTGATCGGATTACCTGTGGCCAATTCATACCTGATTGCCATCATTGTATATACTGCACTGATATATGTCTTTTTCCCGCTCTATTTGCGGAATAATATTGTTACCCTGCCCCAGTACCTGGGGCGGCGCTTCGACATCAGAAGTCAAAATGTATTCTCTGTGTTGCTGCTTCTCAGCTATATTTTTTTAAGCCTGGCTGTAGTATTGTACGGTGGGGCAAAACTCTTTGAGGGAGTATACGGGGTTCCAGTCTGGTTGGGGGTGTTATTGTTGGGAGTGATTGCCGGTATTTATACCATGTACGGCGGGATGACCTCCATGGTCAATGCAGCCGTTTTTCAGTTTATCCTGATGTTTGTTGCCGGTGGTGTGCTCTTTGTACTGGGCTATATGAAACTGCCAAACGGCTGGCATGATATTGTGAACAATGCCCCGTGTGGTTTTCACCTGATGAAACCGACTGATTATCCTGTCATGCCCTGGCATGCGGTCCTCTTTGCGCTTTTCAACCTGCAGCTGTTCTATTCCTGTATGAATCAGGCACTTGTACAAAGAGGATTTGGGGCAAAAACCGAATGGGATGTCAGGATGGCCATCGTCTTTGCAGGGGTGTTTGTATTATTCCGGCTTTTTCTGGAAATCTTTCCCGGAATGATGGCCAGGGCATTGGCTCAAACCGGGTTCAGTGAGTTCCTGGTGCCCAAAGAAGAGATAGATATGGTTTTTCCGTTGCTCATTACCCATTTGGTGCCAGCCGGGCTCAAAGGATTGATCCTGATCGGCATACTGGCTTCGGTCATGTCCACCATATCCGCATTCCTGAACTCCATCTCCACCCTCTTCACCTACGATATTTACAAAAAATGGATAAATACGCAAGCATCGGATAAGAAGCTGGTAAGGGTCGGAGTTCTGGCAACACTTATACTCGTTCTGTTCAGCATTGCGTATGCACCGATGATTGGCAAATTCGGCGGTATATTCTTGTATTTTCAATCGGTCTCAGCTTACCTTTCGGTCCCCGTAGCCACTGTTTTCCTCTTTGGCATGTTCTGGAAACGCACCACACCGGCTGCCGCACTCACTATTATGATCGGAGGCATTCCACTGGGACTGCTTATTCAAATGGTAATTATTCCCGGTCTGTTCAGCCCGGAGATGATTGAAAAATACAGCTTAACCAACTTCTATGTTACCTGCGGCATTACCCAGTTTTTCTGCGTATGGATTATAGTTGGGGTAAGCCTTATTACCAGCCCAAAGCCTTTGAATGAAGTCAGACCACTATTATGGACCGTCAAATACCTCAGGTTGCCCGTCCATGAACCCAAACGACCATTCTGGCAATCTGTCTGGCTTTGGTGGGGCCTTCTGGCTGTGATCTATATAGCGTTCTATATTTCCTGGTGGTAGAAAAATAAAAACATGTAATAAAAGCACATCTCCAATGAAAACAAAAACGGCAACAGCACCCAAATGGATCAGGTTCATCCTGTTCGTCTTATTGGTATACGCTGTTCCACTACAGGGACAGCAATCTTCGTACCCAGTCAGGCAACAGGTCTGTATTGAATGGAGCAACGGGAAACCTAATGGGACCATTGAACTACAAAATGGACACCTTGCAAAAATCAAGATCACCATAGGAAAGGGAAAAGTCAGGGGCAACCGTTTTGAATTTAGTTCAACAGGCAGAGCACGTATTGCGATCGAAATTGATAGTGCCCGGATTCAACCCGGTCCCGGTCCAACACTTATCTCTGTAAAAACTACAACTGCGCCTTTTTCATTCCTGCTAAGAGATGTGACTGAACAATTCCCCATATACATTCCAGACTATTCGGTAGTGGTGCTAAGCAGTTCTGATATGCGCTCCTATGCTGAAGTTCAGGTAGACATCCTTTCCCGTAAACTTCAGACAAAAGCACAAAAAATTGAATCTGAGCCCGAGGAATCCTTTGCCTCCGCCGGAGAGCGAACCATGAATCAATCGGTACCCACCTGGCTGGGTATATCGCGGGATTTCCGGATTTTCCAGATTAGTGAAAGCATGCCGGATATGCCTGACAGGGAAAACTACATCACTCCCAAGTTCTCTTCGTCACCCCTCCGCCTGCCTGGGATCAGTGAACGGGGCATCGTTTATGCATACAATATGGGACGGGGAATTAACAGTGAAGTAATGACTACCCGCCGGCTTGAAGAGGGGATACTGCCTATTCTACACTCCACACATACGGATGATGATATTGAATACCATTCAACTTACTTCGTTTCGCTTGAGCATTCCTCCCTGAATGCCCGGTCTGTAACAGGCACCCACTTCCTCGTTGCCGACAAGCACTGCAGTGGAGATATGTTTACTGACGAGCAGGAAGAAATATATAAGCTGAAGCGGAAAGATGCATTTAACACCGGTGAAGAGACGGTTCTCTATTTCAGATCGGAGATGACCAACAGGGGTCAGGCTCCCCGTTATGCATGGTTCCAGACAATTACGTTGGGACGCAAATACAGGCAGCACAGCCCATATCCACTTGATCCCCATACCGGATTCTCTGCTTATGCTCCCGACAGCGTCTATTGTATCTCTAAGTTGAATGGGAAGCCTTTGCACAACGAAGAGATGGCCGTTTTGCTGCAACCCGGTGAAAAGGCTGTTTTTGAGTTCTTCCTTCCCCATTCTCCCATATCCAATGAACGGGCCCGGGCACTTTCCACACAATCTTTTGATGAAAGGTTCAGGGAGTGTAAAGCATTCTGGCAAACCAAACTGAAAGGAGCGGCACAGATCCGTGTACCGGAGAAGCGTATTGAAGAGATGATACAGGCAGGATTGCTACACCTTGACCTGATTACTTACGGGAATGAACCGGATGGTACACTTGCTCCGACTATAGGTCATTATTCACCCATTGGGACGGAGAGTTCACCCATCATGCAGTTTTACGCTTCCATGGGATGGAACGATATCGCCAAACGGTCGTTGACCTATTTCCTGGACAAGCAGCATGAGGACGGGTTTATCCAGAACTTCGGCGGTTATATGGTGGAAACAGGTGCGGCATTATGGTCCATGGGCGAGTATTTCAGATACACCCATGATACGGAATGGGTGAAAGAAGTGGAACCCAAACTGTTGAAATCGTGCGATTATCTGCTGGAATGGAGAGAACGAAATAAGAGGGAAGAATTGCGTGGCAGGGGTTATGGAATGATCGATGGAAAGGTAGCAGACCCTGAGGACCCGTTTCATTCCTATATGCTCAACGGATATGGTTATCTGGGATTGAAAAGGGTTGCTGAAATACTGGTAAATGTGGACCCTGGTCAGTCCGAACGGTTGCAAAAAGAAGCTGAAGCATGGAGAAATGATATCCGGGAATCGTTCTTCAATGCAATGGCTCTCTCTCCTGTGGTCCCCATGGGTGATGGAAGCTGGAGCCCCACGTCCCCGCCCTGGCCGGAAGCTGCCGGGTTAAGGGAATTGTATGTCAGCAGAGAGACATTATACTCGCACGGAACGCTCACATTGGATGCGCTGTTGGGGCCCCTTTACCTGGTTTTTTGTGAAGTGCTTGACACCGATGAACAGGCATCCAGGATACTACTGGACTACCACCAGGAACTGTTTTATCAGAACAACGTTGCATTCAGCCAACCCTATTACAGCCGTCACAACTGGGTGCAGGCCAGACTGGGTATGGTTAAACCATTCCTGAAGACTTACTATAATACCTTTGCCGGGCTGGCCGACCGGGAAACTTATACTTTCTGGGAGCACTACAGCAAAGTGTCTGTACATAAGACACATGAAGAGGCTTGGTTTCTGATGCAAACCCGTTGGATGCTCTATATGGAAGATGGAGAAACGCTAAAACTGCTCAGTATGATTCCACGCAAATGGCTGGAAGATGGCAAATCCATTGAACTGAACGGTGTACAGAGCTACTTCGGGTCATTGAATGTAAAAGTAAAATCAGCTGTCGGAAAAGGATACATGGAAGCCTCCATTCAGTGTGATCCGGAGAAAAAACCGGATACAGTAACCATACGTTTGCCACATCCGGAGGGTGAAAAAGCGGTTAAGGTAACAGGAGGCACATATGATCCTGATACGGAGACAGTCACGGTCAGGTCTTTTGATGGAAATGCACGCATAAAAGCTGAATTTTAGATCATTACTCAAAAAAAGCACACAATGAAAACAAGATTGATAGTAACCTTTGGATTACAGCTAGGTATGTTGCTTGTATTATTATCCTTTCCCTATAATTTAATGGGTCAGGCAAGGAGCACATCTCCTGCAAAGCAAAAAATATTCATTGAATGGAGCAGCGTGCAACCTGCAGGCACCATTGAAGTTCAGAACGGGAAACTGAACAAAATTGAGATCATCAAAGGACGGGGAAAAGTAAAAAATAACCGTTTTGAATTTAGTTCAGCAGGCAGCGCACGTATTGCCCTCGAGGTTGACAGTGCCCGGATTAAACCCGGTCCCGAAGCAACGCTCATTTCAGTAAAAACAGGTACCGATCCCTTTTCATTCCTCTTAAGAGATGTAACCCGGAAGTTCCCCATTTACATTCCGGATTATTCGGTGGTGGTCCTGAACAGTTCCGATCACCGCTCCTATGACGAAGTTCAACTTGACATTCTCTCCCGTAAACTTCAGACCAAAGCACAAAAAATTGAATCTGAACCTGAAGAGACCTTTGCCTCTGCCGCAAAACGATCCATGAATCAATCGGTTCCCATATGGTTAGGCATATCACGGGATTACCGGATTTTTGAGGTCAAGGAGGTTATGCCGGACTGGCCTGAAGAGGGACATGTCATAGTTCCCAAGTATCATTGGCGCAAACAGTATTTGCCCCAAACCGGGAAAGATTTCATCAAGTATACCTATACGGTTGGGCGGGGGATAAATTCAGAAGTAAATACTACCCGCCGGCTTGAAGAAGGGGTATTGCCTATTCTTCATTCCATACATACAGATGAAGATGTTGAATACCATTCCACCTACTTTGTTTCACTGGAACAATCTCACCTGACGGATCGGTCTGTGAAGGGTAGTAACATACATACGAGATATTCAGCATCGGATCATCAGGAAGAAACGGTCCTCTATTTCAGGTCGGAGATTACAAACAGAGGCACAGCTCCCCGTTATGCCTGGTTGAAAACAATTACAGCGGGAAGAAGACGCTGGCTGCCCCATACTTTTAATCCAGGCACTGGGTTCTCAGCTTTTGCGCCGGATAGTGTCTATTGCATCTCCAGCTTAAACGGGAACCCTTTACCCAACGAAGAGATGTCGCTCCTGCTACAACCCGGTGAAACGGCTGTTTTTGAATTCTTCCTTCCCCATTTTCCCATTTCCAATAAAAGGGCCCTGGAACTTTCAGCACAATCCTTTGATGAAAGATACCTGGAGTGTAAAACATTCTGGCAAAACAAACTGAATAGTGCAGCATATATTCATGTGCCGGAGAAACGGATTAATGAGATGCTACAGGCCGGATTGCTGCACCTTGATCTGATCACCTTCGGAAACGAACCTGACGGTACGCTTGCGCCTGCAATTGGTGTTTACGGTCCTATTGGTACAGAAAGTTCCCCCATCATTCAGTTCTATGCTTCCATGGGATGGAACGATATCGCCCGGCGGTCATTGACCTATTTCCTGGACAAGCAAAACGAGGATGGATTGATTGAAGGTGTCTACAGGGTGGAAACAGGGGCGGTTTTATGGTCCATGGGAGAATATTTCAGGTACACAAAAGATACAGCATGGATAAGAGTGGTAGAAGCAAGAATGCTTAAATCATGTGATTATCTGCTGGAATGGAGAAACAGGAATAAACAAGATGAATTGCGCGGGAAGGGTTTTGGAATGATCGAAGGTAATGTAGCTGATCCGGATGATCCTTACCATTCATTTATGCTCAATGGATATGCTTACCTGGGTTTGAAGCGTGCTGCTGAAATGTTGGAAGGAGTAGATCCCGTTCAGTCCGACCGGTTAAAGAGAGAAGCCGAAGCATGGAAAAACGATATCAGGGAAACATTTTTCAGCTCATTGGCATCCGCTCCTGTGGTTCCCATTGGTGATGGTACCTGGAGCCCTTCAGCCCCACCCTGGGCAGAAGCTATCGGCCCCCGTTCGCTCTATTTAACCAGGGAAACTTTTCTTTCACATGGGACATTTACCTTAAATTCGCTGTTGGGACCCCTCTACCTTGTATTTTGTGAAATACTGGATGTGGATGAACCGGTAACCCGGATGTTGCTGGACTATCACCAGGAATTGTTTTATCAGAACAACACTGCTTTTAGTCAGCCCTACTACAGCCGACACAACTGGGTACAGGCCAAACTCGGAATGGTCAAACCATTCCTGAAGACCTATTATAACACATTTGCAGGGCATACAGACCGGGAAACCTATACCTTCTGGGAGCATTATCACAGGATTTCCCCACATAAAACCCACGAAGAAGCCTGGTTCCTGATGCAAACCCGCTGGATGCTCTATATGGAAGATGGAGAAACGCTGAAACTGCTCAGTATGATTCCCCGCAAATGGCTGGAAGATGGCAAATCCATTGAACTGTACGGCGTCCGGAGCTATTTCGGACCACTGGAGGTTACGGTAGAGTCTTCGATTAATAAGGGATACATTGAGGCCGTCATTCAGTGTGACTCGGAGAAAAAACCAGAAGAAGTAACCATACGTTTGCCCCATCCGGAAGGGAAAAAAGCGGTTCATGTAACAGGAGGTGAATATGATCCTGATACGGAAACAGTTACTATCAGTTCTTTCAGTGGAGAGGCAAGAGTAAGAGTGGAGTATTTATAGAGAATGCCATAGGTTAAGTACTTTTATTCAGTTGCGTGCTCCTCACAACAGAGTATCACGTTTCTGTTGATGGAGATGACTCTAATAACGGCTCTCTCCAATCCAATAAAATCCTAAGAGATCATTGGTGGAGCTTGCTATTCAATTGCTGGGAGGATATAGGTGTCGATAAGACGTTCAGGAGTATATAATTGTAATGCTTCGCCTTCTTCAAAACTGTTGGTGAATACAACAACCAGGTTGTGTTCGGGAATAACAGTGATCCACTGGCCACCATATCCCATTGCAGAAAATGAATTCTTGTCGCTTACCCACCAGTGGTAACCATAGTAATAGTCTTCGATATATTTTCTGGCAATATGTTTCTGCTGTGATTGCTCCACCCAATTCTCCGGAATGATGCGGGCACCATCCCAGATACCATTCTTTAAATAGAGATAACCAAACCTGGCCATATCTCTTGGGGTCAACCGCATGCTGGAACCACCATAGGCAATGCCACCTCCATCTACGGGCCAATAATAATTATCAATACCTATCGGAGTAAACAAGTATTCAAGCGCAAAAGAATCTGTCCTTGCCCCGGTAACCTTTTGGAGGATCCCCGATAGTACATGAGATGCTCCCGTATTATAGCTGTATTCTTCCCCCGGAACTGCTATCATAGGCCTGTCAAGAACAAATTGGACACCACCTCCTTGATTGATCCATTGCCTGTATGTATTTCTGTCATCACCATAAGGGTACTCCATCTCATACCACTCTAATCCGGCACTCATGGTTAGCATATGTTCCAGTGTGATACTCTCCTTTGCTTCCGACAGATTCTGTACCTCATATTCAGGAAAAAAATCAATCATGTGCTGGTCAACGTTTTGGAGGAATCCTTTTTCCATTGCGATTCCCAAAAGAGCAGAAGTAATACTCTTGGTACAGGAAGCAATGTGGTGAAGACTATCTGCCGAGTAATCCTCTGAGTAGTATTGTTCTGCAATGATGTAACCATCTTTGACGATCAGTACACTGTGGATATCAACATGCATTTCCAGTAGAAGTATTATCTCTTCATTCAGTTCCCGTAATTTCTTGGGATCCATGCCAACCTCTTCAGGTGCGCAGGTTCTCCATTCCCGTGTGGGCCAATATTCTCCCTGATAAGCTCCCACTGCAATGAATTCAGTGGATGGAAAATTTGAGTCTTCCTCATACTTTTCACAGCGTGTCAGAAAGAAGAAGATAAAGATCAGAGCTATGATGATGGTTAGAACTCCACGCATGATCAAGGTTTTTGAATTGTCAGAATTGTATTCTGTAGTTTAGAAAGGGCAGAAACGGATTCTGATATTCGATCCTGTAATCCCGGATGCTGCTATCCCAGTACTCAACAAGCATGTTCTGACGGTTCGTTATGTTCATAAAATCTATGCTCCATTCCCCCGTATATCTGGGTTTATTCCTCCTGAACTTGAACTGAAGGTCAATGCGGAAGTAATCATCTGATTTTTCGGAAAATCCGTTTTCCCAGTATCTTACCTGGTGTCCTTCAGCCAGTGACTGCTCCCTGTCGATGGGTAAATACCGCATCCCCCCGATCAGTAAATACCGGGCACTGATGGTGATGGTATTCTGCTTTCCCTTACCCACCTTAAATTCCCGTCCGATTAATCCATTTGAAGCGTACGATCCATCATATTTGGTATGCAACAGCTCCCCGGTTTTGGTCTTGTATTTGGAGTCGTAAAGTGTACCGTTCACAAGAAAATGATAACCTTTTGAAAGGTGCTTCTCCAGGGTCAGTTCTACACCTTTATTATAGGCGGTCCCATAATTGGTCAACACATTCCCCTCAAACCCATAATCGAAATTGATGGATGAGAAATAGGGAGGGAAAGGGTAAGCCGGTATGTCATACATATACTGGTAATATGCTTCTACTTTCAAATGGACGAACTCAGATAGAAGAAATCGGTAACCTAATACATAGTGTTGTGCCTTGGAGATCTCAAGGTCAATATTTGGTTGAATGACTGTTCCGTCAAAAAGGGTTAATTCTCCAGTATAAAGGGTCATGGACTCCTTCCTGCTATGTATACCAAATCCGGCGCTGAGGGTATGCCTGGGGTCCAGCTCCCATTGCAGACCCACTCTTGGTTCCAAAGAATAGTTGTTATTCAGATAAAACTGCAAAAAATGTGCACCCGTATTCAGGGTCACTCTTTCGCTGATCCGGTATTTCCAGTTCAGGAAAGTTTGCAGGGTGGCTGCATTCTCTTTGGAATCCACAAGTGAATTTGCGAATACCTGCTTTCCAAAATTGGGATGTGTGGGATCGGTATACCAGTGATAGAGGGTGTCCGAATACCATCCTATAAACGACTCATTGAAGGCCATTTCATAAATGATTCCTGCTTTCAGTTTGTGTTTTGAATTGATCTTTCTGTTGAGTGTGAAAGATCCTTTTACTGTATAATCGATGATATCTGTATTCCAAATCTGGTTGATGGGTGATTCTTCAGATCCTATGTTATTTTCTTCGTCCCAGGAATATCTCCTGCCCGAAAATGCAATCACGCTTCTGAGAAATGTTTTTGGATTGATGGTATAGCTGTTCGAAACACCCACCGTGGCCAGATTCGAGTTCCAGATGTAGCCACTTTCACCTTCTTCATGGCTTAATCCACCAATTCCAAATATTGAAAATACTCCAAGCTTTTCTGTTGGATGATAGATCTTAAAGGAGAAATCCTGGAAATCAGGTACACTGTGCAGGTTTGCACCCATCTTTTGAATTACTTTTAAGGTGCTGTACCGATATTGAGCGATGTAGGTGGTATTGGATGTTTTGCTCAGCGGGCCTTCTACCATTACCTCTGTACCGATCAGACCCACCTGGACCGTCTGTTCATGCTTATCATTGTTCCCCGTTCTTAAACGCAGATCAAAAACTCCGGAAAGGGCATTGCCATATTCAGCCGAAAAAGCACCTGTAAGAAAATCTGAACTGGCCAACATGTTGTTGCTAATGACATTCACTCCACCACCCGAAGCACCTACATTGGCGAAATGGTTCAGGTTCGGAAGTTCTATTCCTTCAAGCCTCCATTGCAGCCCTTTGGGACTGTTTCCCCGGATGACCATATGGTTCTGACCGTCGTTTGTAGTCACCACACCCGGAAAGGACAATGCCGCCCGGGATATGTCAGAGAATGATCCTGGAATATTATCCACCTCATATGCGGTGAAGCTTCTTCCACTAACTACCGTCAGGTCGTTGATCGGTTTTGCTTGAAAGCTCTTCGAAGTTACCTCCACCTCTCCGAGACTGATCACTGATTCTACCAATTCCACATTGATGACATGTTCTTTACCGGATGTCACAAGAAAGTTGGGAATAATTTCAGGTTCATAACTCACGTAAGAACATTGTAGATCATGACGTCCAACAGGAACCTCATCGAACCTGAAATATCCCTTTTCATCCGTAATAGTGCCGATCAGTGGTCCCTCTGATCCCAGCACTACATTCACACCTACCAGTGGGATCTTTGAGTCAAGATCAATGATCCGTCCTTTAATGGTCTGCATTGGAATGGCTTTTGGGATAGGTGGCCGATCCTGTATTATCAGTACTTTTCTCCCTTTCTCAATATATTTAAGTGAGTCACCTTCGAAAATTTCATCGAGATGTTCCCTGATACTCTGACTCTTATCGGTTACCCGAATCTGTTTATCCAGGGGAACCTCTTTTCCATAACTGAAGGAAAAGCTACCTGCTTTGCTGAG
>JBDLIX010000015.1:0-51007 GCA_039714655.1 Bacteroidota bacterium
ATGGACGCTTTCATCCTGAGATATGATCCGCTTTGATTATATTTGCCATTTCAGTGAAAAGTTAAAAATTCAACAGTATGGCATTGAAATGCGGGATTATAGGGGTAGCGAATGTGGGTAAGTCAACACTCTTCAATTGTATGTCCAATACAAGGGTGGAAACCTCCAGTTTTGCTTTCACCTCCAATAAGTCCAATGTGGGGATGGTCACTGTACCGGATCCCAGGCTTTACAACCTGGAAAACTTCCAGCCCACCGACAAGGTAATCCCGGCCACTGTTGACATTGTGGATATTCCCGGTCTTACCAAAGGGGCGAGTCAGGGCGAAGGTGTGGGCAACAAGTTCCTCTCCGATATCCGCAACACCGATGCACTGATCCAGGTACTGAGGTGCTTTGATGATGAGCAGCTAGCACATATTGACGGATCGGTGAATCCGGTGCGTGACATAGAGACCCTCAACCTGGAGTTGCAGGTATCTGACCTGGAATCAGTGGAGAAGAAGATGGACCGGTTGGCCAGGATCGCCAAAACGGGGGATAAAGATGCCCGCAGGGGTATTGAGGTGCTGGAGCAGTACAAAGCGCACCTGGAGGATTTTCAAAATGCACGTACCCTGAAGATGAGTGATGCTGACCGGAAACATGTGGAGGATCTCTTCCTGCTCACCAGTAAACCGGTGATGTATGTATGCAATGTAGAGGATGAATCGGCCCTCACCGGAAATGCCTATGTGGAAAAGGTGAAGGAGTACCTGGCCGAAGAGGAGGGTGAGATTTTGGTGCTGGCTGCCCGACTGGAGTCGGAGATTGCCGAGCTGGAGGATGAAGGGGACCGCAGTGAGTTTCTGGAGGATGCCGGATTGGAAGAGCCGGGTGTCAACAAGCTGGTCAGATCTGCCTATTCCATGCTCAACCTGGTCTCATTCTTTACCATAGGTCCCAAGGAGATCAGGGCCTGGACCATTCGTCGGGGCTCTCTGGCACCCGAGGCTGCAGGGGCCATTCACTCCGACCTTCAAAGGGGATTCATCCGTGCTGAGGTGATGAAATATGAAGATTTTATCTCCCTGGGATCGGAGGAGGCATGCAAGAAGCAGGGAAAACTCTCTGTGGAAGGAAAGAAATATGTCGTTCAGGAGGCAGACATCCTGCATATCCTGTTTAATGTCTGATGTTGCACCGGGGTGCTCATATGATCCTGCCTGTCAGGCGATCGTTTGTATTACTTCAGATTGCAGGAACGATGAGAGTATGGTACCTTTTAGTCGGACTGATGCTCCTCTCCAGCCTGAATGCCCAGTGGCTGGAGGTGCAGTTTGATGACAGCGATATGGCCCTGGACCTGACCGAAGCGCTCACATTTCAGAAATACCCCACCTACGATCAGTATGTGGAGATGATGCAGTTATTTGCCAATGAAAACCCGGAGATCTGCCGGTTGGACACCTTTGGCACCTCGGTGGAGGGGCGCCTGCTGCTTGCCCTGAAGATCAGTGACCATGTGGCAGAGGAGGAGGCGGAAGCCAATTTTCTCTACACCTCCACCATGCATGGAAATGAACTGGTGGGTTTTGTGCTGATGCTGAGACTGGCCGATACACTTTTAAAAGGGTATGGGATCGACAGTGAGGTAACCCGACTGGTGGACAACCTCTCCATCTGGATCAACCCCCTGGCCAATCCGGATGGCAGTTACTCGGCCGACAACAATATGTCACTGTTGAATTCGGTCCGAACCACGGCGAAACAGATCGATCTGAACCGCAATTTCCCTGATCCTGCCACTGCAGAACCGGACGACACCACCGGCAGGGCCAAAGAGAATCAGCAGATGATGCAATTTATGAAAACCCATGGATTCACCATGTCGGCAAATCTCCACGCCGGCGCTGAGGTGGTCAACTATCCGTGGGACCACGATTCTGCTCTTCATGCGGATGATGCCTGGTACCGCTTTATCTCCCGCGAATATGCCGATGAGGCAAAGTCAGTCAATCCTGGTTATATGGCATTGTTTACAGATGGAATCACCAATGGCGCCCAGTGGTATGTGATCAACGGAGGTCGACAGGATTATGTCAATTATTACCTTGAAGGAAGGGAAGTTACCCTGGAGCTCAGCAATGAGTTTCTCCTGGGAGCCGACCAGCTGGAGGAGCACTGGAACATCAATCATCGGTCACTGCTCAACTACATGGCACAGTGCATGTATGGGATCAGGGGCCGGGTTCGTGACAATGAGAGCGGTAATCCGCTCAGGGCTCTGATTCAAATACCCGGTCACGACAGCGCTTATTCGGTGGTGCACAGTTCAGCGTTGCAGGGTGATTTCTACCGTCTTATAAAGGAGGGAACATATGACCTGGTCATCTCTGCCCCGGGGTACCTGAACGACACCCTCATGGGTGTATCGGTCACCGATTACAGTGCCACCCAGCTGGAGATCCAATTGGAGAGGGATCCAAAGGCTGGTCTGTCTGCCGATCTTCACTCCCCGGGATTCAGGGTCTATCCCAACCCTGCCAACGATCTGATCTATCTGGAGCCTGATCATGTTGCACCCGGACAGCTTGAGATCATGGTATTCTCTGCAGAGGGACAACTGCATTTGCAACGAAACGTTTTCTACTCAGGTCAACCCCTCCCCCTCAAATTGGGTGCACTTCCAAAAGGTTTATACATCCTGAGGATTACCTCGATGGAGATCTCCCGCAGCCTGCGCTTTATCAAACTTTAGTTTCGCTCCTTACCAGGGTTGAAAGCTCCTCCCCTATCCTGTTTGTAACTTGAACCTTCAACCTGGTTCGATTTTTGTACTTTTAGCTGAGAGTCAGCATTATGTATTTGACGAATTGAATCCCCTCGGATTATCGATTAATTGTTTACTTTATTTGTGCTCTTAATGAACAGATTGAAGATCCTCCGACGAACATGTATGGTGTTTACCACCCTGGTTTTTGCACCTTTGTTGAACCTGTCACCTCTCCTGCAAGCGCAGGATGTTATCACCACCGGATATGAACCCACATCGAGAATCCTCTTTATTTTCGATGCTTCCAACAGTATGGCCGGACAGTGGGATGGGGCGCGCAAGATCGACATTGCCCGGGAAATCCTGTTTGAGATGGTGGACAGCCTGGAACAAATGTCCAATGTGGAGATGGCCCTCAGGGTGTATGGTCACCAGAGCCCGGTTCCTCCCCAGGATTGTTCCGATACAAAACTGGAGGTTCCTTTTAGTCCCAACAACGCTTCACGGATCAGGCAGAAACTTCGGTTTATCAATCCAAAAGGTACCACGCCCATTGCACGTTCACTGGAGCTTGCACCCGGCGATTTCCCATCCTGCGGAAATTGCCGCAACATCATCCTGCTGATCACCGACGGGGTGGAGGCGTGTGACGGCGATCCATGCAGGGTCTCCCTCGGGCTTCAGAAACAGGGGATCATCCTGCGGCCATTTGTAATTGGTATTGGAAGTGATCCGGGGTTCAAAGAGACTTTTAACTGCATTGGAGAGTATTACGATGCTCCCAGCAAACAGGAGTTCAGGAAAGCGCTCAAGGTGGTGATTACCCAGGCCCTTAATGCCACCAGTGCGCAGGTGAATCTGCTGGACACTAACCGGCGACCTACCGAAACTGATGCGAATGTGGTTTTTTATGACCGGTTTTCAGGGGTGATCCGCTACAACATGATTCACACCATCAACAGCAAAGGCTATCCCGATACCCTTTCACTGGATCATATGAGCACCTACAATGTGAAGGTCCAGACCATCCCGCCAGTCACCGTCGACAGCATAAAACTGGTATCCGGCCGCCACAATACTATCGGAATTGATGCCCCACAGGGGTACCTGCACATCCACACCAGCAGAGGGAAAGCCTATGATAACGAAAAGATCCTTGTGAAAAGGGCCGGAGATTCAAAAACCATCAACATCCAGGAGATGGACAATGTGGGTAAATACATTGTGGGTTATTATGACCTGGAGATCCCCATCTACCCCCTGATGATGGTGGAGGATGTGGAGATCCTTCAAAGCCATACCACCACGGTAGAGATCCCGGCACCGGGTATTGTGACCTTCAATTCGCCACAACCAGGCGCTGGTACACTCTACCAGTTGACCAAAGAGGGGGAGCAGATCTGGGTGATGAACCTTCTGGAGAACAGGAAGAGTCAGACCTTCCACCTACAGCCGGGCACCTACAGGGTAATTTTCAGACGATCGGACCTGAAATCCACCTCTCACAGCGTGGTTCGGGATTTCAAAGTGAATCAGGGATCTTCAGAGACCATTAAGTTCTATTAAACCTTTTTATGATCATTTCGTCTAACCAACAAATCTTGCAGGAAAATGCCGGGATGGGATGACAGGGAGATCATTGAAGGAATCAAAATTCCGGGTAAAGAGGAAGTTGCATTCAACCAGCTTGTACAAAAGTACCAGGAACGGCTGTACTGGCACGTGAGAAAAATCGTAATCGGTCACGACGATGCGGACGATGTCCTGCAAAACACCATGATCAAGGTGTGGAAATCTTTGCCTGAATTTCGTGCAGACTCTGGTCTATATACCTGGCTTTATCGCATCGCCACCAATGAAGCGCTCACATTCCTGAAACAAAAGAAGAAAAGGGCTTTCACACCCTGGGTGGATGTGGAGCATAAGATAAGTGAATCCCTGGAATCGGATCCCTGGTTCAATGGTGATGAGATCCAGCTGAAATTGCAACAAGCAATACTTAAGCTACCCCATAAGCAGAGAATTGTATTCAATATGAAATATTTCGATCAGGTGAAATACGACGATATGGCGGTGATCCTGGAAACCTCGGTGGGAGCGCTAAAGGCATCCTATCACCATGCAGTTAAAAAAATTGAGGCCATGCTGGGCGATGATTAAACCTTTTGCAGGCATGCAGGTCTAACCAATTAGCATATAGTATGAACAATGAACGGAAAATATACGATTTGCAGCATGAATCGCTGAAAAAACACCCTTTTGGTGTTCCTGAGGGCTATTTTGAAAGCTTTTCTGAGAGGCTGCAGGAGCGGATCATCAGGGAGGATGCAGCATCTAAAGTTCCTGTCCGGCGGATTGTCCCGACTACACGACTCAGGGTGGCCATAGCTGCCGCTGTGTTGGGTGTGGCGCTGATCAGTTATTCCATCATCAGATTCACGGCACCAAACATTGGTGCTGAAGGCAGCTACTTCGACATCGCACTGCTGGAACAACTGCAGGTGATTGATGATGACAGTTACCTGATGGAGCTGATGGATAACGGGACAGAGGTATTGAATGAAGATGAAGCCTTTGCGAGTCAGGCCATAGAATATCTGGCCATCAATGATGTGGAAATGGATCTTATATTTGAATAAGCAAAAGAAATTTGATCATGAATAGAGAATTCAACCGTAGTTTTTCAACCGTTGTACTCCTGGCATTTGCCACTTGCCTTGTACCCCTGATGGCACAGTCGGAGAAACAGATTGAACAGTTCAAAAAAGAGAAAAAAGTCTACTTTACCAAACAACTTGAACTGACCGAATCGGAATCGAAGGCTTTCTGGCCCATCTACAATGATTTCCATAACCGGAAGATGAAGATTGTGGAAGAGGAACGGAATGCATTCATGTATGCCCATAAAAATTCCGAGAACCTTTCCGATGATGAGATTACCGAGATCCTGGGTAAGATCCGGAAGCTTAAGCATGAAAAAGTAGATTTAGAAAACGAATATTACCAGAATAAGTTCCTTGAGGTACTCCCTCCAAAAAAGGTGCTTAAACTCTATAAGGCAGAGTGGGACTTCAGGCGCCACCTGATCAGAGAGCTGAGGGGCCAGAGCCCCAATAGAGGCGGAGGGAGAGAAGGAAGACCAGGCAGCGGTCATGGAGCCCCGCCACCCGACATCTCTTTTTAAGGTACGGATTTCATCCTCCCTTTGGTTGACTCTCCTCGCAACTGACCTATGGGGTTAGCGAGCTGGTTTCACCGCATATCCTCAGGTGAGTAGTCGCGTATAACCAGCAGATCTTCCGGCAAATCCAGCGTCACTTCCTGTAAGAATCGAACCGTGGCTTCAATGTCGCGGTACATCACCTTGTCATCATCAACAAAAGAGACATATCCCCGGTAGTCGGCCAGGAATTTCTCCAGGTAAGAACTGGTACGGGCCGGTCTCCTGAATTCGAGGGCCTGGGCCGCATTATACAGCTCAATGGCCAGAATCCGTTCCAGGTTGACCATGACACGGTAGGCCTTGGTGGCTGCATTGGCGCCCATGCTTACATGGTCCTCCTGACCCTGTGACGATTCGATGGAATCTACCGATGAAGGAGTGCAGAGTTGCTTGTTGTGACTCACCATGGAGGCAGCTGTATACTGAGGGATCATAAATCCTGAGTTGAGTCCCGGATTGGCCACCAGGAATGGGGGTAATCCTCTGGTTCCCGAAACAAGCTGGTAGGTGCGTCTTTCTGAAATATTACCGATCTCACTCATGGCAATGGCCAGATTATCAAGTGCGAGGGCCAGGGGCTGACCATGGAAGTTTCCGGCTGAGATGATCATATCCTCATCCGGAAAGATGGTTGGATTGTCAGTTACTGAATTGATCTCATTGCGGAACACATAGGCTACGTAGTTGATAGAATCTTTAGTAGCTCCATGTACCTGGGGGATGCATCTGAACGAATAGGGATCCTGTACATGTGCTTTGGAACGGGAAATCATTTCACTCCCTTTCAGCAACCAGCGGATCCTCCGGGCTGTAACGATTTGTCCCTGGTGGGGCCTGATCTGCTGTATCAGCTCATGAAAAGGCTCGATTCTCCCGTCGAAAGCATCCAGTGACAGGGCAGCGATAATATCGGCCAGCCTGGAGAGCTTAAAAACCCGCATACAGAGGTATACCCCATATGCACTCATAAATTGTGTGCCATTGAGCAGTGCCAGTCCCTCCTTGGACTGCAGCTCAATGGGATTCCACCCCATCTTCTTCAACACTTCTGAAGCTTTCATGCGAACACCCTTCATATCCACATCCCCCATTCCCAGCAAAGGAAGACTCATGTGGGCCAGCGGAGCAAGATCACCTGAAGCACCAAGAGAACCGTAAGTGTAGACCACAGGCAGGATGTCATGGTTATAGAGGTCGGCCAGACGCTGAACGGTAGCTACCTGAACCCCTGAATTGCCGTAGGAGAGAGACTGGATCTTCAACAGCAACATGAGTCTGGTAATCTCTTTGGGAACCTCATCTCCCACTCCGCATGCATGTGACATGACCAGGTTCTTCTGTAAGAGGCCCAGGTTCTCCTTTGAGATCACAGTATCACAAAGAGAACCAAATCCCGTATTGATCCCATAGAGGATCTCATCCTCTTTCTCAAGCCTGCGGTCCAGGTAATCTCTACAGGCTGAGATCTTCCCGATCACTTCATCGGAGAGTGCAATTTTCCGCTGACCGGTAATAATCTCTTCAAATTTCTTCCACCCAATCTCTTCGGTGGTTACCAGGTGTACCTTTTCCATATCCTGCAGTTTAGCGCAATCAATAACAGAAAAAAAAATGAACCGGGATCGGTTTCTGAAATGTTTTAAGACAGCCTCACCATGGATGGTCCGGATAGACGATCCAGCAGTTGTTCCGGGGTGAGTCGTTCCTGATTCCCTGTCTCCATCTCCTTGAGGGTCACCACCCCATCCTGCATCTCCTGCTCACCCACCAGGGCAACGAAAGGGATCTTCCGGGCGTTGGCATAACTCATTTGCTTTTTTATCTTGGCCACATCGGGATAGAGTTCCGAAGGGATTCCCCTCTTTCTCAGCTGACCCAGGATTGGAAAAATATGCGCTGCCTCACGCTGACCAAAATTCACAAAGAGTAGCTGCGTATCCATCTCATCCTTTGGTGGGAAACGGTTTAGTTGCAACAGCACATCATAAATCCGGTCAGCTCCGAAGGAAACTCCGACACCCGATACTCCTTCCAGTCCGAAGATCCCGGTAAGATCGTCATACCTTCCACCTCCACAAATACTTCCTATCTGTACCTCAGTAGATTTCACCTCAAAAATACTACCTGTGTAGTAGTTGAGTCCCCGGGCCAGGGTAAGATCAAGCTCAACTTCTGCCTCCGCCGGGTCATTTTCCATATGGCCGAAAAGCTGACCGATCTCCGAAAGTCCCTCTTTTCCAATGTGGGAATCCTGCAGGTATTCTTCCAGGAACTTCATCTTCTCCAGGCTGCTGCCTTCCATTTGAAGCACCGGTTTCAATCTCTTTATGGCATCCCTGTTCAATCCCTTTTGCTCCAGCTCCAACATCACCTTCTCCAATCCTGCCTTCTCTAACTTGTCGATGGCTACTGTTACATCGATCATGCGATGGGGCTCTCCGATCACCTCCACAATACCTGCCAGCACTTTGCGGTTGTTCACCTTAATCACCACCTTCAGTCCCAATGCACTGAAAACCTGATCCATGATCCGGATTAGTTCTAATTCATTCAACAATGAATCACTGCCTATCACATCCACATCACACTGGTAAAATTCCCGGTAACGACCTCGTTGAGGACGGTCGGCCCGCCACACCGGCTGGATCTGGTAACGCTTAAAGGGGAAAACGATCTCGTTGCGGTGCTGCACCACAAACCGCGCAAAGGGCACGGTGAGGTCATACCTCAATCCCTTCTCTGATATCATGGCACCAAGTTTCCCGGCTGGAATCGCTGCAAGCTCATGGTCAGACAGGTTGCTCTTGAAATCGCCTGAATTCAGGATCTTAAAAAGAAGCTTATCACCTTCCTCCCCATACTTTCCCATAAGGGATGAGAGATTCTCCATGGCCGGTGTCTCAATGGGAAGGTAGCCATAGGTTTTAAAGATCTTACGGATGGTATCAAAAATGTGGTTCCGCCTGGTCATCTCCAGGGGTGTGAAATCTCTGGTTCCTTTTGGAATGGATGGTTTATCTGCCATTGACTCGTTCGCTTCTATTGACTGGCTTTGGCCAATTTCTTAAAATCACTGCCCAGGAATGCATCCGGCTTCTTGTTGTTGACCTTATGATAATCGAAGTAATAGAATTTCCCATCGGCAGCACCAATAAGGATCTTATATACCCGTGCATTCATTTTTTTACCTTCAGGACCCACCTTGTGAAGAAATACGGCATTCTCATCCCCTGCCATGATCAGCTCTTTGATCTCTTCCGGCTCCACAATCTTTACACTATTGGGATAGAAGGATCTGATCCTCGC
The DNA here is from genome assembly GCA_039714655.1 of Bacteroidota bacterium. Lineage (GTDB taxonomy): Bacteria > Bacteroidota > Bacteroidia > Bacteroidales. The sequence continues at coordinate 9,285 of JBDLIX010000015.1, forward strand.
TTCGGAGGAGACCTCGCGGGCAAGCTCCTCCTCAACCACATAAAGGGTTTTACCCATCATGTCGGCCATATTGTCGTTATAATGTTTGTATACATTCTGGGAAACCATATGGGGATTCTCCGTAATCAGCCGGATGTGGTCCTGAAGAAACTTTACCATGGTGCCCAGCTTATAGGTATAACGGTCCTCATCCACCCCGTAGTAGCTGAGTGGAAGATTGGCAACATCTTTCATATCATCGATGGATGCATAGTCCCCGCCAAGCGATACGCAAAGGAAATCGTACCTGGTGTATGATCTGTCTTTCTCAAAATTGACAGCTGCCACATAGAGAAAAGAGGCGTTCTTATCCACACTTTTGTCCCCAAAGTCTTCGAACTGAAGAAATTCATATTCTGTGATGTTCCAGTATTTTTTAATGGCATCCTGGATCTCAAAATTGTATTCCGCCATGGGATTGTCGCTCAACACCACATAGGTTTTAGTGGAATAAAAACGCTCCAGGTCTTCCGGAGTAGGAAGGTATTCCCTTTGGGCCTGCAGGTGAAGAAATGAGATCATCACAAGCAAAAGAGCAGTAATTTTTTTCATGAAATTGGTTTTCTATGGTTGAAAGATAGGTTAATTGGCTGGAAAGTAGAGCGGATGTTGCTCATTGAACCTTCGGATAAAGACAAATTTCATCTGCTTCTTTTTCCGGTTCCTTAGTGCCTGGTACTCGTCGGCCAGTTCGGGATCCTTCATGAGAAGTACCTCCACACTCTCGATATCATAGTCCATCACTTCGCCTGTGGTAAAATCGAGTAAGTATTGTCTCAGTTCCGTATTTCCGTAGTTGGACTGAGGCATGGAGTACCGGTTGTTATAATAGGAATGTGAATAGTAAGGATTGTAATAATAGGGATCGTAATAATTTGAACTGTATGTGGTCACCGAAGCTACAAAATGGGAGATATTTCCAACGAAACTGATCCTGTGAAAAGCAGACCCCACATTGATATACAACACGCCATTGCGCCCATATCCCCAAATGTCCTTGGTTCTCATTACCTTTTTCACTCCATTGTTGTCATAGATCACAATCTCCTTGGCTGATGTGACTTTGTCATAAAACTCCCTGTCAAACATGTCCACATCGGTAACGATCCTGGCCGGCGGAAGGGGAAGGTTATCCTTCACCATTTCAAAATTGGCAAATATTCCATCCCTGAATTCAAAATCGGGAGAATACTTCACAAGCCCGCCTCCTTCACTTTCCTGGGCAATAATTGCCGGGGACAGCATCAAAACCAACCATAAACCTGTTATTCGCTTCAGCATTAACATTGCTCCTCCATCTGCAAAATTACTAACTAATATACGTTTATGGTACAAAAATAAAGCCAATATTATTCAGGATTGCATATTTTTTCTCTTTCTTTGCTCATGAAAGCCATTTAAGAATACCCATGTTTCCCCAATTCCTGCAACGGATCATCTCCTATGGTATCGAGGAGAAGATGGAACAGGCATTAGTGAACAGGATCAAGAGGATCAACCTCTTTTTTCTGATCCTTTTCGTAATGCTGCTTATGTCGATCCTGTGGTCTTCTGTTACCATGAGGCCTATCCTGATTGGCCTGAACACCGTTATGCTGCTAGCATGTGTTGCCATCTATTTCCTGATTCCCGCAGCACAAAAACCGAACTTGAACAGCATCCTGGTACTGGTACTTATAGCCCTGATCTTACTTTCAGGATACCTCTTCGATCTCGGTATCTCGTGGGGGCTGATTATGGCTTTTTACCTGCTTTTTCCCCTGGCAGCCGTCAGTGTTAATGTAAAACAGGGGATTTTGGTACCCATTTCCCTGGGTATTGCGACGATGGCATTTAATTTCCTCCCTCTTTTTGAAGAGGGCATTCAACTGGATATCTATAACGCACTGGTTTTCTTTTCCACCTATGCACTGGTGATCATTATTGTTCATTTTATTGACAAGTCGAACCGGGAGATGCTCACAGGCCTCATGGATTCAAGGAGTAAGGCGGAGAGAGAGGTTGTGCAAAAAGATGAATTTATTTCCAAACTATCCCATAAGTTAAGGACTTCTCTCAGCAACATCACCCTGATCAACCACCTGGTCCATGACATCAGTCTCACTTCTGAGCAAAAGGATTTGATGGAGGCCCTGAAGGCGTCTACCAACAACCTTATTGAAGATGTAAATAACATTGTGGAGATTGCCTCCCCGGGGATCATCGATTATAACAAAAGTATTATCTCTTTCGACCTGACCCGGGTACTGGAAGACGCAGTCGGTATACTGAAGTCGAGTGCCTCCTTCTATGAAGAGGTAACCATCAAGCGATTGGATCAGATCTCCTATTACCTGATTGGGGACCCAAGTCTGTTGCGGAGTCTTTTGGTGAACATCATCAAGGGATTGAGCATCTATAAGCACACCGGAAATCCCATTGAACTACAAATTATCAACCTGCGTGAAACTCCAAGTCAGGTACGCCTGGAATTCAGGTTCCTGGCAGAAACAGATATGGGGGAAGAGCTTGTGGAGTATGTGGAGACCCTGAAACGCAGCGAAAGTCACCAGGTCTCCAACCTGGCCAATGCCCGAAACCTGCTCCATGAAAGTGAGAGCGGACTCACCGCCCAATATGGTGGTCAGTCAGCTTCGATCTTCTTCTTCCAGGATTTTACTAAGGATCCCACCAGGAGTGGGGTTGAACCTGCCAAAATGCTGGATCTTGACCAGTTTATCAGGAAGGGAATAGCCCTGAAAGATTCAAAGATCCTGCTGGTGGAGGACAATCTGATCAATCAAAAAATCGTCCTGTTGAGTCTAAATAAGCTGGTAAATCAGATTGATGTGGCCAGTAACGGGAAAGAGGCCCTGGAGATGTTCGGACTCAAACAATATGACCTGATCCTGATGGATATTATGATGCCTGTGATGGATGGAATAGTTGCCACCAAGAAGATACGCAAAATTGAATCCACAGGCGACAGTCACATCCCAATTATTGCCATTACAGCCAATGCTCTGGCGGGGGATAGAGAGAACTGCCTGGCAGCAGGAGTGGATGATTACGTTGCCAAACCATTCCAGACGGAGGTACTGATCAAGATGATGAAAAACTTGCTGGCCTGATCCACCCTGTATATGGATTGGTTTTAATAAGAAAATCCCCCGCATTTGCGAAGGATTTTCTTTGGTACTCTTTATTAAAACTACCTTATTCTTTGCCCTTAGTGGCCTCTTGGGCCTTCATTGCTATTTTTTCGAGCATATCGGTGGTGACCGATTTGGGTCGCTCCAATGGATAACCAAGGGCCCTGTCCCATATAAGATTTGCGGTAATACCGATGGAACGTCCAATTCCGAATAGCACGGTATAGAACTCATACTCGGTAATTCCATAGTGCCAGTGAATGATCCCTGACTGCGCATCCACATTGGGCCATGGATTCTTCGCTTTGCCCTGTTCTTTCAGGATGGGAGGTACCACCTTATAGAGCAAATCGGTATACTTGAACAGGAGGTCATCTTTCATGTGGATCTTACAGAATTCACGCTGCAGTGTATAACGTGGATCGGTCTTCCGGAGGACGGCATGACCGAATCCTGGAATTACCTGTCCGGAGTTGAGGGTATCCCATACAAACTGTTTCATCTCATCCTCACTGGGAACCTGTCCGTCCATTTTTTCCGCCAGGCGCTGCAACCATCTCAGAACCTCCTGGTTGGCAAGTCCGTGCAGTGGTCCGGCCAGTCCGTTAATCATGGCAGAGATGGAAAGATAAGTGTCTGAAAGTGAACTGGCTACAAGGTGACCTGTATGAGCGCTTACATTCCCGCTTTCATGGTCGGCATGAATGATGAAGTTAAGCCTGGATACATCGTCGTACGGCTTGGGAATCCCCATCATGTGGGCAAAGTTAGCTCCCATATCCAGGTTGGGGTTGGACTGAATCCGCTTCCCGTCCCTGTAAAGCTTGGCATAAATGTATGAAGCCACTTCAGGCAGCTTTGCCAAGAGGTTCAATGAATCCTCATAAGTGGGATCCCAGTAATCCAACTTGCTAATCCCTCCCTGATACTTTTTGGCAAAGAAAGACTCCCGCTGCATGGTCAGAATGGCAGCAGAGAAAATGGCCATGGGGGGTGAATTAGCAGGAAATGCATCGATCACCTCGTATACATACCGGGGCAGGATCCTCCGCTTCCGGAATTCATCTGCAACCTCGGCTGCTTCACTTTCGGTTGGGATATCACCTGTGAGCAACAGGAAATAAAGCGCCTCAATACATGGCATATCGCCACCTTTTGGTTTTGGGAGCTTTTTAAATACTTCGGGCAGGGTATAACCCCTGTACCGGATTCCCTCCTGAGGGTCTAGATAGGAAATATCGGTGACCAGACTTTTAAGCCCTCTCATCCCACCGATGGCCTGTCCGATGGTGATCTCGCCGACAACCACATCAGAATAATCTTTAACTAGTTTTTTTGTTCTGGGTCTCCACTCTTCGATCTTCTGGTGAAGCCTCTCTTTTAGGACTGACATTTGCTATAGGTTTACGTTAAAAAAAGTTTAAAATTTAGGGATACACAAGATAAGACATATATTCAGATTATTCAATATTTACAAGCCCTTTACAACCCTAAACTGCCCTAAAACAATAAAAAAAAGGACACCTCTTCCGAGATGACCTTTAAATTATTTGAAAAGATATTTTACGTAGTCACCTATAGATATTTACAAGGTAAAGATTTTCAGTGCCGGTAAAATATCCTGAAAAGAACTCTAATATCCGTAGATCGCGGTCTTACCAAGCTCCTCTTCGATGCGAAGTAACTGGTTGTACTTGGCGATCCTGTCTGAACGGCTCAGTGAACCGGTCTTTATCTGGCCTGAATTGGTTGCCACAGCAATGTCTGCAATGGTCGCATCTTCTGTCTCTCCGGAACGGTGTGAAGTGACGGTGGTATAACCGGCCCTGTGTGCCATCTCAATGGTGTTCAGGGTCTCGGTAAGTGTGCCGATCTGATTCACTTTGATCAGAATAGAGTTGGCACAATCCAGCTCGATCCCTTTGGAGAGGTACTCCACGTTGGTCACGAAAAGGTCATCACCCACCAACTGGCACTTATCACCAATCAGTTTGTTCTGAACCACCCATCCGTCCCAGTCGGCTTCATCCATACCATCTTCAATGGAATCGATGGGATACTTCCCGATCAGTTCAGCCAGGTATGCAGCCTGCTCTTCAGAATTGCGTTTGGCTCCGCCTTCACCCTCAAATTTGGAGTAGTCGTAGACTCCATTCTCAAAGAACTCGGAAGCTGCACAGTCAAGGGCAATGGTAATATCTTTCCCTGGCTTGTAGCCAGCTTTCTCAATGGCCTTCAGGATACTTTCCAGTGCATCTTCGGTTCCCTCCAGATTTGGTGCAAATCCACCTTCATCTCCAACGGCAGTACTTAGTCCTCTCTCTTTCAATACTTTCTTAAGTGCATGGAACACCTCGGCACCCATCCTCAGCCCTTCGCTGAAACTGCTGGCGCCCACCGGACGGATCATAAACTCCTGGAATGCAATGGGAGCATCGGAGTGGGATCCCCCATTAATAATATTCATCATGGGAACGGGCAGGTGTTTTGCATTGGTACCGCCGATGTACCGGTAAAGAGGCATATCGTGGTACATGGCAGCTGCTTTGGCTACGGCCAGAGATACTCCCAGCATAGCGTTGGCTCCCAATTTACTCTTGGTCTTGGTCCCGTCAAGGTCCAACATTTTCTGGTCGATGGCTACCTGATCCAGTGCATCCATTCCAAGCAGCTCCTCGGCTATGACCTTATTTACATTGTTTACTGCTTTCTGAACACCTTTTCCCAGGTAGCGGTCTTTGTCACCATCCCTGAGTTCCAATGCTTCATTCTCACCTGTGGAGGCTCCCGAAGGAACAGCAGCACGACCAACAAAACCACTGGCCAGGGTTACTTCCACTTCAACAGTGGGGTTCCCGCGTGAGTCCAGTATTTCACGTGCATGAATATCTACGATTTGTCCCATGATAATTAAATTTTTAAGAAGATGTCACTTTGGTATATATTATGAGTCTTTCTTTTCACTCTCTTCTGACTTTTCTTCGCCAGTTTCGTCGGTTGATGTCTTAGCAGCAGGTTCCTCTTTCACCTCTTCCACAACGGCTTCAGCAGCAGGTTCCTCTTTCACCTCTTCCACTACGGCCTCAGCAACAGGTTCCTCTTTCACCTCTTCCACCACGGCCTCTGCAACAGCTTCCTCTTTCACCTCTTCCACCACGGCCTCTGCAACAGCTTCCTCTTTTACCTCTTCCTCTACGGCCTCTGCAACAGCTTCCTCTTTTACCTCTTCCTCTACGGCCTCTGCAACAGCTTCCTCTTTTACCTCTTCCACCACGGCCTCAACATTAGGTTCCTCTTTAACCTCTTCGGCTACAGCTTCTGGTTGTGTCTCCTCAACAGGCGCTTCTGCTTTTGACTTACCGCCACGACGGCGACGGGAAGTGGATTTTTTAGCGGCGGCTTTTTCGGCCAGCAGGATCTCATTGTAGTCAACCAGCTCGATCAGACACATGTCGGCATTGTCGCCCAACCTGTGGCCCAGCTTAATGATGCGTGTATATCCACCCGGGCGGTCGGCCACTTTGGAAGCAACCTCGCGGAAAAGCTCAGATACAGCTTCCTTGTCCTGCAGGTAGCTAAATACCACCCTGCGTGCATGGGTCGAATCGTCTTTGGACCTGGTGATCAGAGGCTCAATATACCTTTTAAGTGCTTTAGCCTTGGCAGTGGTTGTCTCGATCCGCTTGTGCATGATCAGTGAACAACCCATATTTGATAACATGGCCTTCCTGTGCGCACTCTTCCTCCCTAGATGATTAAAACTCTTCTTATGTCTCATTGCAATTATTCCTTGTCCAGTTTGTATTTACTTGTGTCCATCCCGAAAGTAAGGTTCATGTTGGTCAGCAACTCTTCCAGCTCGGTGAGAGACTTCTTACCAAAGTTCCTGAATTTCAACAGGTCGTTCTTATTAAACTTCACCAGATCACCCAGGGTCTCTACCTCAGCAGCCTTCAGGCAATTGAGGGCCCTTACGGAAAGATCCAGGTCAACCAATTTGGCTTTCAGCAGTTGGCGCATATGCAGCACCTCCTCATCAAACTCCTCATTGGCGAATTTCTCATCGGTATCGAGGGTGATCTTCTCATCGGAGAAGAGCATGAAATGATAGATGAGAATCTTGGCAGCTTCCTTCAGAGCTTCCTTGGGATGAACGGATCCGTCGGTTTCGATTTCCAGGATCAGTTTCTCGTAGTCGGTCTTCTGTTCAACACGGTAGTTCTCAATGTCATACCTCACATTCTTGATGGGGGTAAAGATGGAATCCACAGCGATAAGCCCGAATTCAGCTTCAGCAGGTTTGTTCTCATCTGCGGGTACATAACCGCGACCTTTGTTGATGGAGACCTCCAACTGGAGCTTCACATCCGGTTCCATGTGGCAGATGACCAGTTCGGGATTCAACACTTTGAATCCACTGAGAAAACGCTGCAGGTCTCCTGCTTTGAACTCATCCTGCCCTGTGATGGTACAGATGATTTTCTCATCGTTCACATCTTCGATCTGCTTTTTAAAGCGGACCTGCTTCAGGTTTAGTATAATTTCTGTAAGGTCCTCGATAACACCGGTTACAGTGGAAAACTCGTGCTCGACCCCATCGATCTTAATGTTGGTGATAGCATACCCTTCAAGTGAAGAGAGCAGGATGCGCCTCAGGGCGTTTCCCACGGTTATACCATAACCTGGTTCAAGGGGACGAAACTCAAATTTACCATACCTGTCATCGGCTTCAAGCATGATGACCTTATCTGGTTTTTGAAAAGCTAAAATGGCCATAATACGAATGTGGTTATATTATTTTGAATAAAGTTCAACGATGAGCTGCTCCTTAATGTTCTCAGGAATCTCCTCCCGCTCGGGACGGTTCAGGAATTTCCCGGTCATAGATGCCTCATCAAATTCAAGCCATGATGAAGATCCATACCTGGCAGTGGAAAGTGAATCGGTGATCACTTCCAGAGATTTTGAGCGCTCCCTCACACCTACAACATCGCCAGGTTTAAGTGTATAAGAAGGGATATTTACAATCTCACCATTGACGGTGATGTGTCTGTGGGTAACAAGTTGACGGGCACCTGCACGTGTTGGTGAAAGTCCCAGCCTGTAAGCCACGTTGTCAAGCCTTGACTCCAGCAACTGAAGGAGCACCTCACCGGTCACACCTTTACTTCTGGAAGCCTTGTCAAACATATTCCTGAACTGCTTTTCCAACACACCATATGTATACTTGGCCTTTTGCTTCTCTTTCAGCTGAATGCCATATTCTGAAGCTTTACGTCTCCTTTTGTTGTTCCCGTGCATTCCAGGGGGATAATTCTTCTTCTCAAAAGATTTATCCGTCCCGAATATGGGATCTGAAAATTTACGCGCAATTTTGGTTCTTGGACCTCTGTATCTTGCCATCTATCTCTATTGTTTTTTAATGATTAATCTTCCTCTTCAGCTTGGAATTTTCCTTAAGGCTGAATTATACCCTCCGCCTTTTGGCAGGACGGCAGCCGTTGTGCGGCAGCGGGGTTACATCCACGATTTCGGTCACCTCAATGCCTGAAGCATGAATGTTACGGATGGCAGATTCCCTACCGGATCCGGGACCCTTTACAAAAACCTTTACTTTCCTGAGACCCAGGTCATAAGCAACCTTGGCGCAGTTCATGGCAGCTTGCTGAGCTGCATAGGGAGTATTCTTCTTTGAACCCCTGAACCCCATTTTACCGGATGAGGCCCACGAGATCACCTGCCCCTGATTGTTGGTCAGAGAGATGATGATATTATTAAAGGAGGCATGAATATGTGCCTCTCCTGTAGGTTCAACTTTAACTGTTCGTTTTTTTGACGATCCTGTCTTCTTAGCCATAACCTCTTAACTCTTATTTGGTTGCTTTCTTCTTGTTTGCTACTGTCTTTCTTCTTCCTTTACGGGTACGGGCATTGTTTTTTGTACTTTGTCCGCGGGTAGGAAGACCAATACGGTGACGGATACCGCGGTATGCTCCAATATCCATCAATCGTTTGATATTCAGCTGAATGGATGACCTAAGTTCACCTTCAACCTTGTAGTTTTCGTTCACAGCTTTCCTGATGGCCGCTATCTGGTCATCATTCCAGTCTTTTACTTTGATACTGCGATCAACACCTGCAGAATCAAGTATTGTCTGGGCAGAACTGCGTCCAATGCCATAAATGTAAGTCAGACTTACTTCGCCTCTTTTGTTTTTGGGCAGATCAACACCAACTATTCTAGCCATAATGCTTCTAATTATTTTTTATAAAATCAAACCTATCCCTGGCGCTGCTTAAACTTGGGATTTTTCTTATTAATTACGTACAAGCGTCCCTTCCTTCTAACGATTTTGCAATCGGAACTGCGCTTTTTTACAGATGCTCTTACCTTCATATCTTCTATACTTTATACTTTTCACTTTCTTCTTTCCACTTTCCACTTTCCACTTTCCACTTATTTGTAACGGAATGAAATTCTTCCCTTTGTCAGGTCATAAGGAGACATCTCTACTTTGACCCTGTCACCCGGTAACAACTTTATGTAATGCATTCTCATTTTTCCCGAAATATGGGCTGTGATAATGTGTCCATTTTCCAGCTCCACCCGGAACATTGCATTTGATAATGCTTCGGTAATTACACCGTCCTGTTCAATTGAAGACTGCTTTGCCATTTAGTTGCTCTGTTTATTTAACACTTCATCTATGTATGAGAAGGTTGACAGTATGTCTGCCTTCCCTTTATCTATTGCCACTGCCAGTTCAAAATGGGCAGAAGGCAAATTATCTGCTGCACGTATGGTCCATCCGTCGGGATCCTGCTTGATCTGTCTCCGGCCCATGTTGATCATGGGTTCGATGCAGATGACCATGCCCTTCTTCAGTTTTGCTCCTGTTCCCCTTCTTCCGTAGTTAGGAACTTCGGGGGCTTCATGCAGGTTGCGACCCAATCCATGTCCCACCATCTCCCTTACCACGGTGTAACCATTGCTCTCGGCATGCTCCTGAACGGCAAAACCCAAATCACCAATCCGCTTTCCTTCTACCGCTTTTTCAATGCCTTTGAGTAAACACTCACGCGTTGTGGTTAACAGGTTGCGGACCTTCTCACTCACCTCCCCTACTTCGAAACTAAAGGCTGTATCGCCGTAAAAACCATCCATGATCACTCCACAATCGACCGACAACTGGTCGCCCTCTTTCAGTATAACCTTGTTGGAGGGAATTCCATGAACTACTTCAGAATTCACAGAAGTGCAGAGTGTCTTCGGGTATCCCTGGTATCCAAGGAATCCGGGGACAGCCCCGTTGTCACGGATAAATGTTTCAGCTATCTGATCCAGCCTTTCCGTTGACACTCCTGGCCTAATGTGCTTTGCCAGCTCAGCAAGTGTCTTCGAAACAAGCAAATTGCTTTTGCGAATCAGCTCAATCTCGTCCGCTGTTTTAATTAAAATCATCAAAGAACGCTATCTCGTACTATATGGCAGCTGCGCTGCCTGTCCGGCCCTTAATCCTGCCAGACTTTGTCAACCCGTCGTAATGACGCATCAACAGATGACTTTCGATTTGCTGCAGTGTATCCAGGATCACACCCACCATAATCAGGAGGGATGTTCCACCGAAAAACTGAGCAAAACTCTGGTTCACACCAGCCATCATTGCAAAGGCAGGCATGATGGCCACAAAGGCCAGGAAAAAAGATCCGGGAAGGGTGATCCTGGACATGACTGAATCCAGGAACTCAGCGGTCTTCCGGCCCGGCTTAACACCAGGAATAAATCCACCATTCTTTTTCATATCCTCGGCCATTTGCGTGGGATTCACGGTGATGGCTGTATAGAAATATGTAAAGAGTATAATCAGCATGGCATTGGTAAAATTGTACCAGAAGCCCACAGGATTTGAAAATACAGCTGCAAATCCTGATGCTGCATCAGCCTTGGCAAAACCGGCCACGGTGATGGGGATAAACATAAATGCCTGGGCAAAGATGATAGGCATTACCCCAGCGGCATTTACCTTAAGGGGAATATACTGGCGTACGCCGCCATACTGCTTGTTTCCCACAATTCGTTTGGCGTACTGGACCGGTATCCTTCGGGTACCCTGTACCAACAGGATGGTCCCCATGAAAACCACGAACATAATCAATATCTCAACCAGAAAAGAGACAAGTCCGCCTCCCTGATTACTCAACTTCCCCATAAATTCCATTCCAAGGGACTGTGGCAGACGGGCAATAATCCCGATCATAATGATCAACGAAATACCATTCCCAATTCCTTTGTCGGTGATACGTTCGCCCAGCCACATGATAAACATGGTCCCTGCAGTGAGGATTATCATGGCTGACATCCTGGAGAAAGTTGGCGAGAAGGCATCTGCAGGCAGCTGATAACGCAAGCTGGTGATGTAGCTTAGCCCCTGAGGGAGAAGTATCGCCAGGGTAAGGTACCTGGTAATCTGGTTAATCTTCCTTCTTCCACTTTCACCTTCACGTTGCAGCTTCTGAAAATAGGGAACTGCAATCCCCAACAACTGAACCACAATGGATGCAGAAATATAGGGCATGATCCCCAGTCCGAATATGGAAGCCCTGGCAAACGCTCCTCCTGTAAAGAGATTAAGCAGATCGAGTATCCCTGCTCCACCCTGGTTGCGGTTGGCCATCTCAGAAATAATCACAGGATTAATTCCCGGGAGTACAATGTGTGTACCCAGGCGATAGATCAGGATAATTCCAAGCGTATACATGATCCTGGCCCTCAGGTCCTCAATCTTCCAGATATTCTTTATCGTTTCAATAAACTTTTTCATCAGATATTATTTGTTTTCAGCTGACTAATGTTACTCGCTAACGCTCGGTTCATAGGTCAGTTGATAAAATCAGATTTTCTCCACACTGCCCTCCAGCGCCTCAATGGCAACAACTGCCGATTTGGAAAATGCGTGGGCTTTTACATTCAATTTGGCTTTCAGTTCACCATTCCCAAGGATCTTCACCAAAGAATTTTTACGAACTAGACCAGCTTCGATCAGTGTCTCCACATCGATCTCCTTCAGCTTCTTCGCCTCTGCCAGCTCTTGTAGCGTGCCTACATTGATCCCTTTGTACTCCTTGCGGTTGATGTTTTTAAAACCAAATTTAGGAACCCTGCGCTGCAATGGCATTTGCCCCCCTTCGAAACCAGTCTTCCTGGAATATCCGGAACGGGACTTTTGTCCTTTATGACCGCGTGTAGCGGTACCTCCGTAACCGGAACCTTGTCCGCGTCCGATCCTCTTCTTTCCCTTTGTGGAACCTTTTGCCGGTTTTAAGTTGCTTAAATCCATCTTATTTTATTTTTTTTCTACTTTCTACTTTCGCCTTTCAGCTTTCGACTACCTTCACCAGGTGTAATACTTTCTGAACCATTCCCATGATCTGGGGTGTACCTTCCACCTCAATTGTCTGGTGAAGTTTCCTGAGTCCGAGTGCTTCTAAAGTCCTCTTCTGCCTTGCAGTATGCTTGATGGCGCTTTTAACCTGAGTAACCTTAATTTTTCCCATCGTAGTTTGAATTATCCGTTAAAAACTTTATCCAGTGAAACAGCCCTTTGTCGAGCCACTGCTTTGGCATCCCTCAGTTCAAGCAATGCTTCGAAAGTAGCCTTCACAAGGTTGTGGGGATTGGATGAGCCTTTTGATTTGGCCAGTACATCCTTCACTCCAACACTCTCAAGTACTGCACGCATCGCACCACCTGCCTTTACTCCGGTACCACTGGAAGCCGGCTTAATAAATACCTTGGCTCCACCGTATTTTCCATACTGCTCGTGGGGAATGGTACCATTGATGATCGGCACCTTAATCAGGTTCTTTTTGGCATCCTCCACACCTTTGGCAATGGCTGTTGTTACTTCATTGGCTTTACCCAATCCGTGACCCACGATTCCTTCTTCATTTCCCACAACTACAATAGCTGAGAAACTGAAAGTACGGCCACCTTTTGTAACCTTGGTTACACGCTGAATGCTTACCAGACGGTCTTTTAAGTCGAGGTCACTCGTTTTAACTTTTCTAATACCTGTTGACATATCTTCCTTATAATTTAAGTCCGCTTTCCCTGGCAGCATCCGCTAAATTCTTTACCCTGCCATGGTATAAATAGCCGTTCCTATCGAATACGACATTATCAATTCCTTTCTCCTTTGCCTTCTCAGCAATTCTCTTACCTACCAGTTTGGCCTGTTCGATCTTGTTGACTTTCTGAGTGGCAATCTCTTTTTCTTTGGATGAAGCAGCTGCCAGGGTAACACCGGTTACATCATCAACCAGTTGTACATAGATTTGCTTGTTGCTCCTGTATACAGTCATCCTTGGACGTGCACCGCTACCGGATAGCCTCTTCCGGATCCTGTACTTAATTCTCTGCCTTCTACTTGCTTTCGTTAAAGCCATTGTATTACTGTATTACTGTTTTACTTTTTACTTTTACTCTTTCACACTTTTACTCTTTCACTCTTTCACTCTTTCACACTAGCTATACGCTTGCGGCTTTACCAGCTTTGCGTCGTAACTGTTCACCGACAAATTTTATACCCTTCCCCTTATACGGTTCAGGCGGACGAAGGGACCTGATCTTGGCTGCTACCTGGCCAATCAACTGCTTGTCGACACTGGTCAGTGTAATAATGGGATTGGAACGCCTTTCAGTTTTTGTTTCCACCTTCACCTCTGCGGGCATCTTCATAATGATATCATGCGAATAACCCAGGCTCAGTTCCAACAGGTTACCGCTCTTCACATCAGCCCTGTATCCAACACCTACCAACTCCTGTTGAATGGTATACCCTTCCGATACACCCACCACCATGTTGCTGATCAATGAACGGTAGAGGCCATGCTTCGATTTATGGTCCTTCTCTTCGGTTGACCTGGAAACATTCACCTTGTTCTCTTCCACCTTAACGGTAATGCTCTTATCCACCTGCTGCGAAAGTTCCCCTTTGGATCCTTTTACAGTCACCAGGTTATCTTTATCCACCTCGATGGTTACACCAGCTGGGATGTCGATGGGTAAAATTCCTATCCTTGACATGTCTGTTCTCCTCTTATTTAATATACAAAACAAAGTACCTCACCGCCAATGCTCAGGCTACGGGCTTCCTTATCGGTCATAACGCCCTGTGAAGTTGATATGATTGCTACACCAAGTCCGTTCAGTACCCTGGGAAGGTGATCCTTGTCCACATACTTCCTCAATCCGGGTTTACTGATGCGCTGAAGGGATTTGATGGCTGGCATCTTATTCTCAGGATTGTATTTTAGTGCAATCTTAATGTTTCCCTGGGGACCTTCCTCTTCAAATTTATAATTCAGGATATATCCTTTATCGAAAAGTATGCGGGTAAGGTCCTTCTTCATATTGGACCCAGGAATTTCCACCACTTTGTGATTAGCCATTACAGCATTTCTGATGCGGGTAAGATAATCTGCAATCGGATCTGTCATTTTTTCTCTCTTTATAAAATTCTTTATACTATCGCCTTTCGACTTTCGCCTTTCGACTTTCGACTATCTACCAGCTGGCCTTTTTAATGCCGGGGATTAATCCTTCTGAAGCCATCTCCCGAAAGGTGATCCTGCTGATACCGAACTGGCGCATATATCCCTTGGGACGGCCGGTTAATTTACAACGGTTATGAAGCCTGATGGGATTTGAATTCCGTGGCAACCTGCTCAGTCCCACATAATCGCCTTCAGCTTTAAGTTTTGCTCTTTTTTCAGCGTACTTTTCAACCAGTTTCTGCCGCTTTACTTCGCGAGCTTTCATTGATTCTTTGGCCATGCTTCTATTTTTTATCGTGTTTGAACGGTATACCAAATTCTTTCATCAGGGCGGTTCCCTCTTCATCGGTACGTGCCGATGTTACAAAGGTAATCTCCAGGCCCATGATCTTACTGATCTTATCAATATCAATCTCCGGAAAGATGATCTGCTCGGTAATTCCCATGGTGTAATTTCCCCTTCCGTCGAACTTGGATGAAACTCCTTTAAAGTCACGGATCCTGGGAAGAGCCACGGCAATCAGGCGCTCCAGGAATTCATACATCCTCTCGCGACGAAGGGTTACCTTCACGCCAATGGGCATGCCACGACGGAGTTTGAAGTTGGAGATGTCCTTGGTGGACATCGTCTGCACTGCCTTCTGTCCGGCAATCAGCGTTAATTCTTCTTGTGCCACATCAATGAGTTTCTTGTCAGCAATGGCCTGACCGACACCTTCGTTAATTACGATCTTCTGAAGGCGTGGGGTTTCCATCACCGATGAGTAACCGAACTGCTTCATGAGTGCGGGAACGATCTCATCGTTGTATCTCTTCTGTAGTGTGGGTATGAATTTCTTGTCCATCTTACTTGATCTCCTCACCTGATTTTTTAGCGTATCTCACTAATTTGTTTTTATCATTGAGCTTTCTTCCTGCTCTGGTGGCCTCTCCGGAAGAGGGGTCCACGAGGTTCAGGTTGGAAATGTGCACAGCAGCTTCCTGCTTGGTAATTCCTCCCTGGGGATTGTTGGCGTTGGGTTTGGTGTGCTTGGATACCATGTTCACACCCTCTACGATAGCCCGGTTCTTATCACGGTCCACAGTCAGTACCCTGCCCTTTTGTCCCTTGTACTCGCCGGAATTGACGATCACCTGGTCACCTTTTTTAATATGTAGTTTCTTCTGCATGGGATTGATCAATTTATTATTTACAATACCTCAGGGGCTAATGACACAATTTTCATGAATTGATCCCTGAGTTCCCTGGCGACGGGCCCGAAAATACGGGTACCTCTCATCTCATCCACGTTGTTCAGCAATACTACTGCATTGTCGTCAAACCTGATGTAGGACCCATCTTTGCGCCTAACCTCCTTTTTGGTCCTTACCACAACTGCCTTGGATACAGTTCCTTTCTTCACTTCACCGGAAGGAATGGCACTTTTTACCGTAACTACCACCTTATCTCCAATGGATGCATACCGCTTCTTTGTACCACCGAGTACTCGGATCACAAGAACCTCTTTGGCTCCGCTGTTATCAGCTACGGATAATCTACTCTCTTGTTGTACCATGATTACTTAACTCTTTCGATGATTTCTACTAATCTCCATCTCTTGCTTTTGCTCAGAGGCCTGGTCTCGCTGATCTTCACAGTATCTCCAACATTGCAACTGTTCTCTTCGTCATGAGCCATGAACCTGGAGGTCTTGTTCACGAATTTACCGTAGATGGGATGCTTCACCTTTTGTTTAACGGTGATCACAATGGATTTCTCCATGCTGTTGCTTACAACAACACCCACACGTTCGCGTCTTGTATTTCTTGTTGTTTCCATATTCATTATTCCTTTTCAGACTGCTCTTGAATTTGCCTGGCCCTCATCTCGGTTTTCAGCCTTGCAATGTCTTTGCGTGTCTCAACGATCTTATTGGGGTTGTCAAGTGGAGATACAGCATGGTTCATGCGCATGCGCACCATCATGTTCTCTTCGCTTTCAAGGCGCTCTTTCAACTCCTCTAATGTTAATTCTCTAATTTCTGAACCTTTCATCAGTCTATTTTTTTCGACTTTCTACTGTCTACTTTCTACTTGCTACTCTTCAACATAATCCCTGCGAACCACAAACTTGGTGGTAATGGGAAACTTCTGGGAACCCAGGCGAAGCGCTTCTTTGGCTACCTCAAAAGGCACACCTTCCAGTTCGAAGATGACCCTGCCGGGGGTAATGGGGTAAACAAATCCTTCCGGAGCACCTTTCCCTTTACCCATACGAACTTCAGCAGGTTTTTTGGTAATAGGTTTGGCCGGGAAAATGCGGATCCAAAGCTGTCCTTCTCTTTTCATGTGACGGGTGATGGCCTGACGGGCTGCCTCGATCTGGCGTCCGGTGATCCATGCACTCTCCAACGCTTTGATCCCAAATGAACCGAATGCAAGCTTATTTCCCCTCTGGGCGTTTCCTTTCATCCGCCCTTTCTGCATTCTTCTGTATTTGGTTTTCTTCGGTTGTAACATTGTAGTTGATTTTCCTGATTATACTATATAATTGCGGCCCTGCTTAGTGTCTCCGGTCTCCCCGGTCTTTCCTGGGACCTCTTCCTCCTCCTTTGGGCTTCACGTTGCTTGCACCAACGTTGGGTGACAAGTCGCGCTTTCCAAAGATCTCACCATTGCAGATCCAGACTTTGATTCCGACTACACCTACCTTGGTGTGTGCTTCTGCCAATGCATAGTCGATGTCGGCACGAAGTGTGTGCAGCGGAATCCTTCCGTCTTTGTAAGACTCGGTCCGGGCCATCTCGGCGCCACCCAGGCGACCGCTGATAAGTACCTTGATTCCGTCGGCTCCCATGCGCATGGTAGAGGCAATTCCCATTTTGATGGCTCTGCGATAGGAGATCTTACCTTCCACCTGACGGGCAATGTTGTTGGCAACGATGGTGGCATCCAGTTCGGGACGCTTTACCTCGAAGATGTTGATTTGCACCTCTTTTTTAGTGAGCTTCTTCAACTCCTCCTTCAGCTTATCCACTTCCTGACCACCTTTACCGATAATAATACCCGGACGGGCAGTGTTTACGGTAACGGTAATGAGCTTGAGTGTACGCTCAATGATAATCTTGGAAATGCTGGCCTTGGCCAGACGGGCATTCAGGTATTCCCTGATCTTGTTGTCTTCAACCAGTTTGACAGAATAGTCTTTTCCACCGTACCAGTTGGAATCCCATCCTTTAATGATTCCCAGGCGATTACCTATCGGATTTACTTTTTGTCCCATCTATGCTTGATTTTCTTGTTCTTGTACTACTTCTTCGGTCACGTTCTGACTATCGATCACAATGGTTACGTGGTTTGAACGCTTCTTGATCCGGTGTGCCCTTCCCTGCGGTGCAGGCTGGATCCTTTTCAGGGTCCTGGACTGGTCTACAAAGGCTTCCTTCACGTAGAGGTTGCTCTCCTCAATCCTTGCCCCTTCGTTCTTGGCTTGCCAGTTAGCTATGGCTGAAAGCAGAAGCTTTTCTACTTTCAGAGAAGCCTCCTTGGAGTTAAACTTCAGCATATCCAGTGCCTTGTTCACCTCAACACCTTTGATCATATCTGTTACCAGTCGCATTTTGCGGGGAGAAGTAGGGCAGTTGCGCAATACTGCGTAATACTTGTTCTGCCTCTCCTCTTTTAACCGATTCGCTCTGTTTCTTTTTCTTGCACCCATTTCTTTCCAGCTTTTTATATTATCTCTGCTTTCCACCGTGACCCCTGAACATGCGGGTAGGCGCAAATTCACCCAGTTTATGGCCTACCATATTCTCGGTGATGTACACCGGGATAAACTTGTTGCCATTATGAACGGCTATGGTGTGGCCCACAAAATCCGGAGAGATCATCGATCTTCTCGACCATGTCTTGATCACTGATTTCTTCCCGGAATCGTTCATGTCTACGACACGCTTCTCCAGCTTAAAATCTATAAATGGTCCTTTTTTCAGTGAACGGCTCATGCTATGCTATTTTTTTGATTTTCTCTTCTCAACAATATACTTATCTGAATACTTCTTCTTGGAGCGGGTTTTGTAGCCTTTTGCCGGTAAACCTGTCCTTGACCTTGGGTGTCCACCCGAGGCGCGTCCTTCACCACCACCCATGGGATGATCTACCGGGTTCATGGCTACACCACGTGTACGGGGACGGCGACCTTTCCAGCGTGAACGTCCTGCTTTACCTGACTTCTCCAGTCCGTGATCGGAATTGGATACGATGCCTACAGTGGCACGACAAGTGGTCAGTACCATCCTTGATTCCCCGCTGGGAAGCTTGATGATGGCGTACTTTCCATCCCTTGAAGTAAGGGTAGCATATGAACCGGCACTTCTTGCAAGCATACCACCTTTCCCAGGTTTCAACTCGATATTGTGGATATCGGTTCCCAGGGGTATATTGGACAGCAACATGCTGTTTCCTGTTTCCGGTACTACCTTATCTCCCGATATAATCTTCTGTCCAACCTCAATTTTCTCAGGAGCAATGATGTAACGCTTCTCTCCATCTGCATATACAACCAGTGCGATGCGGGCAGAACGATTGGGATCGTATTCAATGCTCTTCACAGTGGCATCCATGTTGTCCTTGTTCCTTTTGAAGTCGATCAGACGATACCTTTTCTTGTGACCACCACCCATGTAACGCATGGTCATTTTCCCGGTATTATTGCGACCGCCACTTTTCTTCATGGGCTTAAGCAACGACTTCTCCGGCTTTGTATCAGGAGTAAGATCATCATATGAAGAGATCTCTTTAAAACGCTGACCCGGGGTTGTGGGTTTATACTTCTTGATTGCCATAATTCCTTAAATGTTGCTGTAAAAATCTATTACTTCACCTTCAGCCAAGGTAACCACTGCCTTCTTGTAGGAAGGGGTCTTGCCTATAGAGACACCAGACCGGGTATAACGCTGTTTGCGCTTTCCGGCATACCGCATGGTATTCACTTCCGCTACCTTTACATCATAAAGCTCTTCTACTGCTTGCTTGATCTGCAGTTTGTTGGCGTCCTTAGTCACCACAAAACCATACCGGTTGAAGTCCTCCCCCTGGGCAGTCATCTTCTCGGTTACTATGGGCTTAATTAAAATATTCATAATCTTTTCGATTCAACACGATTAATCATTCTGTTGCAGAACGTCAAGTGAACTCTCAACGAATAATAGTGCAGACGCGCTCATTATTTCGTATGTATTTAATTCTGAAAGAGTTACAACCTTCGAATTTTGCAAATTTCGAGACGACAAATATAAGTTATTATTTCTTTCATTGATGACGAAAAGTGACTTTTTGTCGTCGATCTTCAGATTTTTCTGGATGTTCGCAAACTCGCTGGTTTTAGGGGCTTCCAAGGAGAAGTCCTCAACGATCATCAATTGCTTATTTTTCACTTTGTAAGCAAGGGCTGATTTGCGGGCCAGATCTTTTACCTTCCGGTTCAGTTTTCCACCATAATTCCTGGGCCTGGGACCAAAAACGCGACCACCACCTCTGAACAGGGGGTTCTTGATATCACCAAAACGAGCAGTACCTGTACCCTTCTGACGCTTGATCTTTTTACGGCTACCCTGAATCTCGCTACGCTCTTTTGTTTTACTGTTACCCTGACGTTTGTGAGCCATAATCTGTTTCACATCCAGGTAGATGGCATGATCGTTGGGTTCAACACCAAAGATCTCTTTGCTCAGTTTAACCTTTTTCCCGGTGCTTTCGCCGGATATATTTATAACATCTAATTCCATCACTTCTCAATAATTAAATATGAACCATTTGATCCGGGAACAGAACCTTTAAGAATCAAGAGATTGTTCTCAGGAACGATTTTTATCACCCTGAGGTTCAGAATCTTCACCCTGCTATTTCCCATCTGACCAGCCATACGCATTCCTTTGAAAACCCTGGAGGGGTAGGAAGATGCACCCAGTGAACCGGGGGCACGCATTCGGTTATGCTGACCATGAGTGGCGTCATTTACACCAGCGAAGTTGTAACGTTTCACAACGCCCTGGAACCCTTTACCTTTGGAAATTCCCGATACATCCAACCAGGTGTCATCGTTAAAATAATCCACGGTGATCACGTCACCCGGTTTCCAATCCTTCACAAAACCCTTCAGTTCAATCACCTTCCTTTTTGGTGTAGTGTTTGCTTTGGCGAAATGGCCCTGTTCGGCCTTGGGACTGTTCTTCTCCTTTTTGTCGTCAAAAGCCAATTGAACTGCAGCATAACCATCTGATTCAACGGTCTTCACCTGTGTCACCGTGCAGGGTCCAGCCTGTATCACTGTACAGGGGATGTTTTTTCCATCTTTGTCGAAAACGGAAGTCATTCCGATTTTCTTACCAATTAATCCTGGCATTTTATTTTGTTTTTACCTGTGTTAGACTTTGATTTCAACTTCTACTCCACTGGGCAACTCAAGCTTCATGAGTGCATCGATGGTCTTAGGAGTGGAACTGTATATATCCAGCAACCTTTTAAAGGAGCTTAGCTGAAATTGTTCCCTTGATTTCTTGTTTACAAAGGGAGACCTCAGTACAGTGTACACTCTCTTGTGTGTGGGCAGGGGAACGGGTCCGCTAACCACTGCTCCGGTGGACTTCACTGTCTTTACAATCTTCTCGGCTGATTTATCAACCAGGTTGTGATCGTATGACTTCAACTTAATTCTAATCTTCTGACTCATTATCGTACTAATTATGTAAGAGCTTTTCCTGTTACTTTTTCCAATACCTCCTTGGCCAGGTTCGCCGGCATGGCTTCATAATGACTGAACTCCATGGTCGAACTTGCCCTTCCCGAAGTGAGGGTTCTGAGCACGGTTACATAACCGAACTGCTCAGACAGTGGCACTTTGGCCTTGATCACGCGGGCACCGGCTTTGGAATCCATTCCTTCCACCTGTCCGCGTCTTTTATTCAGGTCGGAGATCACATCGCCCATGTACTCTTCCGGGGTGACAACCTCAACGGTCATTACCGGTTCGAGCATTACTGGATTGGCTTTGGAGGCTGCATGTTTGAATGCCTGCCTTGCTGCAATCTCAAATGAGAGCTGGTCGGAATCCACTGCATGGTAGGATCCATCGAGCAGGCGAACTTTCATATTCTCAATGGCGAATCCTGCCAGAGGTCCGTTGAACATGGCATTTTTGAATCCCTTTTCCACCGATGGTATATATTCACGGGGTACATTGCCGCCCCTGATCTCGCTTATAAACTGAAGTCCCTTGGTGTTCTCATCGGCAGGGCCAATGACCACTGATATATCGGCGAATTTACCCCGACCTCCGGTCTGTTTCTTAAAGATCTCTCTGTGTTTTACTTCGCTGGTAAGTGCCTCTTTGTAGTTTACCTGCGGGGTGCCTACGTTACACTCCACCTTGAACTCGCGCTTCAGCCTGTCCATGAGGATCTCCAGGTGCAGTTCACCCATCCCGTTGATGGTGGTCTGACCGGTCTCCACGTTGCTTCTTATCTGGAAAGTTGGATCTTCCTCGGCAAGTTTGTTCAGGGCAATTCCCAGTTTGTCAATATCGGCCTGGGTCCTGGGCTCAATGGCAATACCGATTACAGGCTCGGGGAAGTCAATGGATTCAAGGATCATAGGTTTGCCAACATTGGTAATGGAATCCCCTGTCCTTAATTCTTTCAGCCCAACCACAGCACAGATGTCACCAGCCCCAATCTCCTTCAAAGGATTTTGTTTGTTGGCATGCATCTGGTAAATGCGGCTGATGCGTTCTTTCTTCCCGGTACGGTTATTTAATACCATCACTCCTTCCTGGAGTTTTCCTGAATAGACCCTTACATAGGCCAGCCGGCCCACAAAAGGATCGGTGGCAATCTTAAATACCAATCCGGTTAAGGGCTCCTCATTATCGGGTTCCCTTGATATCTCTTTGTCAGTTTTGGGATCTGTTCCGGATACTGCCCCAATATCCAGTGGACTCGGCATTAAATCAGTGATGGCATCCAGCAAGCGCTGAACCCCTTTGTTTTTGAATGCTGAACCGCACAGAACCGGAACGATGTCCATGTTGATGGTAGCTCTGCGCGCATATGCCATAAACTCTTCCACTGAAATGGAATCCCTGTCTTCAAGGAATCTTTCAAGCAGATCATCATCTGATACACAAACCGCTTCTACCAGTTTCTCTCTCCACTCCTCAACAGTTTCGATCAGCTCCTCGGGAATTGGACAATACTCATATTTCATCCCCAACTCCTCGTCCTCTTTCCAGACAATGGCCCTGCGTTCGATCAGGTCAACAATCCCCTTAAAGTTCTCTTCTGCTCCAAAAGGAATTTGCAGTGGTACAGGATTCGATCCAAGCTTATCTTTGATCTCGGAGACAACACTGAAAAAATCAGCACCAACCCTGTCCATCTTATTGATAAAAGCCATCCGTGGCACCCGGTACTTATCGGCCTGGCGCCAGACGGTCTCTGACTGCGGCTCAACTCCTCCAACCGCACAGAATACAGCTACAGCACCATCAAGTACCCTCAAGGAACGTTCAACTTCAACGGTGAAGTCGACGTGACCCGGAGTATCAATAATATTGATCTTGTACTCCTGGTCGTTGTTGTTCCAGAAAGTGGTTGTGGCTGCTGATGTAATGGTGATTCCGCGTTCCTGCTCCTGTACCATCCAGTCCATAGCAGCGGCTCCGTCATGGACCTCACCGATGCGATGGGTGATACCTGTATAGAACAATATGCGTTCTGTGGTGGTAGTCTTCCCGGCATCGATGTGCGCCATGATCCCAATATTCCTTGTATGTTTAAGATCTGGGTTCATAAGTGTTGCACACTTACCTCTCAATAAATGTTATTCAAATAATGTATTAGAACCTAAAATGTGCAAAGGCTTTGTTGGCCTCTGCCATGCGGTGCGTATCTTCTTTCTTTTTATAAGCACCACCTTCATTGTTATATGCTGCAATCGTTTCTGACGCTAATTTCTCGCTCATTGATTTTCCGGCACGCTTGCGGGAAAAAAGAATGAGTGCCTTCATGGAGATGGAGATCTTGCGATCTGGCCTCACTTCCATGGGAACCTGGAATGTGGCACCACCAACCCTGCGGCTCTTCACCTCAACCTGGGGTGTAATGTTATCCAGCGCTGCCTTAAAAATCTCCAGCGCAGGTTTTCCTTCCTCCTTGGTCCGCTGCTCAATAATATCCATGGCTTCGTAAAAGATGTCATAGGCTTTGCTTTTCTTACCATCAAGCATCATGTTATTCACAAACCTGGTTACATACGGATCTTTGTATCTTGGATCCGGCAGGAGAATTCGTTTTTTCGGTTTTGTCTTCCTCATTATATATTATATAGACTATTTATGAGTACTGTACACAGCGTACTGCGCACTATCTTTTCTTAGGTCTTTTTGTTCCGTACTTACTTCTGCGTTGTGTCCTTCCTTCAACACCCGAAGTATCCAGAGCGCCCCGGATAAGGTGATATCTTACACCTGGAAGGTCTTTTACCCTACCGCCGCGGATCAATACGATGGAGTGCTCCTGCAGGTTGTGACCTTCACCAGGAATGTAAGCATTCACCTCTTTCTGGTTGGTCAGCCTGACCCTTGCAACTTTTCGCATGGCTGAGTTCGGTTTCTTGGGTGTGGTAGTGTATACACGCACACAAACACCGCGCCTCTGGGGACATGAATCCAGTGCGGGAGCCTTGCTCTTATCGTTCAGTTTCTTTCGGCCTTTACGAACTAATTGTTGAATCGTCGGCATACTGTATTGATAGTTATATGAATAAACGTCTGTTAATTTCGGTTCGCAAAGGTATTCTTTTTTTTAAAAAAACAACAATATTTTAATGAATAATTTACCGGAAGAGAGTGCCACGTGAGATTATTAGAATTTATAAGGGATCCAGCAGGTGAACATCTGGATTTTTTCTGACTTGATTCGGTTTTAAACAATTCCTGCATCCCCGCAACAAGGAATCCGGATCGCAATTTTGATTCTCCTTCACCCTTTTTTATCAGTTGTTTAGAATCAAAAATTTATTACTTTTGCATCACCAAATCTCAAGCTTTCTGAACAGAATTTATTATATAATATATTGAATCCCTTTTATTTAATTCCCGATGAAGACTTATTCAACCAACCAGATTAAAAACATTGCCCTGCTCGGTAATTCCGGATCAGGGAAAACCACACTCGCAGAGGCCATGCTTTTTGAAGGTGGCGTGATTGACCGCAGAGGTGATGTAGACCACAAGAACACTGTATCTGATTACAACCAGATCGAGCAGGAGAACCAGACATCCATGTATTCCAGTGTAATGTACACCGAATACAATGGGAAAAAAATCAACATGCTGGATGTACCGGGTGCCGACGATTTTGTGGGGGGAACTGTTTCAAGCCTCCATGTTGCCGATACCGGGGTGATCCTAATCAACGCGCAGCACGGAGTTGAGGTGGGTACCGAGATCCACAGCCGTTGGCTTGAAAAATTCAACAAACCTGCCATCTATGTGATCAACAAGTGTGACCATGACCATGCCAATTTTGAAAAAGCATTTGAATCGATCAAGGAGCGAGTGGGGGGTGATGCAGTGCTTGCCCAGTTTCCTGTAAATGCGGGTCCCGGATTCGATGCTATTATTGATATCATCCTGATGAAGTTTTACAAATACCCAAAGGATGGTGGCAAACCCAAAATTTCGGAGATCCCTGATGAGGAAAAAGAGCGTGCAGAGGAGCTTCGCAATGAACTGATTGAGAAGGCTGCTGAAAATGATGAGGCACTGATGGAGCTCTTCTTCGAGAATGACGGTCTCACTGAAGATGAGATGCGAACCGGTATTACTGCAGGTGTAGTGGCCCGTGGAATGTTCCCCGTATTTTGCATGTCATCCAAACAGAATATGGGCGTGGGCCGCTTTATGGAGTTTCTTACCAATGTAGCTCCCTCAACCAATGAGCTGGAGGCAGCCGAGACTGTGGATGGGACTGAAGTAAAATGTGACAGCAAAGGTGCTACCTCCATTTTCGTATTTAAAACTTCTGTTGAATCACATATCGGAGAGATCAATTTCTTTAAAGTGATGTCAGGAGAGGTAAAAGAGGGCGCAGACCTGACCAATAACATCACACGTAATAAGGAGCGCTTCTCTCAGATTTTTGCACCACTTGGAAAGAGCCGTGAAAAGGTATCCTCACTGGCTGCTGGTGATATTGGTTGCACTGTGAAGATGAAGAACACCAAAACCAATCAAACCCTTACCTCACCCGATGTATCCTACGAATTTGCAAATATCCCCTTCCCTGAGCCCAAGTTCAGGACTGCCATCAAGCCGCTAACTGAAGGTGACGAAGAGAAACTGGGTGAGGCACTGACCAGAATTAACCAGGAAGATCCCACAGTGACTATCGAATATAGCAAGGAACTGAAACAGATCATTCTTTCGGGTCAGGGTGAATACCACCTGAATATTGTGAAGTGGCACCTGGACAATGATTACAAAGTGGAGACCGAATTTGTTGCTCCCAAAATTCCTTATCGGGAAACCATTACCAAGTTTGCTCAGGCGGACTACCGGCACAAAAAACAGTCGGGTGGTTCAGGCCAGTTTGGTGAGGTACACATGATCATTGAGCCCTACTCAGAAGATTCTGAACCACGAAAGATGTTCAAAATAGGTGGCAAAGAGCACAAGATGGCCAACCGGGGTGTGGATACCCATGAGCTTAGCTGGGGTGGTAAACTGGAATTTGTAAACTGTATAGTTGGTGGATCCATTGATGCACGTTTCCTCCCCGCCATTCTGAAAGGGATTATGGAGAAACTGGATGAGGGACCCCTGACTGGTTCATATGCACGTGACATCCGTGTTTATGTATATGACGGAAAGATGCACCCGGTAGACTCCAATGAGATCTCCTTCATGCTGGCAGGCCGGAATGCCTTCAGTCAGGCTTTCAAAGTAGCCGGTCCCAAAATCATGGAACCTGTTTATGAGGTGGAGGTACTGGTACCCGCCGACTACATGGGTGATGTAATGAGCGACCTTCAGGGAAGGCGTGCTGTGGTCCAGGGCATGGCCAGCGAGAAAGGCTTTGAGAAGATCACAGCCAAGGTACCCCTTGCTGAGATGAACAAATACTCCACCGCACTGAGTTCACTTACCAGTGGACGCGCCATGTACAGCATGCGATTTGATGAGTATGCGCAGGTACCGGGTGAGATTCAGGATGAACTACTGAAGGCGTACGCCGCTGAGCAGGAGGAGGAGTAGGTAAAGGTCGCAAGGGTTATTCATTCGTCGCTTAAAACCTTTGCAAGCAAATGTTTATAGGCTCCCCCTGTAAGCAGGTTTTAAAGAAACAGGGGGCTTAAAACCGTCACAAGTGACTGTTTATAGGCCCCCTTTTATTTATTATCCTTTCGACTTAATATCCTCTCATTGGACTACCGGATATTTTTTAGCTAACTCTTTATATCCGGGGTGAGTTTTTAAAGGTGCAAAACGAATGTCCCACTCAATCCAAACAACAGAAACAAAATTTGGAAATGAGAGAAGGTAATCTAATTGTTCCATGGCAAGATCAAATTCACCAACCATGGTGTATACGATTGCCAGATCCAGAACAGCCGGTATACCATAAACAGCGTCCTTCGATAAAGGTAAAAGCTCTATAGCTCTTGTTATTTCTTTGATTGCCAATTCCTTTTGTCCATTACCGGCATAAGCAAGTCCAAGAGAATTGTGATATCTGGGATCATTGGGAATCTCCCTTACTTTCTTCTCCAAAAAAGATACTGCGGTTTTAAAATTTCTCCGGGCAAGCTCATTTTCATCAAGATACTGGTATATGAAAGCCGATAACAAGGTCTTTGGTATGGCCCACATTTTATTGTTAACCCCTTCAATGATTGCGGTATCAGACAAAAGCGCCAGCGCCTCTTTGAAGTTTCCTTCACCAACTTCCTGAAAATACCATCCCCACAAATACCATTCATTCTCAATACCAACATGTTTAAGTACATCGCGGGAATGCTTGTTTGGGCCTTTCCAGGCCATGATGTTTGAAGCTTTACTAAAATAGGGCCATACCTCATTGGGATTCAGTGTGATGGCCCTGTTTAAAGCATCCTCTGCATCACTATATCGACGAGAAAACCATAAGCCCAGCCCCAAATCGGAATAAATTTCAGCATCGTTTGGGTCCAGATTGGAAGCCTTTTCAAGAATTTTTATGTACTCCTCCCAAAGGCCTTGCGACTCATAGCCGTAGGCCTTAGCTTTCATTATTTCAATGTTGTTAGGCAGTCCCCTCTCGGCAATTTCCCAATGTTCTTCTTGTTTCTTTAGATCCCGGTATGCATACCTATAATAATATCCCAAAGCAAGATGAACCTCCGGTATATCGGGACCAAATTCCAACGCTTTCGCAGCAGCCAGATCGGCTTTCTCAAGGCGTGATTCAGACAGGTCCCATCGTAAATAACGGAACAAAGCATGGGCTGTGGCAAGTTCGCCATAAGCCAGCGCAAACCCTGTATCGATCTCCACTGCCCGCTGGAAATTTTGTATCGCGCGGTTCCGGTTGTCGCGGATAAAGTGTGGCTGATTCACGTAATAGCGGCCACGCATGTATGCCTGGTACGCATCGGTATCTTCTGTGGGCGTTTTTTCAATCTTCTCTATTTCTTCAGGTGACATTATTACCTTTAGCTCTGCGGCTATTGATTTAGCAATATCACTCTGAAGAGAAAATATGTGGGACCTTTCTCTGATAAAATCATCCGACCAGATATGTTCGTCTGATTTTGCATTAATCAACTGTATCCAAATTTTTATTTCATTGGCTTCAAAACCAATACTTCCTTCTATCAAATAGTTCACATTAAGTTCCTCCCCAATAGTGGCAATACTCTTTTCTGTGTTCTTATATTGGTCTGTTGAGGTTCTGGATCTTACTGAAAAGGCTTCAACTTTATTGAGATGATTAAGAATTTCTTCTCTTACGGCATCACAAAAATAGGCCTGGGTAGAATCAATGCTCAGATTACGGAAAGGTAGTACTGCAATGGACCTATCAAGAATTGTCTGGTTACTGAGTCGGCCTGCCCGGGGTATGATATTCAAAATGATTAATGCTATAATAACAATGAAGCTAATATAGCTGGCAATCTTCCAGCGGTTTGAAGTCTCCGGCTTATCAACTGTCTCTACTTCAGAAGCAAGCTCTGTCTTTACTATTCCTCCTTCAGGGTGTATGTCGTAAATCCAGGAGATTATAGCAGCAATGATGAAACCTGCACAGAGCAAGATGATGATGAAGTTCAATGTCCAGTCAGGTAATCCTAAAGAAGGAGCAACAATATCTGTCAGCTCCAGGATCACAAAAGCCGTCGCCGCATAAACTGTAATTACACGTACTACCTTCCTGCGTTTTAATTCCAGCCAGAATTGGGATAGTCTGTTGGGCATTGAGATGGGATTAGTTACTGCAAGTTAAGACCTTCGGCCCATAGAATCAAATCAAGTACTATTGTTTAATATTGGCGAAGGTATTATTTGAGCAGCTCCTTCAGCTGGTTATCGAGGTATGCTCCCTTTAGGCCTTTGGCTACGATGATGCCATCGCCATCGATGAGGAAGTTCATTGGGATGCCTCTTACCCCGTACATGGCAGCCGGGACCGATTTCCACCCCTTCAGGTCACTTACATGGGATTCCCATTCCAGCCCGTCCTTTTCAATGGCACTTACCCAGTCCTCTTTCCGCCTGTCAAGTGATACTCCATACACGGTAAATCCTGATCCGTTGTTAAAATTCTTCTCCTTGAATTGGTGGTAGGTCTTTACCAGGTTGGGATTCTCGTGCCGGCAGGGTCCGCACCATGCAGCCCAGAAATCGATAAGTACCATCTTTCCCCGCAGGGAAGAGAGGGAGATCTTTTTTCCCTGCGGTGATTCAAAAACCAAATCAGGGGCTCGTTCACCTATATTGATTCCGACCTTTACTTCATTTGTTTCAGCCGGTGTCTCTTTTCTGGATGTGCATGCTAATAGAAGCAGGGATACAATAATCAGGGTTACAACTCTTCTCATGATTTAGGATTAGGGTTTCAAGAAACGCGGCGTATGGAGGCCCCCAGCTGGTTCAACCGGACATCAATGTTTTCATAACCACGGTCAATTTGTTCAATATTATCAATGGAACTGGTGCCTTCGGCCGACATGGCAGCAATCAGCAATGCCACGCCTGCACGAATATCGGGGGATGACATGGTTGTGGCACGCAGGGAGATGGCGTGATCCAATCCAATAACTGTTGCCCTGTGAGGATCACAAAGAATGATCTGGGCTCCCATGTCAATCAATTTATCTACGAAAAACAGCCGGCTTTCAAACATTTTCTGATGGATCAGAACACTCCCTTTTGACTGGGTGGCGGTGACCAGGATCACACTGAGCAAATCAGGTGTCAGTCCCGGCCATGGTGCATCGGCAATGGTCATGATGGCCCCGTCGATAAAAGTCTCAATGGCATAATGATCCTGTGCAGGAATCCACAGGTCATCCCCTTTCTGCTCCACCCTGATGCCAAGACGCTGGAAAGAAGCCGGAATGATGCCCAGCTGATGGTGGGCCACATTCTTGATAGTAAGGTCGGATCTGGTCATGGCTGCCATCCCGATGAAACTCCCTACTTCGATCATATCGGGAAGGATGGTATGTTCGGTACCGTCCAACTGATCCACTCCCTCAATGGTTAGCAGGTTGGATCCAATGCCTGAGATACTTGCTCCCATGCTCACCAGCATCTGACAGAGCTGTTGGATGTATGGTTCACAAGCTGCATTATAGATGGTTGTGGTTCCTTCCGCCAGTACACTGGCCATGATGATATTAGCCGTTCCTGTTACCGATGCCTCATCCAGGTGCATGTAAGCTCCCTTCAGGTTAGAAGCATTTACCTGGTAAAAATTTTCTGCATGGTCAAAATCAAACGTGGCTCCCAGTGACTGGAATCCCAGGAAATGGGTATCAAGCCTTCGACGGCCTATCTTATCACCTCCCGGCTTGGGCAGGACTGCCTTCCCGAACCTGGCCAGCAGAGGACCAAGTATCATCACCGAACCTCTAAGGGCTGCCGATTGCCGGATATAGGCATCTGTTCGAAAATAGTCCAGATCCACACTTGTTGCATGGAAACTATAGCTTGAACCGCTAAGCGCTTCCACCTGAACTCCCAGATCCTCCAGGAGCTGGATCAACATCAAAACATCCTTAATGCGCGGAAGGTTGTGAATGGTAATTTTAGAAGGAGTAAGCAGGGTGGCACACAAAATCTGAAGTGCTTCATTCTTGGCACCCTGGGGAGTGATCTCTCCATTTAAAGTGTGCCCGCCTTCAATGATGAATTTCCCCATGGATCAGGATTGCTGTTTCTTCTTCCCTCCCCCTTTTTTCTTGCTGCGATTCTTGGCAAGTATATCCTTGGTTTCAGGAAGCTTCAGATCTTGGCTGACTTCCAGTACTCCGCCTGAGAGGGTCTTAAGGTCTGAGAAAATTTCATCGTCACTTACAGCTTCCCTGTTCCAGGTGAGGTAAGACTTTTTCATGTGGTGGGCGATCATTTTAACCAGATCATCCTTTTCCTCTCCCGGTTCAAGCGCAACAGCTTTTTCAATCATGAGTACTATGGACCTGCCATAATGCTTTTTTTTGATTCTATGCTGGTGGTAGGGAACTTTATTAGGTTTGCTCTGAAGGGATTCCGGCTCGGGCCACTCGTAAGGAGAATCGATGTCCAGATCGAAATCGGCAATGATGGCCAGGTGATCCCACAACTTGTGCTTAAAGTCATTCACATCCCTCAGATGTGGATTGAGGTTTCCCATCACCCCAATGACTGTCTTCGCAGCCTTGTTTCTCTCATCACGGTCCTCAATGGTCTTGATGTGATTGACCATCTTCTGTATGTTTCTGCCATATTCTGGCAGGATCAGCTTCTTACGGCTGGAATTATAATCGTAAGTCATTCAATATAATTTTTTACAAAAGTACTTCTTTTAACCGATTACCCTATGGAAATGCGTAATTGTTTTCCGAGTCCAATTTCAATCAATCTATAATATGTAGATATCTGAATATCACTTTTTCCCCTTTCAATCCGTGAAATGTAGCTTTTTTTTGTACCAGTCCTTCTCGCGACTTCTTTCTGGGTTAGCCGGGCCTCTTTTCTGGCTTCCTTCAGCATAACACCCAATCTGAAAGCAAGAGATCCTGCATCGTATTTATCCCTGGCGGCTGTGCCCTTTTCACCGTATTCCTCAATAAGAATGTCTTCGAAATCAGTAATGTTCTTCATCAATCTTGACCTCCATATTTTTCATTCAAAAATTCTTTCTTCAATTTCTCTGCGATTCTTATCTCTTTCAAGGGTGTCTTCTGACTTTTCTTCACAAAACAATTTGTAAGGACGACCAAATCACCAAACTCGAAAAAACATAAAATCCGGATACTTTTAAAAGTAGTTACCACTATTATCTCATATATTCCATCCGTACCAACAAGGTGTTTGAAAAATTTCCTGGGAACTTGTTTTTCAAACCTCACTAAATCAAATACATATTTTATCTTTCCACGAACCTTGTGATCCTGCGATTTATAAAATCTTTCAAAATTGTCCTTATAAGCAATGATTTTCCTTTCCATCACAAAGTTAACTATTCGGTTTACTTTTTGCAAATGAGTTTTGCCCTGGCAGTTTTCAAGTCAGGGTTTGCTCACATAATGGTTAATGTTGTAATCAAAGGTAAAATCGACAAGAATGTAATGGAAATTAGACGGAATAACTATTCAACCACCCGCAACTTGGCGAATTTAAGCAGAAGCTGTTTTGTTCCGATGGGGAAAAGGACTGTGGCTTTGATGTTGGATTCAGCCCCTTCCAGTTGATGCACTTCACCGATACCAAACCGGGGATGCTCTACTTTTGTCCCCACTTTGATCAGGCCGGGATCTGAAGGAGTGAAATCTTCAGGAGGTTGAGAATTCCGGGCATTTCGAATGGTCTGGGAGGTCTGAGAAATCCGTGAATTCTGGGAGGCCTGGTTCAAATTTACCAGTTTGCGTCCGCCCATCTGAACCTTCGAGGGTTGAGAACGCCGGTCCATGATCTTCCGGTATGCTTCGGGAACAAACTTCTCCTTCTCTGACTGACCCGTTCCGGCACCCGGCAGGATGGGGTAGAAATCGGGAGGCAGCTCCAGGTATTTCGTATCGATCTCTTTGATGAAGCGGCTGGGAGCGCAGTCATTCTGAATACCCCATTTATATCGCAATGCAGCGTAGGAGATCAGCGCACTTTTCTCAGCGCGTGTAAGGGCCACATAGAACAGCCGGCGCTCCTCCTCCAGATCCTTGGGATTGTCGGTACTCATCTGGGATGGGAACAGCTCCTCTTCCACACCGGCAATCACCAGGTGTTTGAATTCAAGCCCTTTGGCCGCATGGATCGTCATGATACTCACCTTGTTCCGGTCCTCATCTGATTCATTGTCAGCATCGGTCATCAATGTCACCTCCTGCAGGTAATCCCCCAGGGTCATCTCCCCTTCCCTTTCCGAGTTATCGGTAAAATCTTTGATCCCGTTTAACAGCTCCTCCACATTCTCGTACCGGCTTACATTCTCCGGAGTCTGGTCCGATTTCAAATCTGGTATAATCCCAGCCTCATTGGCAATGGTGTAAGCCAGATCAAAAGCTTCCATTTCATGCAACCGCTGCTGAAAGCTCTTTATCATCATTGCGAAACCCTGCAACTTGGCGAGTGTACCCTTGTTAAATCCCAGGTTTACCTGGTCGAGATGCACCAGGATATCCCAGATATGGGAATCCAGTTTCCCGGCATAACCATTCAGCTTTTCCA
The DNA here is from genome assembly GCA_039714655.1 of Bacteroidota bacterium. Lineage (GTDB taxonomy): Bacteria > Bacteroidota > Bacteroidia > Bacteroidales. The sequence continues at coordinate 42,954 of JBDLIX010000015.1, forward strand.
GTGTGGTCTTTCCAATCCCGCGCATGGGATAGTTGATCACCCTTTTCAAAGACTCATCGTCCCGTGGATTAACCGTAATCCGGAAATAGGCCAGCAAATCCTTGATCTCCTTGCGCTGGTAAAATGAGAGCGAACCATACACTTTGTATGGAATGTTCATCCGTCGCAGGCTCTCCTCGAAGATCCTTGACTGGGCATTGGTACGGTATAGAATGGCAAAATCGCTGTACTCCAGTTGCTCTCTGAACCTAAGATCAGAGATGTGTCCGGCCACCTGGAATCCCTCCTCCCTGTCATCTGTAGCTTTGACCACTCTGATGAGCTCACCGGTCTCATTGTGGGAATAGACCTCCTTTGAGATCTGATCCCTGTTTTTCTTGATCACACTGTTGGCCGCTTTGACAATGGTCTGCGTGGAGCGGTAATTTTGTTCCAGCTTGAAGAGGCGGTAATCGGAATAGTCGTTCTTAAAATTGAGGATGTTCTCGATGCGGGCACCCCGGAAAGAGTAGATGCTCTGGGCATCATCTCCCACCACGCATAAGTTCCGGTGGATCTCAGAAAGTTTTTTGATGATCAAATACTGAGAGTAATTGGTATCCTGGTACTCATCCACCAGCAGATAATCGAAGGAGTCCCTGTAGCGGTCCAGTACTTCGGGATAATCCCTGAAGAGCAGGTTGGTCTGCAACAAGAGGTCATCAAAATCCATGGCCCCAAAATGCTTGCACCGCTTCACATACCGGTCATACACTTCACCCAGACGGGGACGGCGATTTACCTGGTCGCGTACCTGATATTCGCCACTGCTAAGATATACATCGGGAGTAACCAGGTTGTTCTTGGCGGCGGAGATCCTGCCAAACACTTCAGCCGGTTTGTAGATCTTCTCATCCAGGTTGAACTCCCTGATAATGGTTTTTACCAGGCTGCGGGAGTCGATGGTGTCATAAATGGTGAAATTTGTGGGGAATCCAAGAATCTCCGCTTCCCTGCGCAGGATGCGTGCAAAGAGTGAATGGAAGGTCCCCATCCACAAACTTCTGGCCAGATCGGGAGCCACCAGGGAAGAGATCCTCTCCTTCATGTTACTGGCCGCCTTATTGGTGAAGGTCAGCGCCAGGATCCTGGAAGGTGAGATGCCCATGGAAAGCAGGTAGGCAATACGGTATGTAAGCACCCGGGTCTTGCCGGAGCCTGCCCCGGCAATTACCAGTGCCGGGCCTTTATGGTTCAGTACTGCACCCTGTTGTGCCTCGTTTAAATCCTGCTTGATCGCTTCCACATTCTCCTCTTTTAAATGGGCTGACTAAGATAACATATGTTGATGGAATATAACCACCGGAAATCGCAAGGGTTCATAGAAAATATTGCACAGTTATTCTAAAAGTTGCATTTTTACGGGCTTTAGTTTGTATAATAATTTGGCAATAATTCGGTTATAGAATAAACTATGACAATGTTGAGTCCCGGACCGGTTGATAAAAAAATATTTTTGGTGGGTTTCTTTGCCATGTTTGCCTTCAATTTCAGCGCTGGCCAGATCTCCTCTGCCACTGCCGATAGGGTAGACACAATCAGTTATCCGGTCAGTCCGGCAGAGGATCCATTGTTTGTATTCTATCAGGTCAACCAGATTCCAAAAACCGGAACTCTTACAGCCACCTATCCCGGTGCCGGAAATTACAACTTCGAATGGAGCAAATACAACCCGGCCATGAGTGGGTTTGATCCTCCTTTCAGCTCCGATGTCAGCAACTCATCATCTACCATTTCCGATCTGGATGAAGGTGGATACAAGGTCAGGATCTGGGATGGTACCACCACCGATACCTCCATGTTGGCATGGGTGATGCTGGATAATTTCATGGCGGAAGTAGACAAAACTGCAGATGACAAGGTCCCCTCTTTCAAATACACCTGCATTTTCCTGGTGATGGCCGGGAGTGTCACTCCCGACACCCTGATCTACTACGATCCGGTCTCTCATGATGCCATTATTCAGCCGTTGAATTTCAAATTCAAATGGACCTCGGACAATGAAGAGCTGAGGATACCCAATGATACCACCGTACTTCGCCCCAATACTACCTTCCAGCCTCCTTACGAGGATACATGGTATATCCTTACGGCCACCGATGACCTGGGCATGGTGGAGGTAGATTCAGTCCTGTATGAGAGTATTCAAACCAAGGCCGAATTCAAAGTGGAATATTACGATAAAATTACCGAGGAGTATGATGCCGACCTGACCGGCTCGTGGAGCTCGGATAAGGGAAGTCTGGATGCCATGTTGACCGTCCAGTTCAACAATGAATCGAAAAACGGGGCCACATTTGATTGGGTTTACCTGGACACGCTGGGTGGCATTAAACAGACCGAAACCACTTATGATACTGCAACCGTGGTTGAATTCACCTATGAAACTGCCGATGAGTACTACTACCCTTATATGGTTTCAACCAGTGAAGCAGGATGCATTGACACATTCCGGCTTGAACAGGCCATATTCGTTGTACCCTCCCAGCTGGTGATCCCCAATGTGTTCTCACCCAACGGGGACGGGGTGAATGATTTTTTTGTCTTTAAACATCAATCCCTTCAATCGTGTCGGGTAACCATCGTGGACCGCAGCGGAAAAGTAGCATACAAAAGGAAGATCGAAGATATTTACAGCTGGGACGGATGGGACGGCAACATGCATGAAAGCAGCCGCAGGGCACCCGAGGGACAATACTACTATGTGGTGGAAGCGCTGGGATATGATGGCATTGAATACAAGGACCTCAACATCATCGAAGACTGGAAACTGAACAGGGGTAATAAAACCCCATCCACTGGTGGCACTACGCCTCCCGTGGGAACAGATCCGGAAACCACTGCAAGTACTATGTATACCGGCTGGTTATACCTCTACCGGAACAAGGGGGTGTATTAGTGAATAGTGACAGAGGTGACATGATAAAACGTAGAAAGTGTGAGGCTACTGCGGATCATTATCATTGCTTTTATCCTGATTGCGGTCGGGACCTTCATCTATTTTACGGCAGGTAGCGATCCGGAAACCCTCCTCTTTGAACGCATTGTGGTTGTGGACCAGCACCATGTTACCTTAGTCCTTTTGATCTGTGCTTTTACCCTGCTAAGCACCCTCAGCGGATTGCCCATCTTTTACCTCTCCATGTCACTGGGTTTCCTGCTCAATTTCACCCCTGCACTGCTGATCTGCTGGGTTGTGAATATTGTAGCGGTGATGGCCACCTTTGCCATGGTCCGTTTTTCCTTCACATCATATTTTACGGAGCGATACGGCAAGAAGAAACTGATCCGGCGCATCAACAAACGCATTCAAAAATATGGATTGTGGACGGTGGTTTTCAGCCGCGGCATCTACATCATCCCCACCAATGTCATCAATTTCAGCTTTCCACTCAGCAAACTTTCTACCCGATCCTATTTACTGGGTACCATGATCGGTCTGCTCCCCGAAAGCGTGCTGAATGTCCTGACCGGCTACCTGATCAAGCACGAAGTGATCCTGCTCTCCGCCCCGGAAACACGCAACTGGCAGGCACTGGTCATCGGCGGATTCATTTTGGTTTTTGTGCTGGTGTTTATCCTTTTGAGGATCCGTCAGAACCGGAGGAAGGAGTATAAGAGACTGAAGGTTGTACCATATAAAAGTTAGAATTCTCTCTATTGTGATAAATATTTTAAACATTTAGGCAACATTGAAAGAAAATCCAGACACCTATTGTAATCCAGTTCGTAATAATTAATCCCGAGATTGATGCTGTTCCCTTCAATGTTGGAAGAATAAATGGCAGATGCTTTGGTGAGGTATTCGAATTCTCCCTTTGTGTCTGTGAAATCAAATCCTCTGATCAGCTCTGGTATCCTGGAACCAATCAATTCATCATATTCACCGAAATATTTCCTTTCTGAAACATGCATTGAACAACAAAATTCCCTGTTTTAAAGAGAACCAAAATCCGAGGGATAACCTCATTCTTATAACATATCAGCCTGGCAGGAGGCCTGCGGCCCAAACACTCATTTACTGGCGAAGTTCTCCGTCACCAGTAAAGCTCTCCTTCAAGGGCGCATAGCTGCGACTGTGTGACAAATTGTCAATGAACGCGTATTGGCTCAATATTTGACTTAAAAGGGACGAGTTATTGAACAGTATAATTGAGATTAGAAATGGCAAAAAAGTCTGAAAAAACTGAGAAACAGCAAGATAAGAAGATCAAAGTGGAGGAAAAACTGAACGGGGAGGAGGTTCAGCAGGAGGAAGTGAAAGAGACTGCCCCCCAAGTTGAGGAAGAAAAGGAACCGGTTGAAGAGAAAAAAGAGCCCACAACTGAAGAAAAACTGGCAGAATTGCAGGATAGATACCTGAGACTGTCAGCTGAATATGACAATTTTAGAAAAAGGACCCTGAAGGAGAAAATTGATCTCCAGAAGAGCGCCAATGAAAGACTCCTGGAAGCGTTGCTTCCCGTAGCAGATGATTTTGACAGGGCGCTTCAGTCGGTGGATGGAGCCAAAGACATTGAAGCATTGAAGGAAGGATTTAACCTTATTTTCGGGAAATTCAGCGGTTTCCTCGATCAGCATGGGGTGAAGGAAATTGAAGCTGTCAAAAAAGAGTTTGATACTGATCTGCATGAAGCCATTACCAAGATCCCGGCTCCATCCAAAAAAATGAAGGGCAAAGTGGTGGACGTAATTCAGAAAGGTTACTATCTGAATGAGAAGGTGTTGCGCTATTCTAAAGTTGTAATAGGAGAATAATTACCGGGACTATATACCTGGGGAAAGATACCATATGGCGAAAAGAGATTATTACGAAATTTTGGAAGTATCCCGTGATGCTTCGCAGGATGAAATCAAGAAGTCTTACCGGAAGCAGGCACTGAAGTATCATCCTGATAAAAATCAGGGAGATGCATCTGCTGAAGAGAGATTTAAAGAGGCTGCTGAAGCGTACGAGGTATTGTCAGATGGCCAGAAACGGCAGAAATACGATCAATTCGGTCATGCTGCCTTTGAGAATGGCGGTGCAGGAGGATTTGGAGGTGGAATGACCATGGAGGATATCTTCTCCCAGTTCGGGGACATCTTTGGTGGTTTCGGGGGATTTGGCGGATTTGGCGGATTTGGCGGTTCTTCGCGTGGGGGTGGAGTTTCCAAAGGATCCAATCTGAGGGTAAAGGTGAAACTGAACCTCCAGGAGGTGGCCAATGGTGTAGAGAAGAAGATCAAGGTTAAGAAATACATCGCATGCGATGCATGTAGTGGATCGGGAGCCAAACACGGTACCGCGAAGGATAGTTGCAATACCTGTCACGGAAGTGGCCAGGTGACCCGTGTTACCAACACATTCCTGGGACAGATGCAAACCGCATCCACCTGTCCTACCTGTCACGGAGAAGGCACCACCATCAGTCAAAAATGTGAATCCTGCTACGGCGAAGGTATTGTCAAATCCGAGGATGTGATTAAAATTAATATCCCCGCAGGTGTTGCAGAAGGAATGCAGGTAAAAATGAGCGGAAAGGGAAATTCGGCCCGACGGGGTGGTATCAATGGCGATCTGCTGGTAATTATTCAGGAGGAGAACCATCCGGATCTGATCCGCGATGGAAGCGATTTGATCTTCAACCTCTACCTGAGTATTCCGGAAGCTACATTGGGTTCTACCGTTGAAATTCCTACGGTGGAAGGCAAGGCAAAAATTAAAATTGAAGCAGGCACCCAGCCCGGAAAGATCCTTCGTTTGCGAGGCAAGGGAGTCCCGGAAGTAAATGGATACGGACGAGGTGACCTGCTGGTGCAGATCAATGTGTGGATCCCCAAATCATTGGATAAAGAGGAGCGGAAAGTGTTTGAAAAATTGGAACAATCGGATACCTTTACTCCAAGACCCGACAAATCAGAAAACGGTTTCTTCAATCGCATGAAAAACTTATTTGAATGAACCGAGCCCGCGAGCTCAGCGAAGCTAACCTTATCACTGCCAATGCAGTTGTCAAGGACTTCAGTGGTCACAGAGCACTAAACCAGGTCTCCATGGAGGTCCCGAAAGGCAGTGTGTACGGATTGTTAGGTCCCAACGGTGCCGGGAAGACCACACTTCTCAGGATTATCAACCAGATCACAGCACCCGATGAAGGATCCATCTATTTTGATGGAAAACCCATCACTCCCGAACACCGTTCAATGATTGGATACCTTCCCGAAGAACGGGGACTCTATAAGAAGATGAAAGTGGGAGAGCAGGCCCTCTATCTGGCCCAGCTCAAAGGGTTGTCAAAAGGTGAAGCCATAAAACGGCTGAAAGTGTGGTTTGACAAATTTGAAATTGGTGCCTGGTGGGACAAAAAGGTGGAGGAGCTCTCCAAGGGGATGGCACAAAAAATTCAGTTCATTACCACAGTGCTACACGAACCCAAATTACTCATTTTCGATGAGCCATTCAGTGGCTTTGATCCCATCAATGTGAACCTGTTGAAACAGGAGATCCTTCAGATGAAAGAGAATGGGGCTACCATTATTTTTTCCACCCATAACATGGCCTCGGTAGAGGAGCTGTGCGATCACATCACACTGATCAATAATTCGGAAACCATCCTGCAGGGGGAGATCTCTGAAATCAGGGAAAAGTACCGGGCCAACAAGTACCTGGTGACCTACAAAGGAGATAAAGAAAAATTATCCCGGGGACTCAACAGCAGGTTTGAACTGTTGCAGATGGAAGAAAACGGAATGGGTCAGAGAGCCACCATCCGTATCAAAGAGGGAGATGGATCGGGCGACCTGATCAGAAACCTGGTGGAGATCACTGAAATCAAATCCTTCCAGGAGATCCTGCCCAGCATGAACGATATTTTCATTCAGGTTGTCAATGACGCCTCAAAAAAGAGTGACCCGAACCCATGAGTAAGACATCTTTGATCATACAGAGGGAGTACCTGACCCGGATACGGAAGAAATCCTTCATCATCATGTCCATTCTCGGGCCTTTTATTTTTGCCGCCTATGTGTTGATCCCCATGTATTTTGCAACATTGGAGGACAAAGAGGAGAAAACAGTGGTGGTGATTGATGACTCAAAACTGTTTTCAGAATATGGTCCGGATGGGAGCTCTTTTGTGATCGCCGAAACCGAATACCTGAAGTTCAAGGTGATTGACGGAGTCCCCATTGAAACATTCAAACAGGGTTTTGATGCAACCGGGTACTATGCTGTCCTGTTTATTCCGTCAAACATCCTCTCCTCAGAATCGTCGCTGATCTATTCCACCAACCAGACTTCCATGGAGGTCACCGATTACATCAGGCGCTCCATGGAAACTGAGATAGAACACCTGAAGTTAGCAAACCATGATATCCGGGACATTGAAAAGATCCTGGCAGAGGTGGAGACAAGCATCAATGTACGAAACATCAAATGGACCAAAGACGGCAAAACCCAGGAGAGTAATACCGGAGTGGTTATGGGAATTGGATACCTGGGCGGACTGCTGATCTTTTTCTTTATCTTTTTCTTTGGGTCGCAGGTGATGCGCGGGGTGATCGAAGAGAAGACCAGCCGGATCATTGAGGTGATTGTGAGCTCGGTAAAACCCTTCCAGCTTATGATGGGGAAGATCATTGGGGTCGGACTAACGGGACTTACACAGTTCCTGATCTGGATGGTCCTGTCAGCCGTATTAATCACAGGACTGAAAGCTGCCTTTTTTCCGGAGTTGAACCAGACACCCACAGAGCAGATCGTCTCCTCCGATCTTTTTGAAGGAGGGGTATCCAATCCGGCCGGACAGGCACTGGCCAGTGAAGACCTGGATGTGGCACAGGAGATTTTTGCCTCACTAAAGTCCATCAATGCCGGGGTCATGGTCGGTTCTTTCCTCTTCTACTTTATCTTCGGATACCTGCTCTATGCTGCCATGTTCGCAGTAATCGGATCGGCCGTGGACAATGAGACAGATACGCAGCAGCTGATCCTGCCTGTGATCCTGCCCCTGATACTGGGCATCTATGTGATG
>JBDLIX010000016.1:0-50340 GCA_039714655.1 Bacteroidota bacterium
TATTGACAGGATTGATGATATTTCGTTTGGCAGCGGTTATGCAAAGCATCAGATTGGGGGGATCCTCAGAGATGTTGAGCTGGTTGCTTTACCCGAGCAGAATTTCAGGCAACTCTATTTTGAGACTGACCTGGATGAGAACTATCAAAATGCCGAACTAAAGGTTTTTTATGAGTTAAATCAGGCAACCGATACTGAATTGGAGATAGAGGTTTATAATGTTGAAAAAGAATTGGTTGCGCACATTGAAAAAGAGATCGTAGATGTGAAGGGCGAGTTAGTACTTGAAGTAGATAATCCACTTAAATGGGACGCAGAACATCCCAATTTATATAGTGTTGTCACTACGCTGAAACAAAACAATAAAGCGTTGTTGGTTCTTCCCAAAAAGATTGGATTTCGTGAAGTTGTGGTTGAAGGAAACAGGCTATTGGTAAACGGACATCAGGTTAAATTAAGAGGTGCCTGCCGGCACGATATTCATCCTCTGCTGGGCAGGATGACCACACCTGAATTTGATAAAATGGATGTATTGCTGGCAAAAGAAGCCAATATGAATTTTATCCGCACTTCCCATTATCCTCCCTCAGAGGCCTTTTTGAGTTATTGTGATCAGTACGGCATTTATGTGGAAGACGAAACAGCAGTCTGTTTTGTCGGTTCACACCGAACTTTTGAGTACAAGGCTTCAGGAGCCTCTCACAACGATCCGGACTACAGAGGCTGGTATTTGTCACAACTTCAGGAGATGGTTCAGAGTCACCGGAATCATCCAAGTGTAATCATATGGTCCATTGGAAATGAGAACGTTTTTGGGACCAATTTTGTGGAATCGTTCAAGTGGATCAAGGAGAATGATACAACCCGCCCGGTCATCTATAGCTACCCGGGTCAGGTGCCCGATAGTCTGAAGATTTATGAAATCCTTAGTATGCACTATCCGGATTGGAAAGGAAATCTGAATCAGTATGGAATTCCCACTGAGGCTTTTTCATATGAATCCATGCCGGTCCTCTTCGATGAATGGGCTCATGTGGCCTGTTATAACAATCCAACCCTTCAGTACGATCCCAATGTGCGGAGTTTTTGGGGAGAGAGTCTTGATAGCATGTGGACAAATCTGTTTGAAGCAGATGGCGGACTCGGCGGTGCAATATGGTGTATGCTGGATGAAACATTTATGCTGCCCGATACCCTTTCAGGATTTAATGAGTGGTGGGGAAAACTGGATCCTCATGTAATTCCATCCACCTATATGGGAAAGTGTGTGGGCTATGGTGAATGGGGCATTATTGATACATGGCGACGGAAAAAACCGGAATTCTGGGGAACTAAAAAAGCCTATTCTCCTACAAAAATCCTGGTGAAACAGGTTGATGGAATGAATGCAGGCCAGGAGTTGGTGTTGCCTGTGCACAACCGGTTCGACCATACAAATTTTAATGAACTGAAAATTACCTGGCAATATGCAGACAACACAGGCGAGCTGGATCATGTTCATCTGGAACCCCATCAGAAAGGGAACCTTGTAATTCCGGGAATGGATTGGACAGCCGGGGAAAAGTTAAACATCTGCTTTATCCAAAATGATACCATGTTAGTTGATGAATACAATATTCAACTTGGAACAAGAAAAGTCGATTTACCTGTTTGTCAGAAAGGGGAGTTGATGGTTGAGGAGCGGGGCGCATTGGTCTGGGTTCAGGGAAAGGGTTTTTCATTAAGGCTTAATAAGAAATCAGGATTGCTTGAGAATATAGTCGTTGAAAACGATACACTGATCAAATCAGGGCCCTACATCAATTTGAAAATACCCGGAAAGCGGGTTCAGTATTCTACCATTGTGATGGATGATATGGCGAAAAACTGGCTATGTGAAAGTTTTGATTATGAAGTGAAAGATGGAATATTGAATCTATATACATCGGGGAGATACGATAATCTGTCAACAGATTTTTATATACAGGTTGACGAAAACGGAACCATAGTAACAGAGTATAAAGTTGAGGATGCTCCCGAAGGGAATGGGATTCAGGAACAGGGGTTACTGTTCTATACAGGAGCGCAGTTTCAAACGTTGGCATGGGACAGGGATGCTTATTTTACAGCCTATCCTGAAACGGATATGGGCAAACCACAAGGTGAAATAGCGCTGGGTGATAAACCTGAAATGAAATACCGCAACCACCCGGAACATGAATGGAGTCTTGACTCAAGAAACTTCTATTATCACGGTCTCGAAAAAAAGCTTCCTTTTACAAACATTGTCCGCTCGCTGAAAGAGAACATATATTCTTTCTCACTAAAGGCTGAAGGAAATTCGCAACTACAGGTAATTGATAAGGGAACAAAGGCATGCAGGTTCGATAAGATTGATGGTAAGTATGTTCTCCTGATCAATGACCAGTGGGATTATACCAGCCTGTTATGGGGGAATTATATGAAAATGATCAAATCAAAAGAGAAGTTTCAGGGAGTTGTTGTATTGGGAATAAGTTCATCATAAAACAATATAGCTCATTGATTTAAGACTCTTCCACAACTTTCCATCCGATGGTGTCGGCAAGGGCATAAGCCGGCTCTTTCAGGTCTCCGTAATAGGTTACCCGGTGCCATCCCCACTGGTCCCACATGGTAAAGAGTTTCTCCATATCACCTACCGGTTCCGCACATAATTTGGTCCTGCAGGCCCGGTCATCGGGATCATTGTCAACAGTTATTGCCTGGTGTAATAGTATCTCTCTTTTTTCAGGATCGATTTCCAGCGTTGTGGTAAGGTGGTCTGTAGGAAGAATTGAACGTACCGATGCACCCTGTCTGTCCTCGGAATGGGTCATGATGGAAAAGGGGTTCTCAGCTCCTTCCGGTCCGAAAACCTTATTGGGGGCGACACAATGTGCATAGATGATCTGCCCTTTGGAGGTATCGATAACCGGATCGGAAATATATCCCGGACGACCTCCTGTCATGGTTGTGAATGCCACCATGGTCGCTGTTGACCGGGTATCGCATTCACAGGCTCCGATCAACCCTTCATTGTTTAGTTCATGGAATCCCAGACAGGGATATGCATGGATATGTCCGCCGTAGAAACCGCCCAGACAATTAACCGTGATGGCATTTGCATCGTAGGATTTTAGTACCTGCTTCATTCCCAGGTACATGGCAGCTGAATTCTCCAGTGTCTCAAAAGATACATCCTTCACTTCAGTTGCCCTTGACTGCCATTTTTCTGCAATAGTTCGGGCTTCCTCCCTGTCTGCAGCTTTCCATGCATCATTGACAACGGAAAACGATACAAATTCCATGGGTATGTTCATAATCGATTCGGCAGGAGCTGACTCTACATCGCGTACGGCCAGTATCCGTGAAGATTTCATGCGTCTCACACACTCTTCGGGGGAGATGGTTGTCAGATCATCCTGTGTAAAACTGATCTTTCCGGGGGAAAGAGTGCTCTTCTGGCGAATGCGCTTTGTGGCTTCAACAAATTCACGGGTTGTGCCTCCTTTCCGGATGATCTCAAATTGATTCACAGCTCCTACAAGGTCATCCATATCTGAAGATGCTACAAAACCAACATTATCCATATCTTCTCGGAGGAATCCTGCTGAATAGACCAGGAACCCTCCACTGCCTCCATATTGAAAATCGGCATATAATACCGGTTTGGCAGATTTGGCAATTGTTTGAACCACCCTGTTCCAGCAATTCATCTGATACACGATATAACCATCTATATCAGAAGTTTTATCCAGTTCAAGGATTTTTTCGGCCTCTTCAGGTCCCGTTGCAAGGCTGGGAATAAACTCAAAATCAGGACAACGATTGATCAGTGTTGTATTGATCCGGTCCATAACCGGTGCAAAATCAAAACCTACATTGGGCCAGTCAGGTCCGGGTTGCACCATATCATGCAAAGAGTAGATAATGCGCAGACGAATCTTTTTTCGTTCGGTACATGCATTCATGGTCATTAGTGGCATTGCGGCCATGCATGCAGAACAACCAACACAGGAGTTGAGAAAACGACGACGGGTAAATTTTCCCGAAAGGGATGATAGTGTTTTAGTCATTTTTGTTAATTGAGTTTCAGGATCTGTATCTATTACATAAATTTATGAGAAACCCGTTAAAAAAGCAAAATAACCCGCGGACCTTAATTAGAAAAAAGTAATTTCGGAATTGTGAAAAGATCAAACAGTAAACAATATTTGAGACTATGAAAGCAATGAAACTGACCGGAATACGGGAAATGGAGATGATGGAGGTACCTACTCCGGAAATACTGAATGACAACGATGTATTGATCAGGATGAAAACCCTGGGAGTGTGTGGTTCTGATATTCACTACTATGTATCGGGTAAGATTGGCAGCCAGGTGGTCCAGTATCCTTTTACCGTGGGACATGAAGGCGCCGGACAGGTGGAGGCAGTAGGGAAAGGGGTGACCATAGTAAAACCAGGGGACCGCATTGCCATCGAGCCTGCCATGCCTTGCTGGGAGTGTGACCAGTGTCTGGCAGGAAGACCCCATACATGCAGAAAACTGAAATTTCTTGGGTGCCCGGGTCAGGCTGAGGGATCCCTTTCAGAATTCATAGTTATGCCGGAGACCAGCTGTTTTAAGATCCCGGAGAATATGTCTTATGACCAGGCAGCCATTTCAGAACCCCTGGCCATTGGGGTTTATGCAGTAAAGCAATCTATTCCCATGGAGGGAACAAAAGTAGGGATTCTGGGATTCGGTCCTATCGGTATGAGTGTTTTACTGCCGGCGCTGGCCATGGGTGCAAAAGAGATATATGTAACAGATAAAATAGATGAACGCTTGCAGATTGCCAGGAATACCGGTGCAGCCATGACTGCCAATCCGGATCAGGAAGATGTGGTGGAGAAAATCACCAAACAGGTACCTGAACTGCTGGATGTGGTATTTGAATGCTGCGGAGAGCAGGAGGCCATGGAAAATGCAGTAGACCTCTTGAAGCCGGGGGGAAAGCTGATGATCATCGGGATCCCGGAATTTGACACATGGTCCCTGCCGGCAGATACGTCAAGGCGTAAGGAGTTGATCTTCCAGCATATACGCAGGCAAAATGAAGCCCTACCACCAGCCCTGGAGATGATGGCAAACGGGGAGATATCTGTAGAGTCCATGGTCACGCACCGTTTTGACTTTAAAGATACCAAGGAGGCCTATGACCTGGTTGCCGGTTATGGAGATGGGGTGATGAAGGCCATGATTGACTTTTAATTCAATCCTTGTACATTTGAGTGATATTTTATCAATAACACACTAAAACTTCCATACATGAAATCAATATTGCTTTTCACAGCCATGCTTCTGATTCATTATATTGGAATTGCTCAACCTGAGCTCCCAATAGAACAGTGGAGTGGCAAGACCATTTTGCTTATCGGGGCCCATCCCGATGATGATTCTTATTCAATGGGAACTCTTGGTATGCTGAATGCCAATGGAAATGATGTATATATTGCCATATTAACCACTGGCAATGTGGGTACGCTGGATCCCGACCTGGGCATGATGGACCTGGCGCTGATCAGAAAGCAGGAGGAGCAGGCTGCACTTGCGACCATGGGAATTCCAACGGACCATTACATTAACTTTGGGTATGACGACGGAATGCTTGAATATGAAAATCCTAAGGAGGTTGTGGCGAAGCTTGTGAGGCTCATCCGGAAAATACATCCCGATGTGCTCTTTGCCTTTGATCCGGGTAAGGGGGGACAACGCTGGCACAAAGCCGACCACAGGGCGGCTTCCTACCTGGCAGCCGATGCCGCCCGGGCGGCCATGTGGCCCCTGATGTTCCAGGGACAGATTACAGTGGAGGGCCTGGAGGCTCATATGGTGGAAGAGTATCTGCTTTATGATTCGGCCGATGAGGATAAAAACACATGGGTGGACATCACCGGATGGGAAGAGAAGAAGGTGGATGCTTTGTCTAAATATGTAAGTCAATTTAGCTCCGGGTGGTCAGATTATAAAGGGCCTGAACTTTCCGAGGAGGAAGAGAAGGGGATGAAAGAGAACTTACGCAGGTGGCTCACAATCAGAGATGGCAAACCCATGGAAGGATTCCGCTATTACAAAGGATTGCCCGACAATATCGGACGCTAATAAAAACAGAGGTCTCAACTTTAAAATGGATTCAATATGAAAACACAATCATTCATCAGTGGAGGAGTAAAATCAACAATGGGTTTGGTCATTATTGCTTCTTTACTTATCTCCAATGCCTGCAATCGGGTAGAGGTAGGAATTGGAGCCAAAGCTCCTGCCGGAGCCAACATACTGTTTGACGGAAGTCAGGAATCGCTGGATGAGAACTGGATCTACTGGGAAGGCCCGCGGTTTTCGGCTGAAATGCCTGTTAAATGGGAAATTGTGGATGATCCGGTGGACAATGGAACCGCCATGAACAGCAACGATCCGGCTGCAGCTGGCGGCTTATATGGATCGGCCGATATTGTTACAAAAGAGGCATACCGCGATTTCAGGCTTCATTTGGAGTTTCTCATTGAAGTGGAAGGGGGTAATTCGGGGGTGTACCTGCAAAACCGTTATGAGATACAGATTTTGGATGGGGACTCCAGCATGCATGGGCTGGGTGCGGTTATTAATGAGATCGAATCACCCTATTATGCCTATCATGGTGTAGGGAATTGGAACTCCTATGACATTACTTTCCGGGCAGCCCGGTTCGAGAGCGGTCAGCGGGTGGAAAAGGCCCTTGTCACCAACTATTTTAATGGAACAAAAGTCTATTCAAATATTGGGATCAACCAGGTCTGGGGTGGTGCTAACTCCGGGATTGATGGCGGGAATGATGATGGAAAAGGGATTACTGATACTCCCGGAGGATTGAAATTACAGGCGGAGGGTTATCCTGTGCTGTACCGTAATATTTGGATCAGGGAGCTGGACCTTAAGGAAGCAGATACTGATTTTTAATAATAATTTATTTAGACCAAAGGGTCTCAATCTCTTCCAGCGATTTCCCTTTGGTCTCCTTCAGGTAAAACCAGGCTATTAATAGCTGTACCACAGACATAACTGAGAGGAACAGGAAGGTAAGTGATCCCCCAAATGCTTCCAGTACATAAGGGAAAAGCAGGACTACCAGAAAGTTGAATACCCATTGTGTAAAAGAGGCCAGCGCTACTGCCTGTCCCCGGATCCGGTTTGGGAACATTTCAGCCACCAGGGTCCAGAAAGCCGGACCGATGCAGGAGGCAAAAAATGCGATAAACAGCATGATGCAGATGGTGGTGAAAATGGGATTCATTTCAAAATGAAATGCTCCAGCCAGCATCAGCAAAGTGATGGCCATTCCGGTTGACCCGATGAGGTAAAAGGTTCTTCTTCCCAATCTGTCAATAAGCCATACAGCAAAGAATGTGAAAGCAAAATTTACAAGGCCGATCAGCGAGGTCTGGAGCAGTGCATTTCGTATCTCCAGACCTGCAGTCATCAGGATTTTCGGGGCATAATCCACCACGGTATTAATGCCGGTGATCTGTACAAATACAGACAATAACAATCCCAGCATCATCACCTTTCTGAACCGTGGGGCAAACAAGATCCTGAGACTCGATTGCCCTTTGGAATCTGACATGCTTTTTTCGATTTCAATCATCTCCAGAGTGGCAAATTCTGCTCCTCCGATCCTCTCTAATACCGCAGCTGCTTTTTCCCTGAATCCGGCTTTTACCAGCCAGCGCGGACTCTCAGGTATAAATATGAGACCCGCAAAAAACAGCACTGAAGGGATCAGACCGGTGGAAAACATCCATCTCCAGTTGTTCTCAACCTCATGAAGGGCGAAGTTGACCAGATAGGAGACCAGGATGCCCATGGTGATGGCCAACTGGTAGATGGTTATCAGGGTTCCCCTGATCTCACGAGGTGCTATTTCAGCCACATACATGGGCGAGAGTACCGAGACAGCCCCAACTGCCAGTCCCCCCAATACCCTGAATAAGATGAAAAACAGGGCGGTTTGTGCAAGTGCCATCCCTGCACATGATACTGCAAAGAAAAGGGCTACTGTGATCAGTAACCTTTTGCGACCGTATCTCTCTGTAAGCACACCAGTTCCAAATGCACCCAGAATAGCACCTACCAGAATCGAGCTTACGCCCCAACCCAGTTGGAGTTCATCCCAACCAAAGTATGGTTGAATAAATGGAATAGCGCCGGAAATGATACCCACATCGAATCCGAACATCAGTCCCCCGATGGTGGCCACAAGACTGATGAAATATAAATATGCCCGGCCCTTCACTACAGCTCCTTGATCTTAATATTCCGGAACCAGACCTTGCTGCCGTGGTCCTGCAGGCATAGCTTGCCTGTTTTGGCAAATCCATAATCAGGATAGGCATCCCATTTGCCACTGTTGCGCCTTTCGTTCCAGTCATCACTCCAGGGCACAAACTCCACTACCTTTTTTCCATTGAGCCAGTATTCTGCCTTCTCTTCACTGAAAACGATTTTTGAACTGTTCCACTCCCGCAGGTTTACCTGTTTCTGATCATTGGCTACATACATGGCGTAATCGGAAGCTGTTTTCTGCCAATCCTCCAGTGGGTAAGGCGCTCCATGCTCATCCCTGAAATCATCATCCTCGATCAACTGGTATTCCGGTCCGGTTTCGTAGGCAGCTTCATATTTCTCCTCTTCCACCACATGGTACATCACCCCGCTGTTGCCATTGGGACCCAGTTTCCACTCCCACTTCAGGATAAAGTTATCATACTCTTTGACCGAGACGATATCGCCTCCAATATCTCCGCCCAGGCCCTGACCTACCAGGCATCCGTCTTCAACAATCCAACCGGAAATTTGGTCTTCGTTCCAATTTTTCCATCCATCGGTTGTCTTCCCATCGAACAGAAGTACCCATCCGTCATTTTTTTCCTCCGCAGTGAGAATATTCATAACCGGCTCTTCGACAGGGGGATCCTCAGTAACAGCTTTCGGGCTGTTTTGTGTGTTACAGGAGCATACAAGCAGCGCAAGTAATGCAGTTGCTACAAGATTGATTCTCTTCATCATCATTAGTTTGAAAGTTATCGTTAGTTTATTCAGGCAAAGTCCAGCCTTCCCTGTAGTTGTGTTTGATGTACTCCTTGACGGTCTCTTCAGCATTGAGAGTCACGTATTTGGTATCGAAACGAGGATGGCCATCGATCACATTGAAATCATCTGAAGAGACCACCCTCAGTTCATCACTGCCGGAGATGTTTGTAAACCTCATGTTTGCACCATCCCATTGTAATTCCCTGTCGAGGCTCTGCAGGCGTACGGCCAATACACCCATGACCACCATTTCGTTGAAGGGGCCCGCCATGTCAAAGTTGGACATGGGCTCTACACGGTTTTCCGGGTTCTCTTTGCAGGCACGGATCCAGTCCTGTTCGTGGGGACCGTTCTGTATCCCTCCCACAGTAGAATCTTTCACCCGGCGAAGGGTTTCAGGTACGTTGGGCTTACGGCCCGACAACAGCCTGGGATGAATACCGGCCAGGTTGCATATCAGCTTATCTTTGGAACCCACGAAAATACATCCACCCATGCGATCTTCCATGATGGGTTCTCCATCGGCCAGTTCAACCGGTCTGGAGGGCATCATCCCTCCATCATACCAGAAGACTTTTACCTCAGGCATAGCGATCTTTACACTCGAGGACAAATTCTTTCGTTCCGGGAAAGTATATTCCACCACTTCGGCCTGTGGGGCAGATTCGGTATTCACCAGGGTAGAAGAGCCCTGAACTTTGGTGGGGTATTCAAGGTGCAATCCGGAAAAGACCGGGTTGAGGATGTGGCAGGCCATATCGCCAAGTGCGCCGGTTCCAAAGTCCCACCATCCCCGCCAGTTCCATGGAGTATATATTTCATGGTAGGGTCGCATGGGAGCCGGTCCGATAAAGAGGTCCCAGTTCATGGTATCGGGTGGGGTCATCACCTCTTTGGGTCTTTGCAGTCCCTGTGGCCAGATAGGTCTGTTGGTCCAAGCGTGAACTTCAGTTACCTCCCCGATCTCACCGGCCCCGATCCACTCTTCCACGGTACGGGCCTCAGGGGATGAATTCCCCTGGTTTCCCATCTGGGTTGCCACCTTGTATTCCCGGGCCAGACGGGTAAGTAACCTGGATTCATAGACTGAGTGGGTCAGTGGTTTCTGACAATAGACATGTTTGCCCATGATCATGGCAGTGGCTGCAATGGCGGCATGGGTATGGTCGGATGTGGCGATCATGATTGCATCAATATCATCTCCCATCTCCTCAAACATTTTCCGCCAGTCCCAGTATCTTTTTGCACCTGGATAATCATTGAAGCAATCCTGTGCATATTTCCAGTCCACATCACACAGCGCAACAATATTCTCACTGTTCATAGCTTGCAGGTTCACCCTGCCTTTACCACCAATTCCAATACCGGCGATATTCAGTTTGTCACTTGGCGCAATATGTCCCAGGGCTTTCCCCATCACATGGCTGGGGATGATGGTGAGTCCGGCAGCAGCTGCCGCGCTGGTTTTGATAAATGTGCGTCTGGGAGTGGAGTGATTTTTCATGATAGTTGTTGTGAAGTAGAACTGATTGTTATTCCAATAAAAATAGTAATAATTTTGTGTAAATTGATCAGTGATAGAATAGATCACTTTTAAAATACAACTATGTCTACCAATCGAAGGAAATTTCTGAAGAGAACTGCCGCAACAGTTACAGGTTTGGGAATAGCCAATGCCATGCCCGCTAACATACTGGCACCATCCGGAATTCTGGGATCCAATGATAAGATCACCCTGGCCCTGATCGGTGCCAGGAATATGGGGTGGTATAACCTTACCGATCTTCTGAAGCAGCCCAATGTGGTTTGTAAAACCCTGTGTGATGTGGATGATGCAGTCCTTTCAGGGAAGAGTGGAGAGCTTGTAAAGCAGGGATTTAAAAAGCCTCAACTTGAAAAGGAGTACCGAAAGGTACTGGATGATAAAGAGATTGATGCGGTGATTATCGGAACTCCCGATCACTGGCACTCTCTGCCCGCAGTGGAAGCTTGTGCAGCCGGGAAACATGTGTATGTGGAAAAACCATTGGGCAACTCCATCGCTGAGATCAATGTGATGCTGGATGCTGCCAGGAAGTATAAAAGCATTGTGCAGGTGGGACAGCAGCAGCGCAGTGGTGCTCACTGGAAAAGTGCCATTGAGTTTGTGCAGTCGGGTAAACTGGGTACGATCCGACAGGTGAAGTACTGGGGAAATTTCAATTACGGGGCAGGGAATATGCCGGTGCCTGACTCAGATCCTCCCGAGGGTGTGGATTATGACCGGTGGCTGGGTCCTGCACCAGAGCGTCCTTTCAATCAGAACCGTTTTCATGGTTCATGGAGGATGTTTCGGGATTATGGCGGGGGATTGATGACCGACTGGGGAGTACACCTGATCGATATGGGACTATGGGCCATGGATGTGAAGAGCGGACCCAGGTCTGTTTCTTCCATCGGAGGGAATTTCGCGAACAGGGACCGGGCGCTGGAGATGCCTGATACCCTGACTGTCCTATATGAGATGGATGGATATAATATGCTCTGGGAACACAATGGGGGAGTGCAAACCGGACCCTATGACCAGAATTATGGGGTGAAGTTTATGGGTACCAATGGAACACTGGTGGCAGACCGCCAGAAATGGGGGGTATTTCCTGAAGGAGAAGGGGAGGACCAACGTATGGAGGCTACCAAGGAGCAAGTCAGCGATAAGAAATCACACATCAATCACTGTGAGAATTTTGTCAGGGCCATCCGGTATGGAGATGATCTGCATGCAGAGATTGAGATCGGCCACCGGGCTGCTCTTTATGCCCACCTGGGCAATATTTCATACTGGGCCAACGACCGTGTGGTATACGATGAGAAGCGCAGGAAAATTACAAACTCGGAAAAAGCTGATGCACTCCTTACTCCTGAATACCGGGCTCCCTGGAAGTTTCCGTCCATATAGTAATTCTTAGAAAGTCTGTTTTTCGTTACGATATAATGCCATTTATGCAATAAAGTAGAGATGGCATTCAACTGACGAATACATTAAACCAGTATATAAGTTACCAATATTGGTAACTATTCTCTATCTTTGTGAAGAATGCGGATTATTAAGGAGAAAACACTGTGGGGGTATTGTCGCAGTAGCAGGTATTCTGTTGCACAGCCATCCTTACAGGCATGGATCTCTGAAGTAAGGTATTCTGACTGGAGCAATCCAGCTGAACTGAAGGCAAGCTACAAAACGGCCAGCATTATTGGAGCGAATAGAGTAGTATTCAATATTAAAGGTAATGACTTCAGGCTTGTGGTTGATGTCGATTACAAATACAAAATTATCTATGTGATATGGTTTGGTTCACATGGTGAATATGACAGAATAGATGTAAAAGAGGTAAAATATGGAGGTTAAGATTATAAGGACTGAGGAGGAGTATGAGTCAGGATGTAAACGAATCTATGAACTGATGCACTCCGGTAAAGATCTGATACCAATAAACTCACCAAAAGGGGATGAATTGGAGTTGCTTGCCATATTGGTAGAACAATATGAACAGAAACACTATTCCCTGGGCCCGCCTGATCCCATTGAAGCCATCAAATTCCGGATGGAGCAGATGGATTTGAAACAGAAGGATATAGCGCCCTTATTCGGCGGGAAGACCCGGGTCTCGGAAGTGCTGAACAGGAAGCGACCATTGTCTTTGAAAATGATTGTACTTCTGAACAGATACCTGGGAATACCTATTGAATCAATGATCACAGGAAAAAGGGAAGTATATCTGGAGAAGTCGGAGCAGGAAAAGGTGATGGAGAGCCCAGCCATTAGAGAATATTTGAATCGTAATCCCAAATAATGCAAAGTTATGATCAATTCGTCCACTTACTTATGCCGACAGTATGGTATATTAGCGAAACATTTGGTGATAGTTTTACAGTTTAAAAAAGTATTTCGATGAATCAATTAGAGTCATTGGTGGAGATCTCCCACTATTACGGAAATAATCCATCTTACGTTATTGCGGGAGGAGGAAATACATCATACAAGACCCCTGAGAAATTGTGGGTCAAAGCGAGTGGGATCTCACTGGCAGATATCCGGAAGGATGGATTTGTTACACTGTCGAGGAGTTTACTTGGATTGATGGAGGATAAAACCTATAGCAAGGATCCACTCCTTCGGGAAGAAGAAGTGAAGAGTGACCTCCATCATGCTATTCACTCTCCGGATAATCTCAGGCCTTCGGTGGAAACATCATTACATAACCTGATGGAGTATTCCTACATTGTTCATACACACCCCACCATTGTGAATGCCCTGATGTGTGCCAATGACGCAAAGAAAGAGGTGGAAGAGCGGTTTGGTAGTGAAGCTCTTTTCGTGGAGTATTCAGATCCGGGCTACATCTTATTTAAGAAGGTTCAGGCACAGATTCGGACCTACAACATGAATTTTGGTCAGGCACCAAAGATCATTTTTCTTCAGAATCATGGAGTATTCGTTGGAGCCAATACTGCACGCGAGGTAAAAGCCATCTATGATTCAGTCGAGTCGAGGATCAGGGAGCGGAAGAATCTTTTGCTACCCGATGCTGAGATTGAAGAATTTGTTTCAGATACTTCCCGTTCAATTGCTGATTTCTTCTCTTCAAGGGGTTTAAGTTCAAAAGCATATAGAAGTGGTTTAATGGATCATTTCTCAGATAGTCCGGTTCGTTATAAGAAGATCAATCGACCCTTTACCCCTGATATTATTGTCTATTGCAAATCCAATTACCTGTTTTTAGAGAAGGGCATCAGCAGGGAGGAGATCATAACCAAACTAGAGCAGTTCGAGCAAACGAATGGTTATTTCCCTAAAGTGATTGTGGAAGAGAAGGGGGGAGTGATCCTTGTAGAAGAGAGTGATCGGTCCATCCAAACAGTCCTGGAGGTATTCACAGACATGATGAAGATCAGTTACCTGTCGGAGCATTATGGCGGCCCACATTTCATGACCGATGAGCAGATCAGTTTCATTGATAACTGGGAGGTTGAGAATTATAGAAGAAGTGTAGCTAAAAGCTAGACCAATAATTCAGTTTAACAAGTAGCTACCAATCCAATACTTCGTCACTTGCAGTGGCGAGGGTATCGGTAATCCAGTCCGCATCAGACAAATCCCCTGTGGAGAAAGAGGTAGTGAGGGCCAGCACCTTTGCTCCCGCAGCCTTTCCGGCTGCTACTCCGCTGATGGCATCTTCCACTACCAGGCAACTTTGAGGATCCACCCCAATCAGTTCAGCAGCTTTTAAGAAAATATCGGGAGCAGGCTTTTTGTGTTCAATATCCAATCCGGTGACAATGGTCTGAAACAGCTCCTGCTTAACACCTATCTCATCCAGGTTAATATTCACCTTTACAGAATCGGCACTGGAAGCCACTGCCAATAAAAGTCCCTTCTTAAGGCAGGTGTCAATAAATTGGTGCACTCCGTCCAGCGGGGATAGCTTCCCCTTAACCAGATTTGCATAGATCTCATAGGTCCGGGCTTTATCTGTTTCAAGATCAAATGGGATATTGTGTTTTTCTGCCACACCACCCAGGTACCTGTTTTCTCCCATACCGGTAAATGGGAGAAAGTCTTCCGGGGCTACCTGGTAGCCCTTCTCATTAAACATGTTAATACCAGCCTGACAGATATATTCCTCCGAGTCGACCAGTACTCCGTCCATATCGAATAATACGGCTTTAATTCTGTTCATATTCTCAGTTTTGTTTGATCTGAGCATTTTATAATGGTTATTTTAATACTTTAAATATACCCTTAGATTTGATTACCATAAAACAAATGGAAGAATTTAAGACTAGAAAGCGACAATCTGATATTAACTCAATGCGATGCTAGTCAGAAAACAGGGTATTTGCCAAATAATGTAAACAATGGAACATTTTCTGTATTGATTCGAACAGTATTCTCATTTACATTTATCATCAATATGAAAAACAATTAGATCCGTATCATGGAGTATAAAGAATTTATGACTTCACGCGAAAGGGTTGAGGCTGCATTGAACTTTCAGACACCTGACCGTGTGCCCATTGACCTGGGAGGATTTCAGACCGGAATCCACAAGAAAGCCTACATTGATCTGCTCAGGTACCTGGAAAGGGAGGAGGAGATCATCATGCTTGATCCGGTACAGCAATTGGTAAAACCCAGTGAGGATATACTGGAGATGCTCCATGTGGATTTCCGATATGTAACTGCAAAAGGGGCGGAAGAGTTTGATGGTTCCATTCACATGAATTTTCGAGGTGGTCAGCTCTGGCACGATCTTCAGGATGAATTTGGGGTGGTTTGGTCAATGCCGGACAAGCAACAGTTGTATATGGACATCAGTCATCATCCTCTGGCTGATGCATGCATTGAGGAGATTGCCGAATATCCGTTTCCGGATGGAGGTGATCCTTCGAGGTTTAAGGATGTTAGGGAGGAGGTGTTACGGTTTAAGAGAAATACACCCTATGCCATCTCCACCGGGATCGGGGGTGTGGTATACGAAACCGCCTGGTACATGAGGGGATTGGAGAAATGGTTTACCGACATGCTGGAAAATCCTGCTTTCTGTGAGGCCTTGCTCGACCAGATATTGAAATTCTGGCTGGATTATTATTCCGGTTTCATGAAAGAGATCGGTGACATCATCGATGTAGTGATGATCGGAGATGACCTGGCGGGGCAATGGGGCCCTCTGTTCCAACCGGAATTTTACCGGGAGGTTGTTAAGCCCAGGCAAAAGACTCTGGTTCAGCATATCAAGTCATTAACAAATGCCAAAATATGGTACCACACCTGTGGTGGGGTAGTTGAATATATTCCTGACCTGATGGATAATGGTATCCATATCCTGAATCCGGTACAGATTACGGCCCAGGGTATGGACCCGGAGTTCCTGAAGAGGAGCTATGGGAAAAATCTGGTTTTCTGGGGTGGAGGCATTGATTCACAACATGTGCTTCCCTTTGCCAGCCCTGAAGAGATCAAGAAGAGTGTCCGGGCCAACCTGGATGCATTCCAACCTGGGGGCGGATATGTGTTTAACAATGTTCACAATATCCAGGCGGGAGTTCCACCGGCCAATATCATTGCCATGTATGAGGCAGCCTATGAGTTCGGGTTTTACTAGAATTCAGGGTTCATTGAAGTGCATCAAGACCAAGTTGTTCAAACTTTTTAAGTATCTGTTTCAAACGAGTGGAGATGGCAACAATGCCGTCCTTTTTATTGGATTCGATATTCAGTGGCATGACCGGATCGTGCAGCGACATTCTTAGCAGAAACCAGCCATCTTCATCAGCACTTCCGCATTCTACCCGGACCCCTTCATAATTGGGTGCTGCAAGGCTCCAGCCTGATTCATCTCTGATCATTATCTCCAGTTTGTCCAGGACCTGTTTCCCATAAGCCCCGAATTGCTTTGCTTTGATGGTTAACCGGAATTCCTTCTCCTCTGCCGGCCGGGGCAGGAGTTCGATCAGGCTGCTCAGAGTTTTACCCTTTCGATTCAATATTGCCATCTGTATCAGCAATTTGGCTACCAGATAGGCTCCGTCATCCAGAAAATAATTCTCCTTCAGGGCAGCATGACCTGAGGTTTCTATGGCCAGCCAGGACTCTTTCCCTTCTGAATTGAGACGTAGTGATTCGTCGATAACGTTTTTATAACCTCGTTTAAACCGGTGATGAACCCCTCCAAGCTGATTTTCGATGAACCAGTGTAGTCCAGCTGAGGTAATGGAATCGGTAACGATCACCGTACCGGGATGTTCCTCGAGGATCACCGAGGAGATCAGTGCAATCAGATCATTCCGGTTGATGGCATTCCCCTTTGAGTCGACGATGGCGGAACGGTCCACATCTGTATCAAAGATAATCCCCAGCTCCGCTTTCTCCCTGATCACAGCATTGCATATGGAGGCCATTGCTTCAGCGTCTTCCGGATTGGGAACGTGGTTGGGGAAATAGCCATCGGGATCCAGAAACTGGCTGCCTGTCACATCAGCACCAAGGGGTACAAGCACTTTTTCTGTAAAGAATCCTCCTGCACCATTCCCTGCATCCACGATGATCTTCATTCCCTCCAAAGGGGTATCATATCTGTCAGGGTCGTTGACCCCTTTTCGTATGTTATTGACCAGGTATGCAGCGTAATCGGAGATAAAATCGACTTCCCGCACTTCCCCGGTGCCTTTGGCAGCTGTAAATTCTCCCTTTGATGCTATTTGAAGCAGATCTGAAATATTGTTTTTATCAAAACCACCTTTCCCGGTAAAAAATTTCATCCCGTTCCGGTTAAACGGCAGGTGGCTGGCTGTCAGCATCACGCCCCCTTCCACCCCCAGGTCGGGATCAATGGTCGTCATAAACATGGCGGGCGTTGAGGCCAGTCCGCAATCCAGTACCTCATAGCCAGATTCGGTCACTCCCTTTATAAATGCTGTTTTCAGTGCGGGTCCTGTTATTCTGGAATCTGACCCAACAGCCACTTTTTGCAATTCACCTCCTCTCTTTTCCAGCCAGGTGACAAAGGATTTACCCAGTATGTAGGCCACCTCTGTTGTTAGATTAACATCCTCTCCGGGGATTCCTTTCATGGCTACTCCCCGGATGTCCGATCCGTTCTGCAATTTTTTCCACTCTTCCATTTTTATTATATGTTCAACTATTTTGTTAAAATGCCATGGATGGGTCGGTTTCGCACTGCGATAATCCCAGGTCAATAGTCGGACTGAAATCTGCATCAATGGATTTCCATAATACCAGTGCAGCACCCATGGAAGTGGCATTGGTAACTTCTGAAGTATATACTTTTTTACCCGGGAATCTAATGGCCATCAACTTTACAAAAATTGGATTCTTGCTGAATCCTCCTGTAATGTACATGTTCTTAGTCTTGTCCTCCTTCTCAATAATCAGATCAATGGACTCAACGGTGAGATCCACCAGGTCGATCACCAGCTGGTGGTAAGCCTCTTCAAAATCCTTAAACTGACCCTTCGTGATTGATGTGTCAACGAAATCTTCAGAAACACCCTCTTTAAAGAGAACTCGTTTTCCCTGGTTCTTCTGGTTGAGTGTAAGCAAAAGGCTTTCATTGAGCCCTACTTTTTTAAAGGCAGAACTATCTACTTCGAAGATCTCATTGAGCCGTTCCACATTCACATCGTGAATACGGCCTATAAATAGCCTGGAAGACTTTACCGGGTTCTGTTGAATGCTCATATAGGCCAGACAGTCCCGGTTCAATTGTTCATTGGTCAGCGGTTCAGAATTGAAAGGATTCATGGAGATGCACCATGTACCTGTGGAAACCAGGATAAATTTTTCATTTGAATTTATGAAATAGGGAACCAGCGACGAAGAGCTGTCATGGATTCCAATTCCCACCGGGATCACTTTCCCTAATTTTCGCAAAGGATAGGTGGTTTCAACAGATAGAGGGTTGGGTAGTGTGGCCCCCAGCTGCTCTGTCCAGGCGTGATATGCCATCTTGTCAAAATTCCACAGAGCCGTATGACATCCAATGGAAGTGTGTTCGGAAGAAGGTTTGCCCGTAAGCAGAAAGGAGAGATATTGCGGAAAGTGGAGAATTGTTTTCACTTTGCGAAATATTTCAGGCTTTTTCTCCTTGAGCCAGAGTGCCTGGAGTCCTGAGTTCAGCATGCCAAGGGCAGGCGAAGCCGTATTCCTGCAGAATTCTGTCTCGCCGCCATGAGCTTCATACAATGGTTCAACGATCCCTTCCGGCATGGGTTTCAGGTAATTGTAGACCGGGGTAAGACGGTTGCCATCCCCATCCAGGTACATTAGGGTGGCCCCGTAGGTGGTAAAATTGATACCACGTACTACGTAACGATCATCCTTCATATACCTGGTGCAGGCCTGAAAGACCCATTTTTCCAACTTTTCAATATCATCTCCTGAGAATCCATCATCATCCGGGATCTCTTTAAAAATTGTCTCCTCCTCGTGAAGAATGGATAGTGAGCGGTCAAATAACAGAATCTTCTTATTTGTTTTCCCGACATCAAAAATTATTACCACCTCTTTACTCATTGTTTCTTTCTTCATTATATAAATAACAGCGGCACTAATCGTATCCATGTCGCTCTCTTCACAAACAAAAACGACTATTAAGAAAAACTGATACTTATGATCTTTTACTCAATACCTCTTTTTCATATTGCTGGATCCCGGTAATGAAATCCTGGGCGACAGGGACATCGTTTTTCAGGCAATAATAGTCCCACACGGCGCCAAACGGTTTGGTTTTAAGTAGCTCAAGCATGGCAAGTCGCTCAAAGAACTGACCGCCCTCTTCATATTTCAATAGCATATCCCTTGGTTCCAGCAGTGCAAATAACATGGCTTGTTGGGCGGCACGGGTTCCCACTACATATGCTCCGATGCGGTTGATGCTGGCATCGAAGAAATCGAGTCCCATATGAACACGGTCCAGTGCACCGGCCCTGACAATTTCCTGGGCAATCAGCATGGTATCGTCATTGAGTGTCACCACATGGTCGCTGTCCCAGCGGATGGGTCTGGTAACGTGGAGCAGTATCTCCGGAACAAACAGCAGGGCCGAGGAGATTTTGTCGCCAACCTGCTCGGTGGGGTGGAAGTGTCCACTGTCAAGGCAGATCAGCGTCTGGTTGGCCACTGCATATCCCAGGTAAAACTCAGAGTTACCGACGGTCATCGATTCAAGTCCGATTCCGAACAGCTTGCTCTCAATGGCATCTTTCAGATGATCTGTGGAGAATTTCTCAGCCATGATCTCATCCAGAGAGTCCTTCAAAATAGCCCTGTGTGTATAACGGTCTACCGGCAGGTCCTTTGAGCCATCCTGGATCCAGATGTTATGAATGGCAGGAGTTCCCAGTTGCTTGCCCATTTCTGCCCCGATGGTTCTGCATCTTTTGGTGTGCTCGATCCAGAAATCGCGGATCCCTTTGTCCTTATGAGAGAGGGTCATGTCATCAGCAGCCTTGGGGTGTGAGAACATGCTGCTGTTAAAGTCCATGCCAATGTCAAGCCCCTTGGCCCAGTCGATCCAGCTTTGAAAGTGCTTAACTTCGATCTCGTCACGATCTATAAATTCTCCCTGGAAATCACCATAGATGGCGTGCAGGTTCAGGCGCTGTTTTCCGGGGATCAGGTCCATGGACTTCTCAAGGTCCATCCTGTGTTCATCAATGTTCCTGGCCTTTCCCGGGTAGTTGCCTGTGGCCTGGATACCACCTCCTTCAAGGCCCGATTCGGCTGTTTCAAATCCCCCCACATCGTCGGCCTGCCAGCAGTGCAGTGAAATCGGGAATTTATCCAGTTTACTCATGGCAGCTTCTACATCCACGCTGATCTGGGCATATTGCTCTTTGGCTGCTTCAAAGGCTTTTGTAATCGTTTCTGATTTGCTCATGATATATTCTGTTTTTGTTTTCTATTCCATATAGAAGACCTCTGTAAGAGGTTTGGTAACGGGTGAATTGTCGGGGTGGGTATCGTACATATCAGCCATATGAGCCCACCATTTTTTTACAATTTCAAGAGTGCCAAGGTCCTGAGATCCCTGTTCCCCAGCCTGTTTTTGGAATCCAAACAGGATGTGTGTCTCTTCGTCGTAAAATATGCTGTATTCTGAAATACCATTCTCTTTCAGCAACTTCACCAGTTCGGGCCAGATTTCGTTATGCCGTTTCTCGTACTCTTTGACCATTCCCGGGTAGAGTTGCATTTTAAAGGCGCGTCGTTTGTACAATGTTTATCCTCCTTTAGTTTATGTTTATTACAAATGTTGACAGGATCTGGAATACGATACCTATTGTGAATTTCCAATTCCAACAAGGAATACAGCAAACAGGATGACCAGGATCCCCACTGTGATGGTTAATTTCGTTTTCCTCGCTGTGCCCTTCCATTCCCGCCGGTAAATACCCCACATATTTGCAGTCAGGATGATGGTTGACATATGGAGGATCCATGAGCTTGCACCGTTTCCAAGTTTGCTCTCACCCATCCCGTAAAAGAAAAACTGAAGGAACCACGTTGTCCCGGCCAGGGCAGAGAACATCAGGTTTCTTGCGATGGGAGTATTTGTATTTAAAAAATCTCCATACGATTTGTTTCTGATGCTTAAGATACTGGTCCAGATCAGGTTGGTGGTTAATCCGCCCCAGAGGATTACCACGAAAGTCACGTTGTTCTGGTATAAAGGATTATTTCCGGCGGCAACAGCAGCCTGGGCGAGGGGTTTACCTGCTTCAATCCCGAAATTGAAGAATGAGCTCAGGATACCTGAAAGAACGGCAATGATCAACCCTTTTACAAGGCTGAACTCAGGAATACTGGCTTTCGAATCCTCTTCTGACATTTCCCTTTCTTTCATTATCCCTGCCTTACCTGTAATGGCAATGCCGAGTAAGCAGATAACTACCCCGATAAGTACCAATTGTCCCCCGGGATTGCCCAGCATATCTGTAAAGGAAACCTTGCCCGGAACAGGATTAATATTATAATAAATCGAAGGAACGATGGCCCCGAATGCAGCACAGAACCCCAATACTACCGAGTTGCCCAGTGACATGCCGAGGTACCTGACTCCAAGCCCGTAGGAAAGGCCACCAATACCCCACATAAGTCCCATTAAAAAAGTAAAGAATAGAATCTGCTTTGAGCCTGCAGCAATGATTTCGGAAAATCCTGGAACTGTGAGCCAGGCTGCCAGCGGCGGCACAATCAGCCATGAAAAGAGTCCCCCGAGAATCCAGTAACTCTCCCAGGACCAGCCTTTCACTTTATTATAAGGCATATAGAAACTTCCTGATGCTATCCCTCCGATTGAGTGGTAAATAACTCCTAATAGTGCTTGCATAATCCTGTTTCAGTTTAAAAGTCAACTGTAAAAATATGGTTGACACTAAACTATATCAATGAATAAACTGGGACAAGTTTTGCACTATTTGAGACAACTATTGTAAGTTTACATGGTCATTTAATTAAACCAGTGGAAGAATTTTATAAATATGTGAATCCGGGTCAGGAGGACAGGGAGTGGGGCATTTACCTTAATTGTGTGGGCAAAGCAGATATCAAACCAGGGGTGATATACCCGCCAACCACCCATCCCTCTGGTTATTATTTCACTTTCGAGAAGGGCAGGATCTTAAACGAATACCAGGTTCATTATATCACAAACGGAGCAGGGTTTTATGAGAACAAGGGCGGGAAAAACAAAATCAATCCCGGTTCCCTGATATTTACAAAACCAGGGGAATGGCATCGTTTCAGGCCAAATAAAAGTACAGGATGGGTAGAACATTATGTGGGCTTCTCAGGATATATTGCACACCAGGTTTTTAGACAACCCTGGTTTGTACAGAAAAATTCAGTGGTGGAGGTTGGATACCGGGAAGAGATCATCGATACCTATTATAAGATCTTTAACTATGTAAAGGAGGAGAAGCCTGGATATCAGCAGGTTGTGGCGGGGATGGTGATGAAGCTTCTGGGTTTTATCGTTTCCATGGATAAACAGAAGGATTTCAGCGGGAAGCGGGTGGAAAAAATCATCCGGAATGCTTGTTTTTTTATCAGGGAGAATGTGGAATCTGAGATCAATTTCCACTCTTTTGCGGAAGAGAACAACATTGGCTACTCCTATTTTCGCAAAATGTTCAAGCGGTACACCGGTGTCCCCCCTGTACAGTATCACCTGGATTTGAAGATGCTCAGGGCCAAGGAGATGCTTCTCTATTCCGAAAAGAGTGTCAAGGAGATCAGCTACGACCTTGGTTTTCAGTCAATCTATTATTTCAGCCGAATTATTAAAAACAAGCTTGGAGTTTCACCTTCCGAGATTAGGAAGAGCGTGAAATCCTGAAACTTTCATTTATTTCAGCAATCACTACTTTTACCATGACTAATCAACACAATTATGACAATGACTAAAAAGGAGAGAGTAATCAAAGCGCTCACAGGCCAGGAGGTGGACCGCCCCCCGGTATTTGCCAACATAACCCCCCAGACAGCTAAAAAATTATCGGATCACCTGGGAATGCCTTTTGAAGAACCACTGGATTCCCTCTTATCCAGCCGTATTTCACACAGCGAACTGCTTACCAGTTTGGGAAACGATTGTGTGGGCATCTCTGCCTGCGCACCTTATGACCATCCCACACGGAAGCGGGAGGACGGATTGATTGTCAACGAGTGGGGCATGGTGTTCAAAGACATAGGTCTCTACAATGAATTTGCAGAATATCCATTGGAACATGCAGCCACAGTGGCCGATATCGACAACTACCCCTTTCCCGATCCCAATGCCGCGGGAAAGTACGACGAAGCGAAAAAGAGCGTGAAAAAATACGGGGACCAGTATGCGGTGGTGGGTGATATAGAGACCTCCTTCTGGGAGACTGCCTGGTACCTGGTGGGGCTCGAAAAGCTGATGATGGACATGATGATGGAGGCTCCCTATGTGGAACCGCTGTTTGACCGGGTGATGGAGATCAACCTGGAGATCGGCAGGAACCTGATCAGGCTGGGGGCTGATATCATCTGGGCCGGGGATGATTTCGGATCACAGCAGAGCATGCTGATGGACCCGGACACCTGGAGAAGGTACTTTAAACCCAGGATTAAGTATATGTTTGAGGAGTGGAAGAAAGTGAATCCTGAGGTAAAGATCGCCTGGCACAGCTGTGGTTCGATTATTCCGATCATTGATGATTTTATTGAGATCGGGCTGGATATACTCAACCCGATGCAACCGCTTGCAGCAGATATGGATGCTGAAAACATAACCCGAGTTTGCGGGAACAGGGTTCAGTATTTCGGGGGCATTGATATTCAGGAACTGCTGCCCAACGGTCCGGTGGAGAAGATCAAATCGGAGGTGAAGCGGATCGCCGGGATCTACGGAAAGAATGGAGGATACCTGCTGGCACCGGCACATAACATCCAGGACGACACCCCGGTGGAGCACATCCTGGCCTTTTTCGATGCAGTGAAGGAACTGACAGAGTAATTTCATCATCCATATGAAACAAATTTCAAACCGCCAGAAGATGATCCCCAGGCTGGTTATCATCCTGGGGTTGTCACTGGCTTTTGCATTTTGCAACCGGCCGGATCAGATTTCACTCCAGGACTACGAACATATCCAGGAGGGGTTTATCACACCTGTTGATACCAACAGGCTCTGGTGCTACTACTACTGGATAGGGGATGATATCTCTAAAGTGGGCATTACCAAAGACCTGGAAGCCATGAAGGAGTTTGGTTTGGGGAGTGTGCTGATCGGGAACATCAATCCTGGTGAGGTGGATGGCCCAGTACCCATCTTTAGTGATGAATGGTGGGACGCCATGGTTCATGTGGTTGAAGAGGGACACCGGCTGGGTATTGATGTGGGTTTTTTTAACTGTCCGGGATGGAGTCAGAGCGGAGGACCCTGGGTCACTTATGATAAAGCCATGAGGCACCTGGTATATTCGGAAACTACCGTAAAAGGTCCGGCTCATGTAAACCTGCAATTAACCAAACCGGCTGAAGAGTTTCAGGATACCCATGTTTTGGCATTTAAAAAGATAGAGGCTGAGAAAAGAAATCTGACAGGAAGCAATGCTTTGGCCCGCTGTAATCCTGCCGTACCCGGCCCGGGAAAGTGGCTGGATGGAGATGCGGAGTCGGCTGCCCTGTTTGAGATTGTTGAAGGGAGTCAGTATACAATTGATATTGTTGCAAGTGAACCGTTGATTGCCAGAAGTATCGTGATCACACCGGCCCAACCCAGGTTTCAATGTGATATTGAGTTGCAGGCCGAGATGAATGGTTCATTCAAAACCATAAAAACTTTTGCCTTCGACCGTAGTAATAACGGGGTGAGTGTGGGCCCCATCACTCACGGAGTAGTATCTGTGGCACTGCCTGCATCAGAATCATCCAGATTCCGCCTTCTCTGCAGCAACCTGGTTAGCCCCCGGTCCAAGGCAGGATTTTCTGAGATTTTGATAACAGAAGCTGCTGTATTGCAGGATTATGTGGAGAAATCCCTGGGCAAGATGCACCCCACTCCTTTCCCCTCCTTCGACTCCTACTTGTGGGAGTCACAGAAAGCGGTTGAAGACCAGGGTATGATCATATCAGAGGTGCTGGACCTGAGCAGTTCAATGGACTCCACAGGTACCATTTCCTGGAATGTACCAGAGGGTGAATGGACCTTGTTAAGGATGGGGATGACGCCCACCGGAGCCAGGAATGCACCTGTTGCATCCCAGGGAAAGGGGTATGAAATAGATAAGGCCAGTGCCGGGTTGGCTCAATTCCATTTTGACCAGTATATGGCCGAGATTATTAAACGGATCCCGGAAGAGAATTGTTCAGCTCTAAAGTACGTGATAGCAGATAGTTACGAGCAGGGCTCTCAAAACTGGACCGATGGATTAGAGGCGAAGTTTGAACAGAAGTATGGATATGATCCGGTGAAATACCTTCCTGTCATTTCCGGACGAATTGTAGGGAGTGTGGAAGAATCGGATCGCTTTCTCTGGGATCTTCGCCGTATGGTAGCCGATGATGTGGCTTATGAATATGTGGGAGGCTTGCGAAAGGCAGCCCATGAATATGGCATGAAAACCTGGCTTGAGAATTACGGCCACTGGGGATATCCGGGCGAGTTTCTGATGTACGGGGGGCAGAGCGACCTGGTTGCCGGTGAATTCTGGAACGAAGGAAGCCTGGGAAATATTGAATGTAAAGCTGCTTCATCCGCCGCTCATATGTATGGAAAGCCTTTCACCTCTGCTGAAGCCTTTACAGCTGCTCGTCAATCCTACAGTCGGCATCCGGCCCTGCTGAAGAAGCGGGGGGACTGGAGCCTGACCGAGGGGATCAACCACATTGTACTCCATCTTTACATTCACCAGCCACGAGAAGAAGCACCCGGGATCAATGCCTGGTTTAATACCGAATTCAACCGCCTTAATACCTGGTTTGACCAGGGCAAGGAGTGGGCCGGTTATATGCGAAGATGCCAGCACATGTTACAACAGGGAAAATATGCAGCAGATGTGCTCTATTTCATAGGGGAGGATACACCCAAGATGACAGGCACCAGGAATCCTGAGCTTCCGTTGGGGTATTCTTACGATTATATCAATGCAGAAGTGATTATGGAGCGGCTATCGGTAGCGGATGGCAAATTTGTGCTTCCGGACGGAATGGCCTATTCCATTCTTGTTCTGCCTGAAAATACAAATATGAGACCTGCTGTCCTGGCCAAAATGGAAGAGCTGGTACAGGCAGGGGGGACCATTCTGGGTGCCAGACCCGGGAAATCACCCAGCCTTCAGAATTATCCCCAATGTGACCGGGAGATCCTGGAAATTTCCGACCGCATGTGGGGGGTATCTCATGCCGGAGGAAAACTGGAAAAGGCTTACGGAAGCGGGTATGTCTTTGACGGCATGGGATTACAGGAAGCCCTTGATCTCATCCATGTCCCTGGCGACCTCAAATATCCGGCCGATGTTCCCCTGCTCTGGACACACCGGACTTTGCCAGGAATGGAGATCTATTTCCTGACCAACCAGGGTGAGGAGGTACTGAGTTTTGAACCTTCCTTTAATGTCTCGGGACATCAACCACAGCTCTGGAATGCGGTGACAGGTGAGATCCGGCAACTAAATGATTACTCCGACAACGGAAACCGCACTGTGGTTCCGCTTTCCCTGCAAAAGCATGAAAGCTGTTTTCTCATCTTTACATCTCAAAGTACTGCAAAAACTGGTGAAGGGTATGACGTAAATTCACCTGCACCTAAAACAGTGACCACCCTTGATAAGGAATGGACACTGGAATTTGAGAATAAGAACTTTGGTCCCACAGAACCTTTGCTGCTCAACAACCTTGTTGACTGGACAGAATCGGCCGATGAAAGGATGAAGTACTATTCGGGGACGGCCATCTATAAGACCGGTTTTACTGTAGATGTAATTCCCGAGGGGGATCTGTTTCTGAACCTCGGTGAAGTAGGGGTTATGGCCCGTGTGATCCTGAACGGAGAAGAGCTGGGGGTAACCTGGATGGCACCCTTCCGGGTACATACGAAAGATCTTCTTAAAGCTGGCAAAAACCAACTGGAGGTAGAGGTAGTGAATGTCTGGAGGAACCGGATGGTGGGGGACCTGAGCCTGCCTGAAGAGGAGCGTAATACCTGGTTCACTTATAATGATATTGTTGCTGATGAGGAACTTAGGT
Source organism: Bacteroidota bacterium (assembly GCA_039714655.1). Taxonomy (GTDB): domain Bacteria; phylum Bacteroidota; class Bacteroidia; order Bacteroidales. The sequence continues at coordinate 27,390 of JBDLIX010000016.1, forward strand.
CATCCGGTTTGATGGGGCCTGTAACTGTAGAGTATTACTGAATTGTGGAATCAAGTTACTCTGAGAGGGACCAGACAGTAGATCTTGGGGAAATAAAAACAGACAAAAAAAAAGAAAACTATGAATGTAAAAAGTGTAACACTTTCATCTTTTATACTTGTAATTCTTTGTAATCTCACGCTTATAGGTCAGGTAAAAATCATTTTTGATACGGATTTTGATTCAGATATTGATGATATGGGTGCACTTTATATGCTGCACACCCTGGCAGACCAGGGCAAAGCCGAAATAGTTGGTACAATCCTTTCAACAACGCATTTCTGGAGTCCGTTTGCACTGGATGCAATCAATACATACTGGGGACGTCCTGATATGCCTATCGGAGCTCCGTTGATTGATGGCACGAACAGAGGTTCGGTTTATACTGAACCGATTGCAAGAAAATTTCCGAATGATCTGGGACAAAACAAAAAACTCGAGGAGGCAACCATCCTATACAGGCGACTTCTGGCCTCACAACCAGATTCCAGTGTTACCATGGTCACCGTCGGTCATTTAACGAATATTGCAAAACTGTTGAAATCCCAACCAGATGATTTGAGTCCATTGTCAGGAAGTGATCTCATTCGTAAAAAGGTAAAATGGTGGGTAGCGATGCTTGGAGAGGGAATGGCCTGGAATATGAAATGGGATCCCGTAGCATCAAAAACAGCGATTAATGAATTTCCCGTTCCGACTGTTTTCACGGTGGAAGGCCAGGAAGTGAAGACCGGCAAACGCACACAAACGCTTTCAGACAGCAATCCAATAAAAACAGCCTTTAAATTGAGGAAAGAGCATTACGGTGAAAGTGAAAGAAGCAGCTGGGATCAGATCTCAACACTATTTGCTGTGGAAGGCGAAAGCGATTATTTTACACTCCAACGAGGTACCTTAATGTTTACCGATGAGAAAGGAGCGGTCTGGACACCCCATGAAAATGGAGAGGATTACCGGTTGTACAATAAGATCCCGAATGAAGAGCTGGCAAATATCATTGAGGAGTTAATGATTCAGGAACCAAAGAAATGAATAAAGAGAGAACCTCAATCATGAGGAGTCACATCGTTTTTTTATTTCTGACCTTCGTCACGGGTCTCACAATATCCAGCTGTAATCAGAACGTTGTCTTTGAACGCCCCAACATTGTCCTGATAATTTCCGATGATCAGAGCTGGACCGATTACAGTTTCATGGGACATGAACATATTCAAACCCCCCGCATCGATCAGCTGGCAGCAGAGGGACTTACCATTACCAATGGGTATACAACCGCTCCGCTTTGCAGGCCTGCACTGGCATCCATGGTAACCGGACTCTATCCCCACCAGCATAAGGTAATTGGCAATGATCCCCTGTTCGATCCAGAAGGAACAGCTGCATATGGTAAAGAATGGCTGAACCAAAGAGCAGAGCATAACAGATCCGTTGTTGAAGGGGTAGAAAAGTTGTCCACCCTGGCCGATCTTCTGGGTGATGCAGGTTATGTTTCTTTACAAACTGGAAAATGGTGGGAAGGCCACTACTCCATTGGAGGATTTTCGCAGGGGATGACCCATGGAGATCCCTCCAGAGGTGGAAGGCATGGCGATGAGGGACTTGAGATCGGAAGAAAGGGGCTGGATGTGATATATAGGTTTATCGCTGAAGCGCAGGAGTCGGAAACACCTTTTTTTGTATGGTACGCACCCTTTTTACCCCATGCACCCCATACACCTCCGGACAGCCTCAGGGATAAGTATTTACCCCTGGCTCCTACACCAGCGGTGGCCAACTACTGGGCCATGTGTGAATGGTTTGATATCACCTGCGGAGAGTTGATGGATTACATTGATGAAAAAGGGCTATCGGAGAATACCCTGTTTGTGTATGTAACAGACAATGGATGGATCCAGGATCCTGACCGGCCTAACCGCTATGCACCCAGATCCAAAAGAGAGCCCTACAATATGGGAATTCGTACGCCCATAATGTACCGTTGGAACGGGGTCATCGAACCTGAAATGGATAAAACATCTCTCTCAAGCAGCATCGATATTGCCACTACCATACTTGACCTGTGTGGTATCGAACCCACCGCAGCGATGCAGGGGATCAATGTAATGGATAAAGAGGAGCGGAAAATGCGTGATGCCATTTATGCCGAAACATATGCACATGATTTCACAACAGTGGATTCCAGCCTCCATTACCGGATCATCATTACCGATCCATGGAAACTGATCATGCCAGATCCACTAAACAAACCGCATCAATCGCCTGAATTGTATAACCTTGAAACAGATCCGTACGAATGGAACAACCTGGCGCATGCAAACCCGAAGATTGTCGACCACCTGAGTAGTCGGCTTGCAGCGTGGTGGGACAAATAAATACCAATTCCCGGGGTTTCAGTGTGATTTGGTAAAATCTGCATCCTGGTGCTGTGGATCAGATTTCTCCATAAAATATTGGGTAGGGGATTTGCCTGTGTATCTTTTAAAGACGGTAGAAAAATAGGAGGGGGAACTGAATGCCAGGCCATAGGCCACCTCCTGAACAGGGTGATCTGCAAGTAACATCTCTTTGGCAGCATTAATTTTCTGTCTGAGTATATAATCAGCAGGAGGGATACCTATCTCCTGTTTGAACCTGTACTTGAAATGGGATAAGGAGAGGTGCCATTTGGCAGCAATGATCTCCAGCTTCAACTCATCATGAATGTTGTTGTGAATAAACAGGCAAATCTGATCGATGGTCTCGCTCACCCTGCTTTCCGTAGATTGTTCACCAAATTCCACCACATGGATAAGAAATCCCAGTAACAAATTGGTGATCTGTATTTTTTTATAAACAGGCTCTTTCTCGTTATAGATCTGATAGATCCTGTTTAAATGGTTTTTCAGGTGGAGAGAACCCTGGAACATCCGGTTTGACTGCAATTGCAACAATCGATCTGTTAATACACCGCTCTCTTTCGGGGTGAGGTTCAACAGCCGTTGATTACTTCCGGATCCAGGCAGGGTGAGGATGAGCCAGAAGAGCCGGCCCTTCTCCTCGGGGAATTCCATTGTTCCATGTTCTTCGCCTGGAAAAGTCAGCAACAGATCCCCTCCTTTCAGGTGATAATCTTTTCCTTCGATATTGTAGTACTGTGTACCTTTGTCCAGGTAACAGATCTCAAGCATTCCTTCATGCTTATGCATTTCAAGGCTTCTTCTTATCTTCCGGTAGTTGTATTTTCCCAATGCTTTCACACACTGAAATCCCAGACTTCCCAGATCGAGAATATGACGTTCTACGGTGGATTTATAATCTGGCTGTTCCATGTTTGAAATAATACGATAATTTTATATTTACAGTATTTTATCAAAGGTAGTTTAATTTTGTTCAACAATTATGATTCATAAGAGATGAAACGTAAGCTTATTCTTTATACACTGGTAGCTGCCATTGGTGGTCTTTTGTTTGGTTATGATACAGCGGTAATTAATGGGGCCCTCCCTTTCTTTACCGGCTATTTTGATTTGAATGATGTCATGAAAGGCTGGGCAGTCAGTTCGGCTCTGTTCGGCAGCATTGTTGGAGCCATTGGTGCCGGCCGGCCCGGTGATTTGTACGGCAGACGGCAGATGCTAAAAGTGTCAGCCATCCTGTTTCTGGTATCAGCATTCGGGACAGGGATGGCCACCCAGATCAATCTGTTTATCCTGGCACGCTTTGTGGGTGGATTAGCCGTTGGAGTGGCTTCTGTTCTTTCACCCACCTACATCTCTGAAATTGCTCCTGCTTCCCATAGAGGCAGGTTGATCATTACTTTTCAGCTTGCTATAGTGGTTGGAATACTGGTTGCATTCTTTGTGGACTATCTTCTGATTCATACGGGTAAGAACAACTGGAGGTACATGTTTTTATCTGAAGCTTTACCGGCACTGCTTTTCATGGTCATGCTGTACCGTGTAAGAAAAAGCCCGCGCTGGTTGATGAAGACCGGGCAAACGGAAGAAGCGGAGAAGACCATCAGGGATGTTAATCCGGCAAGCGATCCGTCCACTATCCTGAATGAGATACGGGAATCTCTTGAGCAGGAAAAACTGGAAAACCAGGAGAAGCTGTTTAAGAAGCCCAATGTCAAGTTCACGCTGATCGGTATTACCATTGGAATTTTCAGTCAGTTTACCGGGATTGCCATTGTGATGTATTATGCCACAGATATTTTTAGGGCTGCAGGATTTTCAACCGACTCAGCCATTGGACAAACTGTGATACTGGGATTGGTCAATCTCACCTTCACATTGCTTGCCATGCGTTTCATTGACATAGTTGGACGCAGAACCCTTCTGTTAACAGGGATGTTGAGCATGGCACTTTTTCTGGGTTTGTTCGCCTGGGCATTTATGTTCCAAACATTCGGCGGTGGATTGTTGCTCCTGTTTCTCATAGGATTTGTGGCCTCCTTTGCAGCTTCAATGGGCGCTGTGGTCTGGGTACTGCTGGCCGAAATCTTTCCCAACAACATCCGTTCGAGGGGTGTGGCCATTGGTTCTTTTTCCAACTGGATCGTCAATGGCAGCGTCACGTTTCTATTCCCGGTGGTATCCGGCGCTTTTGGAGACGGAAAAGGCATTGGGTTCAGTTTTGTCTTCTTCTCTGTCATGACTTTTCTCGGGTTCTTTTTCTTTAAAAAGTTTCTTTTTGAAACAAGTAATCTGACCCTGGAGGAGATAGAGAAAAGAAATAAGTAGTTAACCACATAACGACTACCTCATGAAGCAGTTGATCTCAGTAATTACTGCGTTACTCATTTTTCTGGTGGCAGGTTGCAGCAGCCAAAATGAGGAGTGTGCCGTAAACGGACTTGTAGAGCGGATCGCACCGCAATTTGCCGGGGAGATCCTGTTTGATCAGATGGAATCTCCCTCGGGCAAGGATTTGTTTGAACTGCAATCCACCGAAGGCGGAAAGATCCTGATCCGCGGAAACAACCAGAACTCCATGGCAGTGGGGCTGAACCACTACCTTAGATATTATTGTCATACCTCGGTCTCCTGGTTTGCCGATCAGGCAGTGGAGTTGCCTGAGCTCCTTCCCCCTGTTCCAGAGAAAGTCAGGAAAGAGGCGCGGGTGGATCGGCGCTTCTTCTTGAACTACTGTACTTTTTCCTACACTACCCCCTGGTGGGAATGGCGTGACTGGGAGCGACTGATCGACTGGATGGCACTCAATGGTATCAATACAACCCTGGCCATTACCGGACAGGAATCGATCTGGTACAAAGTATGGATGGACTTCGGGCTGACTGATGAGCAGATCCGTAACTACTTTACCGGTCCCACCCACATTCCTTTCCACCGGATGTCGCTGCTGGACAAGTGGGATGCCCCGCTGCCGCAGTCATGGATGGATCACGAATTGGAACTGCAGAAAAAGATAGTAGCCCGGGAACGTGAGCTGGGTGTGACCCCGGTACTTCAAGCCTTCAGTGGGCATGTGCCCAGGGAACTGAAGGAGATCTATCCCGATGTCAACATACAGAAGCTGGGCGACTGGGTGGGGTTCGACAGCCTCTACCACAGTTATTTCCTGGACCCCATGGATACGATATTCCCGGTGATCCAGAAAGCATTTATGGAGGAGCAGACCCGGCAATTCGGGACCGACCATATTTACGGGGCTGATCCCTTTGTGGAGATCAAGCCACCCAGCTGGGACCTGGATTTTCTTGACAAAGTATCAAAGACAATATATGGAACGATGAAGGAGACAGACCCGGAAGCAGAATGGCTGCAGATGGCCTGGGTCTTTTACTTTGACAAGGAGTGGTCGGGCGAACGGATCAATGCCTATATCAATGCGGTACCAGAGGGAAAAATGACCCTGCTGGACTACTTCTGTGAATACCATGAGATATGGAAAGATACAGAGTCGTTCTTTGGCCAGCCCTACTACTGGTGCTACCTGGGCAATTTCGGTGGGAACACCATGCTGGCCGGGAACATTAAAGAAGTGGATCAACGTATGGACAATGTACTGGAGCACGGCGGTGAGAACCTGGCAGGCATTGGGTCAACCCTGGAGGCGTTGGATGACAATCCGCTGATGTATGAATTTGTATTTGAGAAAGCATGGGGATCAGCTGATGTTGATCCGGAAGCATGGATAGAGGCCTGGGCCGACCGCCGGCATGGTTCCGCGGATGAGAATGCAAGGGCAGCATGGCAGATCCTGTATAACAAGGTCTATAGCAAACTTCCCAGGCTGGCTCATGGTACAGCTACCAACGGACGCCCTGCTTTTACCGGATACGGGCACAAGGACTGGGACCAGGTAGTGGCCATGATCAATCCGGATTATGCTGCTGAAGAGCTTTTTCATGCCTGGGAGCTAATGCTTAATGCGGAGATCACATCCCGGGAGGTCTATAAATATGATCTGGTCAATGTGGGCCGGCAGGTGCTGGCCGACCATTTCCTGGTACTCAGGGACCAGTTTACTTCCGATTATCAGAAGAAGGATATAGTGGCCATGAAAACGAGTGGGGAGAAGATGATCGAACTGCTGAATGACTTGGACCGGCTGCTGGCCACGCAGAAGAGCTTTATGCTGGGACACTGGCTGGAGGATGCCCGAAGTTTCGGGATAGATGCAGATGAAGCTGCCTATTTCGAGAAGAATGCCAGGAACATCCTGACCACCTGGGGCGGGGAGAACAACCCCCTGATCGATTATGCCAACCGGAACTGGGCAGGTCTGACCCGGACATACTACGCAGGCCGGTGGAAAATGTTTGTGGATGAGGTGATCAAAGCTGTTGAAAGAGGAGAGGAGTTTGATGAGGAGGCATTCCTGGTGAAGGTGGCGAAGTTTGAGTGGGAGTGGGTGGAGTCAGTGGAGAAATATCCATCTGATCCGGTTGGAAACAGTGTGGAGATTGCTCAGGAACTGGCAGAAAAATACCGGATGGAGATAAAGCTGGATATATAAGTTTGGACAGAAACCGCGAAATTAATTAAATATGGATATTATGACAGGAACAGAACGAATTAAGGCCGCACTGGAGGGCAAATGGACCGACAGGCGGCCGGTAATGCTACATAATTTTATGATGGCAGCCCGGGAAGAGGGGATCACCATGAGGGAGTTCAGGGAAAACCCTGATAAGGCAGCGAAGGCATTTATCAATGCTGCAGAGAAATACAAAACCGATGGGGTGTTAATCGATGTGGATACCGCCACCCTGGCAGGTTCAGTGGGTGTCCCAGTAGATTATCCGGATGATGAGCCTGCCAGGACCCATGGAACCCTGATCAAATCAATGGATGAAGTGGCGGGACTCCCCTCCGTGGATGTGGCCAAAGATGAAGGGATCCAGCGTTGGTTGGAGATCACACGGATCGTAAAGAACTATTTTGGAGATGAGGTATTTGTTCGCGGAAATTGTGATCAGGCTCCCTTCTCTCTGGCCAGCATGATTCGGGGATCGCAGGATTTGATGACCGACCTGTTGCTGGATCCGGAAGGGGTGCACCGTCTGCTGGAGTATGCCACCGAGGCTGGGAAACAGTTTATCCGGCTGATGGCCGGAACCGGGGCCGATATGGTGTCCAACGGCGACAGCGTGGCAGGTCCGGAGATGATCCAGCCCGAGTTTTACAGGGAGTTTGCCTTCACCTATGAAAAGCAGCTGATCGATGAGGCCCACCTGCTGGGGCTTCCCTATACCCTGCATATCTGCGGAAATACCAATGTGATCCTGGAGGATATGGTGAAAACCGGGGCTGATGCACTGGAACTGGACTACCTGACCGATATTCATGAGATCTACCGGCTGTGTCACAATTCCACCCTCTTTATCGGCAACCTGGATCCCTCAGGAATCATTAACTTTGGAACACCTGTACAGGTCACAGAGAAGACTGAGGAACTGCTGGAGATATATAAGGGTTCACCCAGGCTGATGATCAATGCGGGCTGTGCTATTCCTCCGGATACCCCGCAGGAGAACATTCAGCAAATGGTGGCCTGTGCCTGGGCCGATACAAGAGATGTATAGACATTGTATTTTTAAAGTATAAACAGTAAGTAAATGGATCAAATAGCTTACAAAAGAAATGCTGAAGCCGTCATCCACCGGCTGATACCTTTTTATGACAGGAAGGCTGAGGACCGGATATTTGCCGATTTCCAAATTCCCACCCGAACCATGGAGGAATATCGCAGAAACAATGTAGAGGGCTATACCTCCTATCCCGATCCCCTGGAGCGGGCCCGTTTCTGGGACAGTCTGTTGAAAGAGAAGACAATGGTGGAAGATGATACCATTCCCAATGCCTATTTAAGTGAGTTTGACCAGGGCCTCTACGGTGCACTGATAGGGGGGGAGATACAGTTTTTAAACGATCCGGGAATTGGCTGGATCTCTTCCATGGTGAAACCGATGCTTGAGGAGCTAAGTGATTTCCAGATCCCGGAAATCAGCACAGATCACCCCTGGTTTCAGAAATACCTGAAACAACTGGAGATATTTAGAGAGGTTTCTGAGGATAAGTTTGGTATCAGCCATTTTATCCTGATCGATTCACTCAATTTTGTATTTGAACTGGTAGGAGCCACCAAGACCTACCTGAGCCTTTTCGAAAACCCGGAAAAAGTGCGTGAAGTGATCGATTTTGCTTTTGACCTGAATGTTAAAGTACAGGAAGCATTTTTCCAACATACACCTTCCTATCTTAATGGGACTTTCAGCAATTTCGCACAGTGGTTGCCGGGCAGGATCATCTCCGAAAGTGTGGATCCATTCCACATGACCTCAGTGGAGGATTATGAAACGTGGGGTGAAGAGAATGTGCAGAGAATGTTCAACCACTTCGATGGAGGGGTATTGCATCTTCATAGCAATGGACGGCACCTCCTCAAGTCAGTCTCCAGGTTGAAAAATTTGAAAGCCATCTATATGCTGGATGAAAAAGACAATCCGCTGGCTTTTGATGTGTTGCCCGAGCTGAAAGCCCAGGCCGGAGATGTTCCTTTGGTGGTTGCGACCAGGGGTGATCTGTTTGAGGATCACCTGCAAAGCCATTCTTTGCCAGGAGGAGTTCTTTATGTGGTCACCTCCGACAGGAATGTGGATGAAGTGAACCGCATCATGGAGAAGGTAAGGACATACAGGGTTTAGGAAAAAGTACGAATTTTGATATGCATCACTGGATTCAGAATCATATACCTTAAACTAAATAGAGAAATTATGAAAAGAGCTATGCTTGCCATACTGTCCCTGGTCCTGGTACTTTCGGGCTGCAACAACAAAAGTGAGAAATACAACGGGCTGGATCTGGATATGGGGAACCTGTACCGGCTTTCTGATGCGCAATCCCGTTCCATCAGCCCGGAGAATTTTACGGGCGAGAAGGGAAAAGGGGGAATGGCCACCCTGGAAGAGGGCAATGCGGCCCATGCAGCCGGCGACCTGGGACAGGGCTGGAAAGTAAATCCTTACATCTTCATTGAACCGGGCGAGGAGTATACGCTGGCAGAGATCGAAGGTGAGGGCGCCATACAGCATATCTGGATGACTCCGGTCTGCGATTATCGGTTGAACATCATCAGGTTTTATTGGGACGATGAGACAGAACCGTCGGTGGAGGTTCCGGTGGGCGATTTCTTTGCCTCGGGTTGGGGTATGGGCATGGAACCCCAAATCAAATCCCTGGCCGTTTGTGTGAATCCCCGCAGCGGGCTCAACTGTTACTGGCAGATGCCTTTCCGGAAAAAATGCAGGATCACCATGGAGAACAGGGCAGCTGAGCGTACCAGATTGTATTACCAGGTGGACTATACCCTGACCGATGTGCCCGATGATGCGGCCTATTTTCACGCACAGTTTCACAGGGTACACCCCCTGCCCGATCTGGAGGACCATGTGATCCTGGATGATGTACAAGGGAAGGGTCACTACGTAGGTACCTACATGGCCCGTGGGGCCTATGATGAAGGTTGGTGGGGCGAAGGAGAGATCAAGTTCTTTATCGATGGCGATGATCGCTTTCCTACCATCTGTGGGACCGGCGAGGAGGATTACTTCTGTGGTTCATACGGATACAATGGAGGCAGGAATGAAGCGGGGATTCCTCACTTTGATGAGTTTGACAGTCCCTATTCCGGCTTCCACTACTTCCTGGATGATCCGGAGACCTCCTACCAGCTCAAGATCGGGTCATACAGGTGGCATATCCTTGATCCGGTTCGTTTTGAAAGTGACCTGAAAGTAACACTCCAAAGCCTGGGATGGCAAAGCGACGGAAGTGGGAAATACAAGCACCTGAGGGATGACATGGCCACAGTGGCTTACTGGTACCAGACCGAGCCCCACAATCCCTTCACTGATCTGCCTTCAAACGAACAATTGATCATTAAAAAGGAGAACCCCAATCCCATGAAATAGCCATTTTTTGTGGTAAAAGAATTTCTATTGAAGCACAGATTCAAGCCCTGGTAAAGAGGTCATGGAGAACAGCCGGAGGGCAGGAACAAGGCCGGTATACTTCATGGGATCAGGGTACTCCATATTATTGGAGCTTGATAATCAGTTTCTCCCCCTGATCCAGCTTTAACTCATTTTCAAAAAGAACTCTGTTCAATCCCTCTACCTGCTCAAATTCTGCTTTAATCTCTTCCGAACCTACAACTATCTGGCTGATTCCTGAAAGACTCTGCTCATGGGTGAAGGTCAACTCCTTCACATCAAGGTGTCCATATGCTACATTCAGGATGATCTTATTCTCTTCAAATTCAAGATTCCCCCAACCGCTTTGGGTGGAGAAAAAACTCTTGAAGCTGTCACCCACTTTCGAATCTATTTTAAAGGATTGATCCACCGCATCATACTGGATTCCTGTCAGTCCCTGCAACAGGCCATAACTGCTCATTGCCCTGGCATACCAGTGTCCGCACTCATACTCATTGAAGGGATTTCTCACCCTGCCGTCATACCGCTTTCTGGCAGCCCTCACAATATCCAGCCCTTTGTCAACTTCTCCCGCTAGCATCAGGTGGGATGCCACCTGGTACTCAATTCCGGTCCACACCTCGTTGCTATAGACAAAAGGCAGTGATGGTTCGTCTCCCGCGGGCCAGGAACAAAGCAATAATCCACCCTCATCTCCAATGGCATATCCTGGACGTTGGGGATTCACATGGTCAGACAGATCCGGTTTGAAATTATATTTGTGGATTGAAACAAGGTGGCTCTTCACTTTTTCAGTGTCAAGAAAATTATCGAGGTAGCACATCTCACCGATCCAGTTACCCAAAATACCATCGGAAATGCACCCATTCCCATATTGGTATTTTGGTCCTTCTTTCTCAAGCAGCTCAAACTCCTCAGGAGACAGCTCTCTTCTGTACCTCTTTTCTGTTGCCTTCACCGGGTCAGTTGCCTGCAACCCTTTCCACTGAACCTTTTGAATAAAATATTCTCCGTTGTACAGTTCTTTCTCCATGTATTTACTGCCCTTGTTAAAAAGTTCCGAATACCGGGAAATGTCCAGTCCGGCCTCGCTGCCCATGGCGATAAATGCCTTCAGGGCGCCCAGGTAAAAACTGGTACACATCCCGTCGGGTCCCCAGAACTCAATATCATAGGTATTGTGGTGAGGCTCCTCCAGTATCCCCTTCCCTTCAGGATCCCACTGGCTGATACAGTAATCCAAGCTTCTTTTCACGGCTGGCAGGCGCTCTTTCATCCACTTTGTATCCCCTGAGATCCTCCACTCCCTGTGCATTTTCATGATTCCACCCAGCTGGCCGTCCGATGCAGCATGAAAGTTATGATCCGTTGGCCGGATTGGAATTGCCGTTCTGAAAGTTTGATGACCCGATTGATCCTGGCTCACTTCAAACTCCGTTTCCCTGAGTGTTCTCTCAAGATCCGGGAAAAGGTGGGGTATGGCCTGGGCATAATTCCAGACATGTGTACAGGAACCGTAACAACATCCGGAAGCATCAGAACAGCCTTCAAATGCCCACAGTCTGCCATCCTTCTGGCGGAGTACTGTAGGTGATTTCAAGATGGTCAGATTGGCAGCTACAGCTTCCAGCACCTCATCCGGAAGGCTTGATTGATAGAATGCATTTGAAAACAAGCTGGATTCTGACCTGAGATCATTGTAACGTTTGCTCCAGTAACCAATCAATTCGTTAATATCTTTATATTGTCCGGCATACCAGGGTTCGTAGTAGAGTCCGCCCTCAGGAGGACAACAACCTGTTCCCGGATCACAAGTGGCCTCCTGAGCCTTCTCTTTTTCATCATCAGTCGGTTCCGGGCCAATACGCAGATCAGAATGGGGCACATGCCAGGCCATTTGTAATCGTATGGTCTCCTCTTCACCAGGTTCCAGTTCGACCGGGACATAGAGGGAGGCTCCTGTTGATCGCATGGTGGTGGTATCCTTTTCATAGGTAAATTCACTCAGATCTTTCCAGATCATGGTCCTGGCATCAAACCATCCTCCCCTGAACCAGGCCAGGTCGGTCACCGTATTTTTATGATCAGTAAATACTGCAAAGTCACCCTTGTAATGTGTCTTTTCTGGCAGGCATGACTGGCTTAAAAGGAAACCGTTCCTGATCCCTGAAACAGTTGCACCTGTGTTTTCAATTTGCATAAAGTTTTCAGAATGAAAGGAAAAGAGAGCCTCCACAGCTTTGCCGGAACTGTTTCTCAGTGTATACTCCAGAGAGACCAAAGGCAGGCTTGAATTTTCTGCATCCCCCGGAATAAAGGGACTCCATCCGGTAATGCTGACTTCAAGCGGAATATCGTTATCCTCAAGATCAACCGTGGCAAATGGGAATCGGGTGGAAAATGTGGCCTTTTCAAAATGGGGATAACCATCTGCACCTTTTCCCATTCCGTTCCCTGTCGCTGAGTTGCCAAACACCTTCCAATCCGCCATCGGACCCTCAAGCACTTTTGCCCCGTTCTCAATGCCCTTTACGGTGATTGCAGCAAACATGAAGGGTTCGTTAAATATATCGGGTTTGTTTCTGACAGAGAGATGTGAGATACCCCCTGTTCCTTCCAGGGCGATCATACCAGCACCAATACCCCCCATAGGGAATGCAACCCGGTTCAGGTATTCATTTTCATAGGGGCCATTAAAGAGCCTTTCACTGCTTCCCTGTTGATCCGGTTGGGTGTCGCAGGAAAAAAGGAGTAGGGTAAAGAGTGCAATGAACAGCTGGCTTAAGAACAATTTGGTTTTGGAGTCAGTTTTCTTCATCATCTTAAGGTTTCTTTTAAATTACGTGACTGTTAATTTATGAAAAAATCTAATTTGGTATAGAATTATTACCTTTCCATGGTAAGACTTACTAAAATGAAGTGATCACAAATTAAAATCATGTTTATGCATCTCAATACCATCAAATGTCGCCTAAGTTCCCTCTTGGCCCACTCATCCGGATTGCTCATTATTTCTCTACTGATCATGTTGGTTGGTTGCCAGGATCGATTCCCCGAAAAAGTGAGTCCGGTTAGCAAATTCAGCCAACTGCAGGAGTTGTTTTCCGATCCTCCTGCTGATTACCGGAGTGCGCCCCTGTGGGACTGGAACGACCGGATCACCAGGGAGGGAATCGACTTTCATATGGAAAAGTTCAGGGATGCCGGTATTGGTGGGGTATTTGTTCATCCGCGTCCCGGACTGATTACTGAATATCTTTCCGGGGAGTGGTTTGAATTGTTTGATTATACCGTACAGAAGGGCAAGGAGCTTGGGATGAATGTCTGGATTTACGATGAAAACTCATACCCGAGCGGATTTGCCGGTGGACATGTGCCTGCGGAGATGCCCGAATCCTGGAATCAGGGAACAGGACTGAAGCTTGAAGTTCAGGAAATTTTCCAACCCGACACTACACGCTGTGAGGTCATTCTGAAAAGGGAAGGGGAAAGTTTAATTGATATCACAACGACCTACCTTGAGGATATTGGAGAGGAGGGAACCTATTACCTGTTCAGGAAGACTTTTCCTCCCACTTCTTACTGGTTTGGAGGCTTTACCTATGTGGACCTGCTTAAGAAAGGGGTTACTGAAAAGTTCATGGAGGTGACCATGACCCGTGGTTATGAGAAGTACAATGCTTCCGATTTTGGCCATACGGTCAAGGGTATATTTACAGATGAGCCCAACCTGGAGGCTGCAATGGGAAAAGAAACACTGATCCGGTGGACGCCCGATCTCTGGGATGCCTTTCAGGAGCGCTGGGGGTATGATCTCAGGGTAAACCTGCCCTCTCTTATCTTTGAAACCGGGGAGTGGAAAAAGGTGCGGCACGATTATTATGAACTGATCCTGGAACTTTTTATCGATCGTTGGGCAAAACCGTGGAACCGATACTGTGAGGAGCAGGGATTAAGATGGACGGGTCATTATTGGGAACATGGATGGCCATACCCAACCCATGGATTTGACGAGGCAGCCTTTTATATCTGGCATCAGCAACCGGGTGTTGATATGCTTGGTAATACTCTGGATCCCAGCGGAATGGGTGGTCAGTTTGGCAACACCCGGGCCGTTCGTGAACTGGCCAGTGCAGCCAATCAGGGCGGCCACCTCCGTACACTGAGCGAAACCTATGGTGGCGGAGGTTGGGAAATGGATTTTTCCACCTATAAAAGGCTGGCGGATTGGCAGGCTGTGTTAGGTGTAAATTTTGTCAACCAGCACCTCTCATACTTTACCCTGCGAGGTGTACGGAAATTCGATTATCCCCCTTCCTTTACCTATCATGAGCCATGGTGGGACAATTACCGCCTGCTGGGTGACTATATCGGCAGACTTTCTCTGGCTGGCTCATCCGGAGAGCAGCTGAACGATATTCTTGTACTTCAGCCCAATACCACAGCGTGGATGTATTTCTCAAGGAGGATTAAGAACCCGCAAATCGATACCATACAGCGCCGTTTTAAGAGCTTTATCTGGCAACTTGAGCGCAATCATTGCGAATATGATCTGGGCTCCGAGAATGTGATAAAGAACATAGGCTCGGTCAGCGGCAACCGTTTGAGGGTGGGCAACCGGGCTTACAGTGTAGTTGTGATCCCGGCCACTATGGAAAACATTGACAGCTCCACTTTTCTTTTGTTGGACAAATTTCTTGCCGGAGGGGGCAAGATTGTCTCTTTTATATCTGACATACCCTACCTTGATGGAGAGCGATCTGATGGCATCAATGAACTGTTGCAAAGGGATCCTGACCGGTGCCTGTTTGTAAAGGAGATTTCGGACCCGCTCTTTAAGGAAGTGACTGTCAGAGAGGATCTCACCATCAAAGAGCCCTCTGCCAGCCAAGGTGAGTTATACCACCAGCGCCGAATCCTGGATGACGGACAACTGCTGATGCTGGTGAATTCATCGGCAGATCACTCTGCCAAAGCCACTATTGAAGCGCAGGGGAAAAGCGTGGTCTGGCTGGATCCTGTCACAGGGGTGATTTCACAGATCCCGGCGGCAGGTGAAGGCAAAGCGCTCTCCTTTCAGGTTGATCTGCCGCCTGTGGGAAGTTCAATCTATTTCATTTCTAAAGGGAGGTCATCCCTGCCCTTTTTGAAAACCGCTGATGGGAAGGGGAGCCCGGTAACTTCCAAGGATGAAGTGACTGTTACTGCAGACCAGGATAATATTTTGGTACTTAACTACCTGGATCTTACCTCTGGGGAGCTTGAACTAAAGGATTCCTATTTCATGGATGCCCTCCTTGCCCTATTTGAAAGTCATGGCCTGGAGATGGGAAATCCCTGGCAGCACAAGATCCAGTACCGCCAGGAATACATTTCCAGGGATACCTTTCCCGACGGTTCCGGTTTTTCGGCCAGCTACCACTTTACCATCGCCAGGGAGACTGATCTGCTCTCCATGAAGGAGATAAAGGCTGTGGTGGAGGGCCATAATCTCTGGGATGTTTATATCAACGGACACCTGGTTCAGAAAGAGGAGGGAACCTACTGGATCGATCGGGACTTTCACTATTATCCCATCGGGGAGTACCTGAAAGCCGGGAGGAACAGACTCACCATCAAGGCTCAGAAGATGTCATTATATGCCGAACTAATGCCGGTATACCTCACAGGCCCTTTCACTCTCCAACCCCTGGAAAGGGGATTCGAGATTGCCGGAGGTACACTTGATTCACTGGGCTCCTGGAGGGATCAGGGCTATCCTTTCTATTCACAGAAAGTATCCTACAGCCGGCAATTCCATATCGGGGAGCCGGACCGGGACTATTCCTTGCAGCTTAAAGGATGGAATGGCACTACTTCAGAGGTTTTTGTCAACGGTCAGATGGCAGGTCAGATCTGCTGGCCACCCTATAAATTGAAAGTAGGTCATCTTTTGAAGGAGGGTGACAATGAGATCACAGTAAAAGTTGTGGGAAGTCTGAAAAACACTTTTGGACATTTCTATAAAGCCGGGCACTTCTGGATCAGTGGTCCCTGGGACTGGAATCTTGCCCCCGAAGAGATTCCTTCCACTGATCAATATTCATTGATGGATTATGGTCTGTATGAACCTTTTGAATTATTGATCTACTAGGATTCAGCGGGGATGCCTTCCCCACTGTTCTCTTTTTTCGGGATCAAAATCGGGATTGGGTACCGGTGTTTCTGCGCCCACCTCTTTTCTCCATTGATCCAGCAGGTTCATAAGTGCCTCTGTTTTGTTGGAATGGATCGTACTCAAATCGGTGGTTTCCCCAATATCCTCGGCAAGGTTATAGAGCAACCGGCTGTCATCAACCAGGTAATGGATCAGTTTCCAGTCGCCCTTTCGGATAACAGAAGCCGGTTTATCATGATGATAGACAGGATAATGCCAGAATATAGCCCGTTCGGGATCAGACACTTGGCCGGAGAAAACCGGCAGGAGGCTTTCTCCGTCAAACTCCTGTTCCTCAGGAAGGGAAATTCCTGCCAGTTCCGCAAAAGTCGGATAGAAATCGACGCTTGTTACAACCGCATCGCTCACTTGTCCGGCTTCAATCATGCCTGGCCACTGTACAATGAAGGGCTCCCGGATCCCTCCCTCATAAATGGTTCCCTTTTCAGCCCGTAGGGGCGCATTGGAAGAGGCGATATATAGCAAAGTATCTCCTTCGTAAATGTACTGTTTGGAATGGGCCAGAAGCGGAATTCTGTCAAACCTGCTTATCAGTCCGCCATTGTCTGAAAAATAGACCACCAGTGTGTTTTCTGACAAGTGAAGTTCCTCCAGTTTATCAAGGATCTGTCCGACGCTGTTATCCACATGCTCCACCATGGCTGCATAAACAGCATTTCCGGGATAGCCCTCTACCTTCTCTTTTTTCAGATATTTATCAATGAGTGCTGAATCGGCATCAAGCTGTACATGCACATCGTAGTGAGCCAGGAAAAGAAAGAAGGGCTCCTCTCTGTTTTGCTCCATAAAATCGAGACTAAGACTGGTCAGGGCTTCGGAGAGTACCACTCCTTCTTCCTCCTCAATAGGGGTGCTCATCTTCCCGGCGAACTGATGAAATCCACCTCCCTGGTAAACATTTGCCACATCAAATCCCTGGTTTTGGGGATAGTGTCCATCGGGATTTCCCAGGTGCCATTTTCCGAAATATCCCGTGGCATATCCTGCCTCTTGCATCGTTTCACCAATGGTGATAATCTCCTGGGGAAGATATTGGGTCCGGTTACTTGGAACTGTAACCTCCTCATAGGGTCTCCAGTGGCCCGGAATAAAATCAATCACTCCCACCCGTGCGGGATACTGTCCAGACATAATGCTGGCCCTGGTAGGGGAACATACGGGGCAGGCAGCATATGCATCTGTAAACCGCATGCCATTTTCAGCCATCCGGGTCAGGTTGGGCGCCTCATTGAATCGGTTCCCATAGACTGGCAGATCAGCCCAGCCCATATCATCGGCCAGGATGAAGATGATGTTGGGCCTGGTTCCTGACAGGGTAGAATGCCGGTCAGCTGTGCAGGTGGACGTGAAAAATGCAACTGAGAAAGCCAGTATTAAGCGGACGGGAATAGATCTAATTGAAGGCATGGAGGTGATTGAAGTATTTAATAATACTATAAATATAACTATTCCGCAGCCAGGATTTATCCTGAGCGTTTAATTGAATTACTTCTTTTCTGCAATTAACACGCAAAGGTTATAATCCTTATATTTATACTCAGAAAAATGAATTATTCTACCGGAAAACCCTTATGAATTCCAATCTTTTATAAATCTATATAGGACCAAAAAAACCAATGATGGAAAACAGAAGAACTTTTATTAAAAAAACAGCACTCAGTACAGCCGGAGTATCGGTTGGATTTACTGCCCTTTCGGCCAAATCATATGGCAGGATCCTTGGAGCCAATGACCGGGTGAACGTTGCAGTCATCGGATTACGCGGCAGGGGAAAAAGCCTTATGAATGCATTCTCGGAAATGTATGATAAGGGTGTGTTTATAAAAACTGTGTGTGATGTGGATACCCAATTTCATGATGCATCTGTTCAGATGGTTGCTGACAATCAAAAGGGGAATAAACCAAATGCCGTTCAGGACATGCGCAAGGTATTTGAAGATCCGGAGATTGACGCCGTTGGCATGGCAACTCCCAACCACTGGCATGCGCTTGGATCAATCTGGGCCTGTCAGGCGGGGAAACACGTCTATGTGGAGAAGCCAAGCTCACATAATATCTGGGAAGGCCGTAAGATGGTGGAAGCTGCCAGGAAATACAACCGGGTAGTACAGGTAGGTTTTCAAAACCGCTCCACAAGCAATGTCATGCAGGCCATGAACTTTCTGCATGATGGTGGAATTGGTGATGTGTTTATGGCAAGAGGGACCTGTTTTAAGCCCAGGGATTCATTCGGGATCACGCCTGACAGTGAGGCCCCTTCCACCCTGGATTATGATATGTGGCTGGGACCGGCCAGTTATCGGGCCTATAATGAGAAGAGAGGCCATTATAACTGGCACTGGCATTGGAATACCGGAAATGGTGATACCGGGAACCAGGGTCCCCACCAGTTTGATATTGCACGATGGGGCCTGAATAAAAAGATGCATCCGGTAAAAGTCCAATCCATGGGTGGGATCTTTGGAATTTCGCCCCATGGTTGTTCTCAGGAAACTCCTAACACCCAAACCACGCTGTTAGAATATGAAGATGGAAAAATCCTTGAGTTTGAGACCCGGGGACGCTTCACAAATGCAGAAGCCAAAGCTGGCATAAAGATCGGAAACCTGTTTTATGGAACCGATGGGTGGCTTGAAATCAATGGGTCCAACTGGAAGGCTTACCGGGAACGTGAGGAAGAACCCTTTGCAGGATCAGATATGGCAGCAGAAGGTGCTGCTGTGGGTGGTGATAGTTCGTTCCGTACAGCCCCGAGCAGTGATGGGCATTTTGCCAACTTTATTGATGCAGTTCGTTCTGGTGACCGATTCGATCTGAACTGTGATATCATGGAAGGACATATGTCATCAGTATTACCTCATCTTGGTAACATTGCTTACAAAGTGGGTGAGACCCTTGAGTTTAACGGGGAGTTTGAGAAGTTTATTGATAGTGATGAAGGGAATATGCTGCTCACCAGGAAATACAGGCATCCATACGTTGTACCCAAGGTAGTGTAAAGTAGAAAGTAGAAAGTGGAAAGTGGAGAGTGGAAAGTGGAGAGTGTAAAGATCAGGATTCGGGAAATCAATCAGGAGGTTTAGTTAGCAACCAGGTTAGGAAGATCCGAATCCATCATAACCTGGAAATTCAGCTCCTCCAGGGCATCTTTTAATGCCCTCTGGTGGGCTTTCCGGGTGGACATGCTGTAGAGGGATTGCAGTTTCTTTCCCCGTCCCACTCCTCTGTGTGTGGTAATCGGGATTTCTTGCTCATTATAGAATGTAGCTGAAGTTTCCACATCAACCACTGCAGTGGCATAGGGAATCCCAAACAGTGTTCCCAAACCAAAGGTAAGGACCCCCAATACTGTTCCTGCATTGATTCGGGTTTGTTCGTGGTAATAAATGATGCTCATCTCCACAATCCCTGAAGACCCGTCTCCGGGTTCTAAGAGCTCTTCTTCCATATAGAACTCCAGGAACCGCACAGCATCAACCACCTTGGCGTCGGAGATAAAACTCATGGAAGTTTGTTCCATCTTGTCATCACCAATACCTGTGATCTCTGTTGTATAAATATTCCCCATGGTCTGATAGGTAGCAGCGATCTCTTCGGCATTGATCTTTGTTTGCATGGATGGCAAACGATAACTGTTTTCAAATGGAAATGTGTAAACAGATTTCTGGCCTGTCAGCATGGTAGGGTAGGCAACGAAAATGATGGCTGTAATTATATAGTTTATAGACTTCATGTCAAGTGGATTTAAAAGGTGATAGACATGTCGTTCATAATGCAAATTCTGTTCCGAAAACATAATCCAACCTAACGTCCGCACTACCGTTGCTATGAAGAACCTGCGGCGCACACGGTGGAATTAATTGGCGCCCGCACCACTGTTGCTATTACCAACTGACGATCCCGGTGTCCGGTTTAGTGTTATGTGAGCCTCAGTAGTGACAATTTACGACCTAACTCTATGCAGATCTATTGGAAGAATTGATTGGAAGTTAAGGAAATCTTTATCCGTGGTAAAAATTGGCATCCGAAGACGAGTCGAAATTGCACAAAGTAAGAAATCAGTATTTGATCCCTGGATGCCATGTTTACGCGCTTCATTGAAATATTCTGAAGCCAATTCGTAGTCTTCTGTTTCAATGTCAAGGTTCTTGAATGCCCTTAGATGCTTTTTAAGAACCCTATATTGTTTTTCTGATCTGATTCCATTAAGAAGCTCTTGGCGAACTGGTCCGATGAGTTGAGCACGGACTTCTTTAATAAGTTCTTCAAGTTCTTCAACATACTTGTTTTCCTGAACCTTATTTCTCCTTAGAGCTAACGACCAAACACTTGTGTCAATAATAACTTTCATTTTACTGCTCGCTGTTTTTTGTAATCATAGTCCTGATCGTAGTCTATCGAATGGAAAATCCGTATAATTTCAGACTGTTTCCTACGCTGAATATACTCCTTTAAGGCCTCTGTAACAGCTCCTTTTTTTGTCCGGTGTTTACCAACCAATTTAGCTTCTTCAATAAGCCAATCTTCGATAGCGAGATTTGTTGCCATGTGTAATATTCGTTATAATTCCTACACACAAATATAATACTTCTTATGTGTGAATCAAAGACAAGTAGCTGCTATTTCTTTCACATCGGTGTAATCAAGCTGCCCCGGTACGCTGTCGGCTTTAGTGTTAGACAGTAGAGCCTGTCACTATTTTCATTTACGATATCTTTGCCACATCTCTGAGAACCTCAATGAGGCCTGTGAGGCGCTGTGCATCTTTCGGATTTTCGTCAACGATCTATAGTCGTTTGCAATTTTGGTATCAGCTCCTTTTGGAGTATTGCCGCCTTCGGGGTTTTTGATCCGACCGACTTTGCCCTAACAAGAGCATTGCTACCGGCAAGCGCCTTCTGTTGGGCGATAATCGTTCTTCGCATTTCCACAAATGCTCTGATAACAAAGACGCTGACAGAATCGGCCATGTCAGTGTTGATCAAATTCGCAATCTGCAGGACTCCATGCTCAGAAAACGCGAATGGCATGTATTGTGTACCGCCGCGTCCTACCTTTGAGGTCGCAGATTGCGACCTCAATTCATCAAACTCAGACTTTGTCAGTTGAAACACGAAGTCTGGTGGAAACTTACCAGGATGACGCTTCGCACGCTCATGGATCATGAAAAGCGTATCCACAAGTTTGAATTTATCCCTGTCATTCATAAGTCTGAAATCCCGGGGTTCCGGAAGACCATCTGTCAGATGTTTTCCAATTCCGACAATAGGCGCCTCATTTAGCGGTAGTATTCCATCGAAAGTGTCTGGCTAGGGTTGCCTTCTTCTCTTAGCATGCATTTAACAATATACATTTTCGTTCAATTTTCAGATTACGGAACAATCCAAACTCATTATTGGAGCACATCCCATAAAAATACTGATGGCCAGATTCATGTAAGGTCGATCATACATTAGTCCCAACTACCCTTCAACTCTTTTGGCAATTCACTAAAATTCCTTCAGAAAAGTTGAGCTATCATCACTAAACGCGTTCATATAGAGATGAAACTGCATCTCTTTTGCTGGCAACTCTTGCTGAAAGTGATTTACCGAATATTTCATAATTGTCACTACATACAAAAAACGCTATCAAAAAGAAGGTGCAAATTAAAAATATTGAGACTTCACTCTATACCATTTGTTCATGACACTCAACATTTTAAGCGGTATCACGGTGGAACTTACCAGCACACGCTACACCGTTGCTGTTTCCTTCTTCTGAGCTTAAAGCTATTCAATTTCATTCAATGAAATTCTGCCTGGGTATCACATTAAGTGCCCAATTATTTGACTTGATAGGATCATCTTCCTAACTTTTCATTTCAAAGTCAAACAAATAGAGTCAGCTATTCAATATGCTGTGATTATTTCTATGCAATTATGGAATTTTGCAAAAGACCATTTAATTAACCTGCTATGAGATCCTTTATTCTGCTGAATGTAGTAATCCTGCTATCCCAGGTAATCTATTCACAAGATCTGCAGAAAATTGACAGCCTGAAATTGCAATTAAAGGCCTCTGATCATCCGGCTGAAATTCTCAATCAGATTTCTCAAGCCTATTTTAACGTCTCCCCGGAAAAGGCTCTTGAGTATGCAAAACTAGCCCGAGAAGAGGCATACAGGGAAAAGGATGAAGCTGACTTTGGTGTAGCTTTAAAAAACGCCGCACTCGCTTATCAGTCCCTTGGAGAATATGAGAGAAGTATT
>JBDLIX010000017.1:0-49555 GCA_039714655.1 Bacteroidota bacterium
ACCGACAGATGGCAACAGGATCAGAACCAGCTGATTGTTAAGTTAACATACGGACTGGCATTATAATCCTGAATGGTCCAACGACAAAGAATTCATAGATTGGTGCTTCCAGAGAGTTGAAGGATAGATACAGAAAAACACCAATATCTAACTACAAATTGGTGATACACATTAGTATAATACCAAATAGTATAAAGTAATGAATTCGCCATTTAAATACGGTAAAGTCGTGCCGGGGAGCATTTCATCAACAGAACAAATGATATTAAATGGATTCAGAACAATATCTCTTCAAGTATCAATACAATTCTAATACCTCCCAGAGGTTGGGGGAAATCTTCCTTAATGAATCACTCAGCAATACTCAGCTCAATCTCCTTCAGGTAATATTGACAGGTGAAACAAAACTGACAGCAACAAAAGTAATGCAACAGTATATATAAGTCATCAGTATAAAAATGGTTTTTAGATGATACCGGAAATTATTATTTCAGAATATCAGGGTCAACGCATTTAAATACCAGAGCACCTGATCTCTCACGGACTATCATGTTGCGGTTGCAGTAATGAACCTCAATTTCCTGTTCGGGTGATCAAAGCGAACAGGGGGTGTATTTCGCAAAAACAAAAGGTCACCGAAGTGTGACTTACTTACAATAATGTGACTTCACTGTTCTTTCGGTGTTTTCAGAGTCGTCTCCTAAGTGGCTTGTAATTAATGATATATGCAACCTGTAAAGGGAGGGTAGATGTTTTAACAGGTCACCTCATTGTGTAAAAGTCACCTAATGGTGACTTTTGGAAATCGCAAAACGAATACCTCCCTTTTCTAAAAACCTTTAGCACAATTGTCAATAAATCTACCATTTTCACTACTCCACAGGCCAACAAGTGTTAACAACCGCAACGAAATTGTCAATCCCGCTTCATTTCCTGATCTTTATGTGCGTTAGCCCTGTTCAGAATATGTCCGTTTGGAAAAATGCAATAAATAGCTTTATATTTGCATCGCAATTAACAAAAACAATTGGAGGACAAGAAAATGCTCAGTTTAAATAAAATATTTCGTTTTCCCTTCGATGTGTAGTTTGACAAGTAGATAGTTTCCTTTCTATAAATCATCCCGACACATTCTGTCGGGATTCTTATTTCAAGTCATTTTTTATTATTCGTTTTCGATTGCTTCGAGCAATACGAATGCATTCATATATATCATAAATATTATGGAAAATCTACGCATTAAAGGCAAAGAATATCAAGCAGTTATCTAATCCAAGAGCATACATGGTATTTGGTAAGGAACATATTACACAAGAAACTTTCTTGCAAATGGAGCAGGTAGGAAGGTTTCAAGAAGTAGAGCTAAAAACACTATTACCGTAAGTGAATTGAATAAGCATTTGAAGCAAAAGAAAATTACATTAATGGGAGGCTGTGTTGATGAAGCACCGTTCGTATATAAAGATTTAAATATAGTAATGAAATCCCAAAAGAACCAAGTAAACATTGAGGGTAGATTTACCCCCAAAATAGTTCGAATGGATAAAAACTAAGAAATAATGAAAACCAAAGAATATATAATTCAAATATCATCAGGAAGAGGTCCGGTGGAATGCTGTTGGGTTGTGACTCAGGTATTATCCCTCTTTATCAAAGAGATGAAAAAGTATAATATCCTATATGAAGTTTTGAATGATGAGCCTGGTCCGGAATCAGGTACCCTTTTGTCTGCAACTATTAAAGTTTCAGGCACTATGGTTGAGAAAAGACTATCATCATGGGAAGGTTCAATTTTGTGGATCGGCCAAAGTCCATTCAGAATTCATAATAGACGGAAGAACTGGTACATAGGTATTACTTCTGATCAGCCATCAAAGCCAAATCAAATAAAAGACAAGGATATATCCTTTCAAACTTTAAGGTCAGGTGGACCTGGTGGTCAGCATGTCAATAAGGTGTCAACAGCAGTCAGAGCAATACATGAACCTTCGGGATTAAGTGTATTATCAAGTGATACTCGCTCACAAATCCAGAATAAGAAAATTGCTGTACAAAGACTTAATGAAATGTTTAGTCAATTAGAAAATAATACCCATAGAGAAACACAGAAAAATCTATGGGGTAGGCACAATTCCCTGATCAGGGGGAATCCTGTTAGAACATATTCTGGACAGGAATTTAAAGAAGTCTTTCGCCAAAGTGGTGGAATAGAATAATTTAATTTAATATGTCATGTCAAATACATTATCAAATAGATACTATCTAAAGGCATTAGAAGCCTATCCTTATGATTTAACCGATGCAATGGAGTCGCTGGATTATGCGCTGAGCTATGATTCAGAACATGCCGGTGCCCACTGCCTCATGGGTCAACTAAATATGGAACAGTTGAAGCTGTATGATAAGGCTGAATACCATTATGACCAGGCACTGATCTGTGATGTTACTTATACTGTTACCTATGAATATTATAGTCTCTTATTAATATATAAGAAGGAATATGACAAAGCACTAAAGCTGATAAAATATGCTTACAAAATTCCTGCGATTAATAGGGCTATAATGAAACACAGAGAAGCCATCATATCTGAGTATTTAAACAGGCTTGAAGATGCAAAGAAGTTAATGAAAGAGGCTTATAATAATTCTTGTAATGAAGAAGAAAGATGCTTCATCAAGCTTGAATTAGAAAGGATTAAGGATAAATCTGGTTCTTCAGAAAAGAAAAAATCGAAGAAGAAGTCCAAGAAAAAGTGATGGATTTATTACAATTAGAAAATCCTTCTGGACTAAGTTCAGAAGGATTTTCCTATGTAGACTATACGATTGAAATATCTAACCTCAATGTGGTGGGAGACATTTCAAGAATCATGGAATTGTTACCTGACAACAATGCCACAGATGGGAACTAAACCCTATTCCTTTTGAATCCAATTGGCTTTCTGGTCGTTGGATTTTCTCGCTTTACGATGAGCTCATCTAAGTAAGAAAAGACAAGTTCGAGGTTTTTATCCTGATTACTCAGGCGTCTTTTAATCTCTTCAATATCAAGTTTCATACTGAGAGAATCCATTAGCAACTCTCTGAGCTTTGCGAAAACTAGCATGATTTGGATGTTTACCTCAATGGCTCTTTTACTTCGAAGTACGCTGGAAAGCATGGCTACTCCATAACTCAGCAAAAGCAAATGGCATTTTTCGTGTACCACCCCAACTTGATATCACAATTTGTGACTTCAAGATTTCAAATTCCTCGGTAGTCAATTGAAACATGAACTCTTCCGGAAACCTTTCAATATTTCTCTTTTCCATACTACATCTTTATGTGATGAAAAAGAAAATATCGGTTAAACAGAGATTTATTTCCACCCTTAACTTACTGATGAAAACTCCTGACGCCAATGCATGAAAAAACCCGGTACGCCGCAGGCGCACCGGGTTTTAGTAGTAGCGGGGGTAGTGTTGCTCAGCCTTCGGCTTCGCGAGTCCAGTGAGGGGTGCTTTACTATATAAAGCCCATACTCGTTCCATTAAGACCTGATAAGTGTTGGCGTAGCAATCCCTGGCTGATCCTGAAGGTATTTACGGAATATTTTGTATATTGCCCACCAGTACCTACCAGTTGGTATATGGTAAACAAAGACAATACTGGTGTTTCCCTTTACAGACAGATCGTAGACGGGCTCATCTCATCCATTCAGGATGGCCAGCTTGCTACCGGTGACCCCATTCCTTCGCTGAATGCACTCAAGGACCGTCACCGTGTCTCCAGGGACACGGTCCTGATGGCTTATAACGAGCTTAAGACCCGGGGTATCATCGACTCCTTACCCGGCAAAGGCTATTATGTAAGCTCCACCAATATCGAGGTGCAGAAAAAGGTCTTCCTGCTTCTGGACGAGAACTCAGCCTATAAAAGTACCCTTTACAAGTCCTTCCTAGGGCACTGCGAGGGGGAAGCCCTGGTGGAGGTCTTTTTCCACCACCAGAACCCGGTATTGTTCAAAACCCTTTTACAGACCTATGCAGGCAGGTTCAGTCACTATGTGATCATTCCTGTCCCTGAGAAGGATTGCCTGGAAATGGTGGAGGAGCTGACAAAAAAAGGCAAGGTCTTCATCCTGGATTACGGCTTCAACGGCGAGCAACTCCGTTTCAACTCCGTATACCAGGAATTTGAGCAGGATATTTATGAACTGCTCCTGGCAAATCAAAGCAGCTTCAAAGCTTATGAGGAAACCATCATGGTAATAGGTAAGCCCTCGGGCAGCACCCAGAGTGCCCTTGCCCCCAGGATAATCCAGGGTTACCGGAAGTTCGCAAATAAAACAGGATCGAAGGTCAGGATTGCACGGTCCCTGCCCGACGAGATCCGGAAAGGCTGCTGCTACATCCTTCATTCAGACCCCGACCTGGTCGAACTTGTAAGTACCGTGCAGCGGGAAGGACTGAAACCAGGCAAGGACATCGGGATAATCTCTTTCAATGAGACCCCCCTGAAAAGTGTGGTGGACAAAGGCATTTCGACCATCTCCACCGACCACCCGGAAATGGGAAAACTTATGGCAGCCATGGTCAGGGGAGAGCTCAAGGGACAAATCCGCAACGAATTCAGAATGATCCGCCGAAAATCATTTTAAAAGAAAGCAAGATGAAAAAACTATCATTTGCCCTGCTGCTCACGGCCCTTCTTGGCAGCTGCGCCACAGCACCTGAAGAGCTGGTCGGGAATACTGGCTTCGTACATATTGAGAAGATAGACGGCAACTGGTGGTTCGTGGATGCTGATGGGGAAAAGTTCATCTCCACCGGCATGAACCACATCCAGTCCAATATCCGCTTCTCGACCCATAACAGGGAGTTCTGGGCAGAGAAATTCGGGGAGGATATCCTTAAAGATGGCCGCTACAACCCAAAAGCCATCCCGGAAAACAAAAAATGGATGGAGCAGGTCGCCAAAGACCATAAGGACTATGGTTTCAACACCATTCCCTTCCATCGCAACCTGAACCTTCCGGATGAGTATTTCGAGGAGCTCGAAATCTACTACCTGGGCAAGATCAAGACAGGCATAATCCACGCGGGCAGGGTAAAGACCCTCAGCCCGGACGGCAGGTTCCCGGATGTTTTCAGCGAGGCCTTTGCCGCGCATGCCGACAAGGTAGCTAAGGAATACTGCAGCCGGCACAGGGACAACAAGTACCTGGTGGGCTACACCTATGAAGACCTGCCATCCTATGAGTATGAAGTCTATATGCAGAAGGGGTCCTTTGAAGGGAGGACCGGCTTCAGCTACCATCCATGGGTGGCCGACATTATAAACAAGGAAGGTCTGACCAAAGGCAAGCAGGCCTGGTTGGGCATCCTTAAGCAGCATTACAGCACACCGGGGGAAGCAGCCGCCAACTACAATGTCGAACTGGAAAGCTGGGAGGATATTTCCGGGGTCTCATCCTGGCCCGAACCAAATGACAAAACAAAGTGGCTGGCCGACCAGGCTGAGATGAACAAGCTCATCCTGGATGCCTGGCACCGCATAAACCGGGAGGTGATCCTGAAGTATGATCCCAATCACCTGATCCTGGGGGACAAGATCTTCTGCCATGGCAAGGGCCATCCCGACTGGGTCTTCGAGATCGTGGGTAAATATGTGGACGTACTGCTGATCCAGGACTACGAGATGTTCAAGCCCTCACATGTGGAAAAGCTGAAGCGCTTCCATGAGCTCTCGGGCAAGCCTGTCCTGAATGGTGATGCCTCCTATGCCGTTACCGTTAAGGAACAGCGGGCATCCAAGGGTCTTCAGGTGGAAAGCCATGCAGCCGTCGGGGAGGAATACAGCATCTATCTGAAAGGGATCATGAACCTGCCTTTCATGGTGGGCTGGCACAACTGCGGCTACCTGGAACAATGGACCGGGGGCAAGCTGGATGATACCGGGAAACAACAGACCGGGCTCTTCGATCCCTTCGGCAATCCCCGTATGGATGCACTGGGACCGGTCAAAGAGGCCAATCTTCAGGCCATCGGGTGGCATAAAAAAGCCGGACAGGTCGAATTTGAATACTCCGAAAGGGAGCAACGCTGGGACTAAAAACTACTGACAAATAAAGACAACTTTGCCAATGTGATGAAACGGACACTGATATTGACGATGGCAGCCCTGCTGCTGACCACCATAGATCTGGATGCACAATACCTGGACTCCTTTGGCGGGGCCACGGTGAAACACTTTGAGGATGGCCAGGGCTTTGGCTTCTTCCGCGCCAAACACCACGGAGAACAGTGGTGGCTGGTCACCCCGGAGAACAACGCCTACCTGAGCTTTGGTTTGAACCATTTTCATTCCAACCTCTGGGCCAAGGATTATAATAAAAGCCACTGGGAAGATGAGTTCGGGGGCAGTGCCTGGTCTACAAGCTGGAAGAACAGCTTCCACTCCCATGCTAAGGAGATCACCTCACTTGCCGGCACCAACTCCCTGGGGTATCACAATGAAGAAGCTGCCTTACTGGAGCGCCCCAAGTTCCTGCCCTACTTCAGGCAGTACCGGCCCATCAAGTTCTCCCTGCACGAGAATCCCTCCGAGGAAGATTTCGTGGACATCTTTGCTGATGATTTTGCCCAGACCTGTGCCTCTGTAGCCCAGGCTGAGGTGGCTCCTTTCAAGGACGACCCCATGATTATCGGCTTTGCCATGAGCGATGTTCCCATCCTCACAGAAGGCTATGCCTACTCTGCCTCCAGTTGGAAGGGCTACACCATACCCACCTGGTCCAGAGTCCTGCGCAACCTTCCCGGAACCGCTCCCGGGAAGCAAAAGTACGTGGAGTGCATGCAGGGCGAGTATAGTATGGACATTGCTGCTTTCAACGCCACCTACGGCACTTCCTTTGCTGACTGGGATGCATTGAAAAACGCAGAAGACTGGCGTGCCTCCGCTGACAAGAGCAACACCCGCGAAACCCAGGACAACAATGCTTTCAACAGCATTTGCATCAGCAAGTACTATGAGGTCGCCTCTGAGGCCTTCAGAGACGTGAACCCCAATCACATGTTCATCGGGGATAAAATAAATGCGAACCTGAAAGACCTCTCCGAACTGGATGTCTTGGTCAATGCGATCGAAGACTATGTGGATGTGATCATGTTCCAGTGCTTTGCCAAACCTGACTATCAGCAGCAGGTTCAGGACAGGATCGCAGCGGCTTCTGACCTGCCATACATGAACGGTGACGGGGGCTTCGGAGCCCACGGCGACCCGCATATGCCCAATCCCCAGTATCCCACCGCAAAGGACCAGGCGGAAAGGGCCCAGTGGATCCTGGAATACGCTTCGGGAGCTTTCAAGGACCCGAATTTTGTGGGCTACCATCTCTGCGGAGTGATCGACGGCTGGAATACCTCCGGCACCAACAAACCCGGGATCGAGAACGCGCTGGGCGACCCACACGATGTGACCATCAAAGCCCTGAACGAGATCGGGGAAAATCTCTACCAATACCGCGGTCTTGCCGGCGAAGCAGTATCCAATGTCCCGGACAACCTGAGCGACTGGGGCAAGTACGAGGACATGAAAGCTGGAGCCCTGGATCGCATCGACCAGTATCGCAAGGGAGATGCCAATCTGCAGGTCCTGCTCCCGGGTGATCGCCCGGCGGCTAATGCCGATCTGAGGGTCCGGCTCAAACGTCACGACTTCCTGTGGGGAGCTGTGATCCGGGATGTCTTCTTCACCTCACCGTATTCTGATACCTACAAAGAGTATTTTCTGAAATACTTCAATGCCACAGGCTTCGGGATCGAACTAAAGCCCAAGTGGAGAGGCACAGACCGTGAGAAGACCGCTTATGAACAGGGAATGCCCTGGATCAATGCGAACAATATCTACATGAGAGGCCATGCCCTTACCTGGGAAGGTTACAGCTACTGGGGAACGGAAGAACGGGCAATCTATGATAATGAAAGTCTGAGCGACAAGGAAAAGGGTGACAGCCTGCTCTGGGCCCTTGGGAGGCACTTCCATCATGCCCTTCCCAAATGGGATGTAGCTTGCTGGGATGTCACCAATGAGTCAATAAGCAATAATGATGTCAATAACCTTCTTCCCGGGTACAACACCCACGCTCACTGGTTCAGACTTGCCGACAGTATTCGACGCACCTGCGGTCGCGAGGATGTGGTGCTCTATGCCAACGACTACCAGGTGATCTCGGCCATCACTTCCTGGGCCCTGAACTATACCAAGGAGGGATATTCCTCAGTAGGCAGACCGGCTTTGTACCGGGAACTGATGGACGAACAGATAGCCGCCGGGGCTCCCATCGAGGCCATTGGCTTCCAGTCCCGCCTGAAGCAGGGGCTGATCTCACCGGACAGCATCTACAAGCGTCTTTGTGATTTCGAACGCTACAACATGCCCTACCACGCCACCGAGTTTGAGATCAGGGACCATGACAATTATACCTATACCGATGAGGAGCGGCGCCTTCTGACCGAATATATGATGATCATGTATCTCAGTCACAAGAACGTACAGGGCTTCTGGCACTGGACCTTCTTTGACAGTAACAGCACTACAAGCTGGGATTACTCCCTTTTCAACTACAACGGTACCCCGAAGATCAACGGGGTTATTTGGATGGACCTGATGGACGGGATCTTTACCACGGATGTGAGCCTGCAGGCCGGAAATGAGGGAGAAGGCCAGCTCCGGGGCTACTATGGGACTTATGATCTGAGCGCTGTTCTTGGTGACAGTATCTTTTTCGGAGGCTTCAGGATAAATAGCACACTTTCCGAACCGGTGACCACTGTGAATATGGACAGGGGATTCAGGCTTGAGGGACTGGTTAGCGGAGGCATCTACCCCCTGGGCATGGAAATGGGCATCAGCCTTGAAGCCTTCTCTTTGCAGGGAGATATTGTCTCAACGGGCATTTATCTGAATGATGAACTCATAGGCCATGTTGACGGGCCAGGGCTTGACATGAACTACACACCGGGCACAGAAACAGAAGGATGGAATACGATCACCCTCAAGGCCGTTGATGAGGCCGGGAACGATCTCAGCTATACATTTAAGGTCTACTTCGGGGAAGCCCTTCCCCGCATCGAGGTCCTGGAGCAGCCTGAAGACACCATAGTTGAAGGCAGCACCGGGAACCTGATCAGCTTCGATGTTGTTTCCGAGTATTCAGAGCTTGATTCAGTGATCGTAAGCTATGCCGGGAACACCTACATACAGAAAGGGGAAACCGGCCCTTTTGTCTACAGCCTGGACGGGCTCACCGCTGCTGACTATGATCTTAGCATCAGGGTCACGGATGAGGAGGGCGGCCAGGCTGAGCATAACATTCCTTTTACGGTGATACCCGACGCGAACATACTTCCCGAAATAGAGATCACAGCCCCAGATGACGGATCTGTCTTTCAACCGGGCGAGGAGATCAGCTTCTCCGTTCAGGCCAGTGATGAGGACGGAAGCATCGTACTTCTTGAGGTCTTCCTGAACCGCAGCCTGATCATCAGTGTGGGTGCAGGTGAGCATAACTTCACACTCGACACCCTAAGCAGCGGCGTGCATGAAATCGCGGCCAGTGCCAAAGATGACCGGGGAGATTATGCCCATGATACCATTACGATAGAAGTTGAAAAGGAAGTCTCTGCGCATGCTCCGGCGGCCGGAACCGACGACCTGTACATCTATCCGAATCATGTGTCTGACGATCTTTATTTCAGTAAGCCCTGTGATTTCAGGCTCTACTCATTACAGGGGCAACTCCTGATGGAAGGCCGGAATGCTACCCATGCCGACCTGAGCAACTATCAACAGGGCATGTACCTGGTACGAACAGATAAACAAAGTTTTTTACTTGGAAAAAAATGAAAAGAAGAAGATTCCTGGGAACAACTCTGGCTGCCGGTGCAGGCACCTTGATCCTTCCCAGTGCCCGTGGTTCGCGTCCGGCCGGCAGCACATCCGGCTTTTTCAGCATTGCTCAGAAGAAGGGGCGCTGGTGGCTGGTGACCCCGGAAGGTAAGCATATCTTCAGTATGGGGCTCAACCATATCGACCCGGCGGCCATTCGCTTTGTGGCCAGCAAGGGCATCTGGGATGAGAAATATGAGAACAGCATGGAGAAGTGGCTGCCCAAAGTAAAGGCCGACCTTACAAACTGGGGTTTTAACTGCCTGGGCTGGGAGCAGGAAGTGGTGATCATCGACCCGCAGATGCACAGGCATTCCCGCAGCTTTACCTATGAGGAATACCAGTGGCTCGACATGCCCTATTTCACCATGCTCCCCTTCATTGAATCACACCAGTGGGAATGGGAGACCAGGCTGCCGGATATCAGGTCTGCCGGCTTCGCCGAATGGTGCGACTACGTGGCACGTGACCGCTGTGCCCGCATGAAGGACGACCCCAAGCTGATAGGATATTTCTTTACCGACTGCCCAACCTGGATACACAGCCAGTCCGGAAATCAGTGGAAAGCTCCCATCCTGGACCCCGAGCTGGAGAAAACGGAAAGCGGCCGTAAGGAGATCTTTGATACGGCAAGCGTCTATTACCAAACCATTACAGAGGCCATCAGGCGCTACGATCCCAATCATCTGATCTGCGGGGACCGCTATGAGGCCAATGCTCCCATCAGCGAATCCGTACTGAAAGCTGCCCTGCCCTATGTGGACATCTTCAGCTTCCAGTGTTTTGGGAGCGTGGACAATATCCACAGGAAAATGTCCCGGTGGGCCTCCTTCCTCAAACGCCCCGTTCTGCTGGCCGACAGCATGATCTATCGGGAAGCCACTCATGGATGGCCCCCTAAGGAGGACCGCACCCATGATGATTACCAGTATGGGGAGACCATGAAGGCTCTCAGGAAGATCCCCGAATGCCTGGGCTTCCACCTCTGCGGCGCCTATATCAAAAACAATGCCCGCCGTTACGGTCTGCTGGACCTGCACGACAATGAGGAACCCACCACTCAGGGTATCAAAAAGGTGAACCTCGAACAGGCAGAATGGGCCCGTTCTCAGTTTGTCAGCTTCCCGGTAGTTCGGCCGGCTAAAATTAGGGGATAATCTTTAATTTTATTTTTTTTGAATTCCTCCCATTCTTGCGTACCAGTTGGAAGTAGAGAAACCCGGCATTTCTGGTACTCCTCATGAACCTCATTCGGAGTTAAATCATTTAAAGAACTATGTGGTAGCGAATCACCCGGAGCGAGTAAAAACAGAAGTAAGCATCTTTTCATTTCAAAATCTTAACTTTATAAAGCAATATGTAGACCCGTTTCCTATTCTTTTTGGTCAGATTTGCTTTGACCACAAACTATATTGATATGCCCAATTATAGACCAGGAGTTTTCCTGAAAACAAGAATTGCCTGCATCTGGGTTTCAAGACCCTTGGATTTCATTCATGTGGCTCTTATATAAAAAGGGTTAATCTTGATCAGATGAACCGGGCAATGGAACAATTAAAATAATGAAACGATCAAAGTTATATTCCCGTAGGGAGGCTTTATCTCATTTTGCTGCTATGTCCTCGGCTTTTTCGATAAGCTTTGGCATACTGGGAATAAAGTCAGTCCTGGCTGGTACATTGGCAAAATCATATATTAATTCCGAAAAAATGGACCCATATCCTTCCGAATGGTTACCGGAAGGTATCCGCTCACGCTTTGTGGAGGGAATAAATGGTATGCGGATGCATCTGCTGGAGGCCGGGTATGAAAATACAGGCCGTCCCGGTGTTCTGTTACTGCATGGTTTTCCTGAGCTGGCCTACAGCTGGCGTAAAATTATGGTTCCACTGGCTAAACAGGGCTACCACGTAATGGCTCCCGATCAGCGAGGTTATGGCAGAACTACTGGTTGGGATGGTGATTACGATGGAGATCTTCATTCATTCAGGCGTTTGAATGTGGTGCGGGATGCATTTGGCTTGGTGAATGCCATGGGTTACCGGAAGGTTGCAGTAATCGGACATGACTTTGGATCCCCAATTGCAGCCTGGTGTGCTGTTACCCGTCCTGATGTGTTTAACAAGGTTGTTCTGATGAGTGCGCCTTTCAAGGGCACACCCACAGTACCTTATGATACGGCTGATAAGCCTGTGGTTGAACAGGAAAAGGCTTACGATCTTTATGCTGAACTGGCTAAACTCCCCAGGCCCCGTAAGCACTATCAGCAGTATTACCGTACAAGAGAGGCCAATCCGAACATGTGGAAAGCTCCTCAGGGTTTGCAGTCTTTTTTAAGAGGATATTATCACTATAAAAGTGCAGACTGGAAAGGAAATAACCCTTTTCGCCTTGCTTCCCGGACTGCTTCTGAAATGGCCAGGATGCCTACATATTACATCATGGATGCCGATAAAGGTATGGCAGAAACTGTTGTCGGATTTATGCCCTCCGAGGAGGAAACTATCGACAATACCTGGCTACCTGATGAGGAGCTAAAGATATATACTCTGGAATATCAACGGACTGGTTTTCAGGGGGGGCTGAACTGGTATCGTTCGGGGGCCTTGGGAGCTGCTGAAATGCAACTCTATGCCGGTCGCAGGATTGAACAACCCAGTTTATTTATTGCCGGAGAAAGTGATTGGGGGACCTACCAGAGTCCGAGTGCACTGGAGCAGATGAAGGAGGAAGCATGTACTGATTTGCGAGGAGTACATCTTGTCCCCGAGGGAGGCCACTGGGTGCAGCAGGAGCAACCGGATCGTACTGTAGAATTGCTGATTGATTTTCTCAAAAACTGAGACTATTAATTACAATATGGCATTCAACAATCCCAATCTCCCTTTTATGGAGAGTATCTCATTTCACATACATATAATCGAATAGCCTCAAAGGTCTGTTGGAGTTGATGGCTAAGTAAGTGTAAAGAATATCCGCAGATTTCGATGTATGGATATAAACAATAAGTGAATAATCGGGAATGGAAGATAGTTTTTCAAAGTCGAACAAGGTGATATGAATTAACAGTGAATGATTGGTTCAATTATCTGTTAATGTGATGAGGAGTGGAAATATCGGAGAAAAGTGAAAAAAGTAGTTGACTCAAAAGAAGAGTGAGTGTGAGAGCCAGGAAGAGCGAGAGTGAGAGCCAGGCAGAGTGAGAGTGAGAGCGAGAGTGGTTTCTCGCTGCACTCAAAACGAAAAAACAGAGATCGTGTGATCGCTCTCGCTCTCACTCTCACTCTGTTTTTAGTAGCGGGGGTAGGACTTGAACCTACGACCTTTGGGTTATGAGCCCAACGAGCTACCAACTGCTCCACCCCGCAATATATTTTTGGTATTTTCTGTCTGTTGAGAACGTGCTAATTCTTTAGCGGATGCAAATATACTCGATTATGGGCAATTCTCAAAATTTTATAACTCTTCGCGCGTTGAATACCAGAGCACCTGATCTCTCACGGGCTACCATGGGGCGGTTTTATAGTCTTGAACCGCAATCTCCTGTTCAAGGTGATCAGAGTGACCGGGGGG
Source organism: Bacteroidota bacterium (assembly GCA_039714655.1). Classification (GTDB taxonomy): domain Bacteria; phylum Bacteroidota; class Bacteroidia; order Bacteroidales. The sequence goes on from JBDLIX010000017.1 coordinate 13,504, forward strand.
TGTATTTCGCAGAATCAGAAGGTCACCGAAGTGTAACTTACTTACAATAATGTGACTTCACTGTTCTTTCGGTGTTTTTAGAGAGGCTTCCTAAGTGTCTTGTAATTAATGTTATATGTGACCTGTAAAGGGAGGCTGGATGTTTTAATAAGTCACCTCATTGTGCAAAAGTCACCACATGGTGACTTCCTGAAATCGCAAAAATGACTACCCCCTCTTTTAGAGGGTAGTGTTATCTTTTAGAGGGTTGTGTTATGAAAGCCTCCTCCTCAAGGGACGGAGGTTTAGTTGGAAAGGAGGGTGAGTAGTTGCTGATAGTTAGCATCATTCGGGTAGTACTCCACCAGCTTTTTTGCTTGCACAAGTGCCTCCTCAAGATGGCCGTTCTCCATGGAGATGGTGGCCAGGCTGTAAAGGATATTGCGGTCATAGGGATGGTTCTTCAGCGCTATTTTCAGAATATCCAGCGCCTCATCCGGTTTTTGCTGTGAGTTGAGTCCGATGGCATACACATAGCTGTAGTGTGGGTCATCAGGATCAAGTCTAGCTGCATTTTCCAGGTACCCAAGAGCTTCTTCATGGGATCCCTGACGAACCTTTAGCAGCCCCAGAGAATAGTGAATGGCAGCCAGATCGGGGTACTTTTCCAGGGCGCTTTTCAGCGCTTTTTCTCCCTCATCATCTCTGTTCTGTCTGCGGTAAAGATCTGCCAGGTTGATGTAAGGCGCCACCAGTCCGGGTTCAATTTCAATGGCCTCCCGGTAAGAGGCTTCAGCCTTTTCAAGATCACCCGTATTCAGGTAAAGATTTCCGAAATTGAGGTGGGTGGTGGGGTGATCGGCATTTATCATCAATGAGGCGTTGTACTCTTTCAGGGCAGCATTCAGGTTTTCTACCGATCCGGATGGGATCAACTCCCGGGGTACTGCTGTTAAGGAATTTGCTGCCATCAGCCTCACAAGTTTTACGGTATCCTGGAGCCTGGGAACAGCCAGGTCCCTGATGAATTCTGGTTCTGCAAACTGAACTACGGTCAGTGTGGCATACCTGATCAATGGATCCGGATCTGTGGCCGTGCGGGAAAGCAGCTCTGCAGTGGCCTGATCGGGATAACCCCCCAGCAATGAAATGGCTGTAGCCCTCACCATGGGTGCCTCTTCCGGGTCACCTCCCAACCTGAGAAGGTCGGCATGGGCTTCGGGGTAGCCCTTACGGCCAGCCCAGATGATCTCGCCATAGTGTGGCTGGTTCAGCAAATCATCCCCATACCATTCTCTCAGGTACCGGGTGGCCCATTGGGTCGATTTATCCTCATGGCACTGGTTGCAGGCATTGGGTGTTCCCAACTTGTCTGAGAGATCTGGCCTTGGAATACGAATGCTGTGATCGCGGCGTGGATCCACCACCATATAAGTGCGTTCATGCATATGACACTCAAAGCAACTGGCACCTTCTTTGGCAGGATCATGAAAGTGGTGTTTCCGACTTCCGTACTCGGTGGCCATGTGACAGCGGTAGCAGAGCGCATTCCCCTGAACGTACACCTTACCACTGTGGGGTTCATGACAATCCTTACAAACCACCCCTGCCTGGTACATTTTACTCTGAAGGAAAGAGGCATAGACATAAACCTCCTCCTGGATCTGCCCGTCGGCAAAATAGAGATTCTCTTCCAGGAGCGAGGGCCAGTGTGTATCCAGCAGAGAACCACCATGATAATAATCCTCTGTGGCAACTGCCCTGCGGGCATGGCAACGGGAGCACATCTGTACCAGCTCGTCCGATTGCCGGGGTACCGAACGACGGGCTGTTACCGAATCCGGATCGAATACCCAGGTGGCGTTGTCGGTATCTTTTAACCTGACCACCAGTCCCATATTTGGGTAAATCTCGGGACTGCTGCCAGCTTCCACCTTTTCGGCCCAGTCAATATGCTCAGATCCAGGACCGTGACAAGCCTCACACGATACATCGATCTCCGACCATGTGGTGTGGTAAGCTTTTTCGCTGTAGGAGTAGTTTTTATGCAGGTTTGTGGAGTGGCACTCAGCGCACATGTAGTTCCAATTCTGGGTTACCCGCGTCCAGTGGAGAACATCATCGGGGGGGATCCGTTCATCCTGGTAGATATGGAACCACCGCTGTCCACCCTGATCTGCCTGACGGGTATCCCAGCAGATGGGAAGGCACTGGTACCTTCCGCCGGGAAATTCAATAAGATATTGTTGCAGGGGCCTCACACCAAATACATAAGAAACTTCGTAATCGGTCATTTCACCCTCCGGACCTTCGGTGTTGACCATGTATTTTTCGCCGGACATATAAAACCTGGAGGGTACCCCAAAGTGGGTAAAAGTGACATCATCGAAGTTGCCCAGTACTGTTTCCGGGGTGGCCACATCCATGGCCATGTCATGATCCGATCCCTGGAACAGGTTGTACTCCTTTTCGTGACACTCTTTGCAGCTTTCCCTGCCCCTGTATTCGACGGTATGACTGGATGCAATTGAAGGGGTATGGGGATTGCCAACAGATTCTCCACGCTTACAGTTCATTGCTGATAACAACACGACAAACGCCAGTATGGTACCGGCCAGCACCTTTAGAACATATCCCTTCTTCATTGCTAATCTACTCGTAATGTATTAATTTCAAATGTATATAAATTAGAGAAATCGACTCTCAGGAGGCTTCTATTCAAAAAGAATCTATATAATTTTAGAATTTTATACCTATTCCGGATGAAACGCAGGCTATTTATAAAGAAAGCTGCCATATCACTTGCAACCTTAACCGGGGTTGTGGCAGCTACAAGTTACTTTCGACAGTTTTTCCCAAGACTGGCCGGGAAGAAACGGCGCTTTGCGCTGGGAGATCCCCGGCAGTTCCCCGTAGACACATACACCTTTTTGAATGAGCACAACCTGTTTGTATACAGGGATCATGAAGGGATCAAAGCGGTGTCGGCTGTATGCACACACCTTGGATGCATTCTAGAGAAAAGCAGCGACGGATTTGAATGCCCTTGTCATGGGTCGTGTTACAACAGCGATGGTGAAGTGCTTTCCGGACCGGCACCACGGGACCTTACCTGGTACCAGGTGAGCAAAGCTGCCGACGGTAAAATTGTCATTGATCCGGGAAAATCAGTCCAATCCGGAGATAAGCTCCTGACCACATGAACATGGAAAAGGAAAGCAACGGGACATCATCAATGAAACCAGATCACCTGGTGGATGGTGACAGGAAAGAGCGGGTGGGAAAGATTACCCGGAACTTCTTTCTTCATATTCACTCCACCCGTGTGCACCTGCATTCCATGAAACCAACCTATACATTCGGGCTGGGAATCATCCTTGGTTTTCTCTTTCTGATCATGGTTTTCACAGGGGTGGTCCTGATGATCTACTATACCCCCTCGGTGGAAACGGCATACCTATCCGTGAAAAACATTGTCCACATCGTGCCAGGTGGACGCATTATCAGGAATATGCATCGCTGGGCCTCACAAGGTATGGTTATTGTAGTCTTTCTCCATCTTGTGCGGGTGTTCTATACCGGTTCATACCTGGGAAACAGGTCGTTGAACTGGGTCATCGGGGTAGTGATGCTGATCATCACCCTGTTGAGTAATTTCAGTGGCTATTTGTTACCGTGGGACCAGCTTGCTTACTGGGCAGTAACCATAGGTTCCAATATTGCAGCATCAGCCAGGGAACTGACCGACCTGCTGGGAATCACCTCTGCTATTGATCCGGGTGGTTTCTTAAAGAAATTATTGATCGGTGGGGAAACCGTAGGACAACCCGCATTGTCAAGGTTTTTTGCACTCCATGTGATCTTTTTACCATTGTCCATGCTGGTACTCATGGGAGTCCACTTCTGGCGGATCCGAAAGGACGGTGGATTAAGCAGGCCGTTGAGGTATGCCGGTGATAAAGGAGGAACCAATAAATGGTATGCCTGGCCGGTGCTGATGTGGACCGAATTGGCCATCCTGATCCTGGTGGTGACCGGAGTACTTTTGATAGCCCTGTTAGCCGATGCTCCGCTTCTGGAGAAGGCCAATCCATCTTTCCCGGAAAATCCTGCCAAATCGCCATGGTACTTTCTGGGGATCCAGGAGCTGGTTTCCTATTCAGCTTTTGCAGGTGGATTGCTGGTTCCTGTGCTCTACCTGGTTTTCCTTTTTTCTATCCCGTACAGGGACAGGGAAGATAAGTATGTGGGCGAATGGTTCTCAGGAAAACAGGGACGAATCCTGGTCCTCCGTTCGGCTGGTTTTGCATTTCTGGTGGTGATCATCCAGCTGTTTCTCATGGTCAGGTTCGGAGGCTTGAGGGATTGGATCCCGGGTGTATCACAATGGTTTGTTATGTTAATCAATCCGGCGACTTTTACCACACTTCTGTTTTTCGTTGTGGCGGAGGTTATCCGGAAAAAGATGAAATCCACACGGATGGCTGCATTGGTGCTTTTTACCTGCTCCTTTGTGGCACTGATTCTATTTACAGTAGTTGGCATATGGTTCAGAGGACCCAACTGGGAGTTTTTCTGGTCAGCCAGTCAATGGCCCATCCAATAGGTAACTATGATGAACGAACAGAAATATACATACAGGGTACAATGGCTTGTTGTGATTGGAGCTTCTCTCCTGTTCCTGTTGCTGTTTGGTGCCTGGATCAGTGAAGGATTGAACAAGGAGTGGAGAAAGCATCAGAAAGGATTCATAGAGCTACTAAGAGAAAGCTCGAATTCCGTTGATAATAAAGGGATCGAAGATTTTGAACGAGGGATTTTCCAGTTGGAGATCCCACATTTTGACGCTGTGGATCGATGTATCTCGTGTCATCACGGATTGGAGGATCCGAGGATGGTGCAAGTCAATCAACCCCATACCATGCATCCGGGGACCTTCCTGAAAGACCATCCGGTTCAGGATTATGGCTGTACCATCTGTCACGGTGGTCAGGGAGGAGCACTTACCCAGGAAGATGCCCATGGTCAGCTCCCTGAAACCCACTGGCCCTATCCGCTGCTGGAACAACCCTATATCCAGGCATCCTGTGGTAAATGCCACCTGACCATTTTCAACCATTCAGGGCCCGATCAATCCATTGAGATGAGTGGGATGGAGGTGTTCCTCAGGGGTAAAACCATCTTCTCCCGTGAAGGTTGCCTGGGTTGTCACCAGGCCAGGGGTGTGGGGGGGATCATTGGCCCCGATCTAACTCAGCAGGGAGAGAAGACCAAACATGAATACAGTTTCCAGAACATTCGTGGGGAGCAATCCATCTCCAATTGGTTGAAGGAACATTTCAAAGATCCTGAAATGGTATCCCCTGGTTCGCAGATGCTTACCATTAATTTGGATGAGAAGGAGCTTGAGGCTTTGGCCACCTTTGTGATGGGACTATCAAAACCTGATATACCAGTCGACTATTTCAGCATTGCTGCCCTGAATGAGTTCAAAGGGATGAGGGACCCCATGGAGGGTCCGGCAGGATATGATTATCTCTGTTCTGCGTGCCATGGGAAGGAGGGTGAAGGTAAAAACTACCAGGAATATGAGACAGGGATCCCGGCCATTGGCAATACTGATTTCCTGAGGGTAGCTTCAGAAGATTACATCAGGTTTACCCTTGAAAAAGGCAGGAGCCTGCGCCAGATGGGAAGCTGGGCTACCCGTGTCTCAGGCCTCCATTCCAGTGAATTAACTGGTATTTCCGGATACCTGAAAGGAAAAGTTGAAAGAACGTTTCATGAAATAACTGTAAGAGCTGGTAAAAACAGGTTACAGGGAAAGCAATTGTTTGATCGCCACTGTGTGACTTGTCATGGTGAAGAAGGAAAAGGAGGGGTTGCTGTGGCCCTGAACCAACAGGATTTTCTGGACCGGGCTGACAATGAATTCATTCTCAATACCCTGCTTCGTGGCAGAGGGAATACTGCCATGCCCGGTTGGTCAAATCTTGATGATGCAGAACTGGGGGATCTGGTCTCCCATATAAGATCCTGGAACAGGAATAGACCCTCTCCCGGGGAGATACATTTGCCGGTGACAGATCTGGATGAAGGTGCGTTAAGATACCATTTTCTCTGTTCCCGGTGTCACGGCGAATTTGGGGAGGGAGAGACCGGACCCGCTATCATCAATAAGGATTTCCTGGATGTGGCAGGGGAGAGGTACCTCTATGAGACCATTGCCAGGGGGCGGGAGCATACAGCCATGTTTGGCTGGTCGTCTGATGTATACAACAAGGAGAAGCTGGAACGTAAGGATATAGCCAACATTATCGGATTTATGAGAAGTGCAGCAGGAGCACCGCTTACCTATGTTTTTCAGGGAAGTAATCCGGGCAATCATGAAACAGGTGCTGCTATTTTTAAAACGCGATGTGTGGAGTGCCACGGTCCATCTGGCGAAGGAGTAAAGGGCCCGGCCCTTAACAACCAGGAGTTTCTGAGTGCTGCATCCAATGGTTACCTCATGGCCACCATTACCCTGGGAAGGGATGGCACTGCCATGCCCTCCTGGGGATACGGAGAGAAAGAGTATCCCGCACTCTCAGGAGCAGAGCGCCAGCACCTTGTTGCATATATTCGATCCTGGCAACGCATCAGGATCAAATATTAATCAAATCGTGGAGCCATTCCTTTAATTCATAAACGAAATTTCGTGAATTGTCAAATGGAAGGTAACCATTTCTATTATTTAACGTACTATTGTAAAAACCATTGTCTTAAGTTTACCGATGAGTTATAAAGTTTTTGTCCTCTATTCATATCCGCATGACAGACTTTTTGTGGGATACACCACCAGTCTGACTGATTACATGATCACCATGAATGTGATGGAATCTAATAACCCTTTGTTTGATTTCAGACCGTGGACCCTGATTCATATGGAATTGTTTGTTTCGGAGGATGAGGCAATGGTCAGGGAAGGGTTCCTGAAGCGTGAAATTGGTCAGGATTATATTCGCCGCGAGGTGCTGCCCATGTTTGATTTCCAATAGCAGTTCAGCGATCCCTATTCTTTTATATCTTTGTGCCGTTACGGTAAACAGCTCCAATGAACAATAACCCTGAAAAGAAGCGCTGGAAGCTACTTCATAAACTGACCAACAAATATCGAATGGTCCTGTTGAATGAGGATACATTCGAAGAGGTTGGAAATATCCGGCTTACCAGGCTCAATCTGATTGCACTGTTTGGGATTGTTCTGATCCTGCTTATCGTTATGATCTTCTCTCTGGTTGCCTACACAAATATTCGAGAACTGATTCCGGGTTATCCCGATGCTGTTATGCGCCAGAACATACGTCAGAATGCCATGAAAGTTGATTCTCTTGAATATGAGCAGGCCATCAGGGATCAGTATTTTGACAACCTGAAACGCATTATTTCAGGAGAGATGCCCGAAAACTATCTGAACGATACCACAGGGATGGTCGATGCACAGGAAATTACTTTCCTGCGCTCAACCAATGATTCACTACTGAGACAACAGGTGGAAGCAGAGGAACAGTTCCGGTTGAGTGTCCTTGATGATGAGTATGTGAACAGAAACCTGTATGACATGCACTTTTTCACGCCGGTCAACGGGATAATTACCAGGTCTTTCAATCCAATGGAAGGCCATTTTGGCATCGATCTGGTGGCCAATCCCAACGAAGTGGTAAAAGCTGTCCTTGATGGAACGGTAATCATGTCCACATGGACCCTGGAAACGGGTTATGTTCTACAGATCCAGCATGATTACGAACTGATATCGGTCTATAAGCACAACGCAAGCCTGTTTAAATCGGTTGGACAGAAAATTGTCGCCGGTGATGCCATTGCCATCGTTGGAAATTCAGGGGAACTCACCACCGGACCCCACCTCCATTTTGAATTATGGCATGATCGCGTCCCGCAGAATCCTGTAGAATATATCGTGTTTTAACGAATGCAGAAGAGAATCGCCATACTTGGTTCGACAGGATCTATTGGGACCCAGGCCCTGGAAGTAATATCCAATTTTCCCGAATCGTTTGAAGTAGAGGTTCTTACTGCCCGTAACAATGCAGATCTTTTAATTGAGCAGAGCATACGTTTTGCACCAAATGTTGTGGTGATCAGAAATGAGGATCATTATGAAAAGGTGAAAGATGCCCTGGCTCAAACTCCCATCAAGGTCTATTGCGGGGATGAATCCATTTCCCAGGTGGTAGCATTCGATTCGGTGGACATGGTACTTACTGCCATGGTGGGATTCAGTGGATTAAAGCCAACCATTGAGGCCATCAGAGCTGGAAAAGAGATAGCCCTGGCCAACAAAGAAACCCTCGTGGTGGCGGGAAAACTTATCATGGAGGAGGCCGTTAGAAACCGGGTAAATATTATTCCGGTTGATTCTGAACATTCTGCCATATTTCAGTCCCTTACGGGCGAAGGAAGAAATGAGATTGAAAAGTTGATCCTGACCGCTTCTGGTGGTCCTTTCAGGGGAAAAGGGCTGGACTATCTGGAAAAGGTCACTCCCGAAGAAGCCCTTTGTCACCCGAATTGGAGCATGGGTCCAAAAATAAGCATCGACTCTGCCACCCTGATGAATAAAGGATTGGAGGTGATTGAAGCCCGGTGGTTGTTTGGTGTTACTCCTGAACAGATCGAAGTAGTGGTACATCCCCAGTCGATCATACATAGCCTGGTCCAGTTTGTCGATGGCTCTATTAAGGCTCAAATGGGATTGCCCGATATGCGTCTGCCCATTCAATATGCATTTTCTTTCCCGGATCGATTCAAAACTGAATTTGAAAGGTTCAGCTTCACAGATTATCCGGAATTGAACTTTGAGCCACCGGATACGAAAATTTTTCGTAATCTTGCAATTTCTTACGAAGTGCTGAAAAGAGGAGGAAACTGGCCTTGTATTTTGAATGCAGCAAATGAGGTCGCTGTAGAGGCTTTCCTGGAAAAGAGGATTGGATTCCTTGGTATTCCCGATGTCATTGAAAACACCCTGGGAAACTCCTCCTTTATAAAAGATCCGGTACTCGAAGATTATTTTGAATCTGACCTGCAGGCCAGGCGGGTCGCCAAAGCACAAATTTAGGCAGGAATGGACGTATTTATAAAAATAGCACAATTACTTGTAAGCCTTTCGATTCTGATCGTTATGCACGAGCTGGGACACTTCACTCTCTCCAGGATTTTCAAGGTGAGGGTGGAAAAATTCTATCTTTTTTTTGATGCAGGATTTTCACTGTTCAAAAAGAAGATCGGAGGTACTGAGTATGGAATTGGATGGCTCCCACTGGGCGGATATGTAAAAATCAGTGGAATGATTGATGAGTCAATGGACAGAGAGCAGATGAAAAAGCCGCCTCAGCCTTGGGAATTCAGGTCCAAAAAAGCATGGCAAAGGCTGCTTATTATGCTGGGCGGAGTGATTGTAAACTTTTTGCTGGCATTGTTTATCTATATCCTGGTCTTCTTCAGTTGGGGAGAATCCTATGTTCCTGCCGATCGTGTGGAATACGGGTACATGTTTGACAGTACTTTCGTGGAAATGGGACTGCAAAACGGGGATAAGATACTTGCGCTTGACGGAAAAAAGGTTGATAAGTGGAAATTGATCCATCACGATATTGTGGTCAATCAAACTAAAATAGTTCAGGTAGAAAGGGATGGGAGAGTGATGGATGTTCATTTACCGGAAGGCATGACATCCCGCCTTCTGAAGATTCAATTTCCCCTGGAGCCAAGGGTGCCATGCGTTATCAGTTCACTGGTGGAGGATGGAGGATTGATAAAATCCGGGGCTCAGGCTGGAGACCAGTTCATCGCAGTGAACGGTGTGCCAGTATTCTCCTATGATGAATTTATGGTGCAGACTGGTGGAGCAAAAAACAGACCATTCGAATTAACTGCATTGCGGGGATTGGATACCATTCAGATGCAGGTTACAACCAGTGAGGAGGGTAAATTCGGATTCTATAACAAGATTTATCTTGATTTTTTTGAGCCAGTGGTTGTCAGGTACTCTTTCTTTCAATCCGTTCCGGCCGGAATCAATCATGGTGTTGACATTACCAAAAGCTATCTTAAGCAGCTCAAGATGCTATTTAAGCCTGAAACTAAGGCTTATGAGGAGCTTGGAGGATTTATTAAGATCGGCAGTATCTTTCCTTCCACATGGGATTGGCAGAGCTTCTGGAACATGACTGCATTTCTTTCCATCATTTTGGCCATCATGAATATTCTACCCATTCCTGCACTGGATGGCGGTCATGTAATGTTCCTGCTGTTTGAAATGATTACCGGTCGGAAACCGGGGGACAAATTTATGGAGTATGCACAAATTGTTGGTATGGTCCTTTTACTGAGTCTTCTGCTTTACGCCAATTTGAACGACATCATTGGATTATTTAATAGATAGACAAATTATTTAGCTATTTTTGTAGTACAAACTTTTTAATATATAGAAATGGAAGCTTTTATAACCCTTGCAATAGGAGTGTGGCAAATTGTAGTGATCGTTTTACTTGTGTTGCTAATGTTTGGCGGACGTAAAATCCCCGAATTGATGCGTGGTGTGGGACAAGGAATGAAAGAGTTTAAGAAAGCTACTGCCGAAGATTCGGATGATGATGATGAGATTATTGATGACACTCAGGATCCGAAAAAAATCAAAGATGCCAAGGAATAATTTTCCAAAGATATGGGATGCCTGTCTACTGGGGTGGACAGGCTTTTTTGTCTTTTCGCTTTTCCTGATGGTCACATTATCTTGTGATACCACACATAATCAGGGTGGGACCAGTGGAAGGATTATGCCAAATATTACTGGCCATGCCGGCGAAGTACTTGTGATCATGGACAGTTTCAACTGGGACAACTCTGCAGGGGAGCTATTGAAAGATATTTTAAAGGAGGAGTTCCACGGTCTTCCTCAGTCAGAACCCCTGTTTGATGTAATCCAGATTACTGCTGCATCATTTGATGGAATTTACCAGTATCACCGTTCCATAGTATTGACAACCATTGAATCAGGACTGGAACCCAGAATCCGCTTCAGGGAAAACATTTGGGCAAAACCTCAGATCATGGTCCAGCTGGAAGCACCCACGGGTACAGCACTAAAACAGCTAATCAGCGAGAATGACCAGCGTATTCAGAATTTCATTGTTCAGTATGACCGCAAGAGATTGATGAATTCCTACAAAGATTCGAAAGATCTCGCCATTCAAAAAGAGATTTCTGCACACCACCAGGTCCGCCTGGCCATTCCTCGGGGTTACAACCTTGATTTCAGTAAGGAAGAGTATACTTCAGTCTCCATTGAGGCACCCGATCTTTCACAGGTGATCCAGGTGTTTGATTATCCTGCTGCCGGACCTGAAGAGCTGACCTTAGCAAAGATCACTGAACAGCGGAACCGCTTTACCAAATTGTATACCCAGGGACCCAGGGAAGGCTCCTACATGACCGTTTCCAGTATGTTTGATCCCATTGTTTATGACCTGAAGAACAATGATATGGATGTGGTTGAAATGCGGGGATTATGGGAGTTGGAGAATGGTTTCATGGGTGGACCTTTCATCAGCCATTCTGTATACGATGCCAAGCGCAACAGGATCATTACAGTAGATGGCTATATTTATCACCCTAATCAGAAAAAGCGGGTTAAGCTTAAACAGCTGGAAGCCATTATCTACTCCATGGAGATTATTTAGGATTTCCAAAGAGGCTGTTCCCTGGAATTAGTCAAAAAAGCACTCTTGAGGAGAGCCTTATCTTGTATAAAAAAGATTGGGCTTTTCAAACTCAAACAATGTGGGGTAATCCTCATCAAACCGTTTGAGGATTTCCGTCATAATGGCTTCCCTCATGAATTTTGATTTGTTCCTGATCTTATATTTCTCACAGTAGAGATTGATGGCCTCCTTCTCTCTGCTGTTGAACAGAATGGTGGCCCTGTGGGCCCTTCTCAGCTTATCGTCGTTGTTATGCTCCACCTTGTACTCATTGGATTAGTTTTGCCAAAAATAGCTAAATCAACCAGTTAAATGGGTTCGGCGGTTCATTTACAATTAACAATTTTCTAACACTCATCAATGTCTTCTCTCAGTATGGATAATAGCTCGGTGGGCTTCACAAGACCCAGAAACAATGAGCTGGCGAGGCATGAAGCCAGTAGAACAAAGAATCCTGGGATCCAGCCTGGGATAAATAGTGACAGGTATCCTATGATAAGGTTGATGGCAAGGAAACCTGCGAGTCTCAGCATGATATCTCCATTGAGGGGTATCTTTAGCAGGCGTACCGCCAGGGCCAATTGCAAAATAGCATATAATCCCTGTGAGATAAGACTTGAAATGGCTGCTCCATAGGCCTGGTATCGGGGGATAAGAATCAGGTTCAGCGTAATATTGACCACTACAATTGAGGCAGCCAGTATATTCAATTGTCTAAGGTTGTTATTGGCTGTTAACAAGGTGCCGTAAATATAACTGGTGGATACAAATAGAAACCCGATCATCAGGATCCCAAATATTCTGGCACTGTAGGGTGCGTGAGAGGTATAGAGTAGATCGATGATCTCTTGCCTGTAATAATTGCTTGAGATGGCCAGGGAAAGACCGGCTACCATAAGTAGTGGCAAGGCTACCCTGATCAGTTCATTCACTGCCTGTTTCAGCCGGAGCATTCTTGAAAACATTGGGAGAAGCAACATGGCAAACAAAAGTGAAAATTGTGAGGCCGCATCGAAAATACGGAACGATTGTGCATAGATGCCGGCCTCCTCTTTCCCGTTTTCAAGAAGTCTTTCAAGCATGACCGAGTCCACCCGGTTGAAAAGTGCCATCAGCAGGATCAAAAGTGCAAATGGATAACTCAGGCCAATGATCTTCATGGAATTACCCAGATTCAGGCGATTGATGAATGAACCTGACCTGTAACGGACGATCAATGCACTGGTGATCAGGGTGAGGGTGTATGATGCAGTCTGCGCATATACAAACCATTCAATCTGGAAGGGTGTCCGGGTAATATTACCCCACAAAAGCAATCCGGTGAAAAGAATCATCAGAGTCCTGTCCATAACCGACAGTAGGCTATCGGTCCGGAAGTATTGCAATCCGCTGATGTTGGTCCTGAAATATAGAATGAAGGAGGCCAGGAATTGGTTCAGGACCAACACCCAGAGCATGGAGAATTGTTCGGAAGAATATCCTACGATCTTTCCTGAAATGAAAATCACCCCTGCGTAGACCAGGGATAGGAGAAATTTCAGTGGAATAATGGCTGCAAGGTGCTCCTTGAGCAGGTTATGGTCTCTGGCAATGGACCGGTTGTTATAGTTGTTAATGCCCATATCCAGAAGGATATTTAGAATAAAGGCAAAGTTGAAAAGAGAGAAGTAGAAACCGTACATCTCCTCACCAACCTGGTTCTGAACACCTACTTCAATCCCAAAAAACCAAAAAGGTTTGATCAGCAGGTTGAGTAAGATCAGCAGGCCCAGGTTTGTGATAAATCGTTTTTTCAAATTCAGTCTAATTAGAAACGATCAAAGTGATAACGGTCAAAAATATTTTTTAATTCAATACAAATGTAATAAGTTCGCCCCAGAAAAGTCACAGGCCGCTTTGAACCAGGAAATAAAACAGAAAACTATTGCGGTAAATACCCGCCTTTTGATGCCGGGGAAGTTGGACGGTATAGGTTGGTTTACTTACGAGACGCTCAAAAGGATCACAACTACACATCCCGAAACCCGCTTCCTCTTTCTGTTTGATCGAAAATATAGCAATGAGGTGGTCTTTGGGGAAAATGTAACCCCTGTGGTATTGGGACCTCCAACCCGACACCCTTTTTTATGGTACTACTGGTTCGAATGGCGCATCAAGGGTTACCTGAAAAAATCAAAACCCGACCTCTTTTTGAGTACAGAAGGTTATCTGCCTCTCGGGTCAAAAGTTCCTTCTGTGGCTGTAATCCACGATATTAATTTCGAACACAGACCGGGCGACCTTCCCTGGTTGGTTAGAAAGTATTATCGTTATTTTTTTCCACGATTTGCACGAAAAGCTACCCGGATTGTTACTGTTTCTGAGTTTTCCAGAAGGGACATCATCAATCATTATGATGTGTCGGAGGAGAAAATTGACCTGGCATACAATGGGGCCAACGAAAGGTTTCAACCTATCTCAAAGGAGATGGCTGTGGAAGTAAGGAATAATTATACAGGTGGTTCACCCTACTTTGTTTTTGTGGGGAGCCTGCATCCCAGGAAGAATATAACCAATCTATTGAAGGCATTTCAGCTGTTCAAGGACGAGAACAAAGGAGATTATAAACTGGTCCTGGTGGGAGAAAAATTCTTCCTTACCAAGTCCATGGAAGAGCAACTGGAAAAAATGAGCAACAAGAAAGATGTGGTTTTCACAGGCCGACTCTCTCCGGAACAGCTCAATGATGTTTTGGGAGCTGCCTGGGCCATGACCTTTGTACCCTACTTTGAGGGTTTTGGGATCCCAATTGTTGAAGCCATGAAATGTGACATTCCTGTCATTGCTTCAAAAGTTACCAGTTTGCCGGAGATTGCTGGTGATGCAGCTATTTTTGCATCGCCTGAGAGCCCGGGGAGTATCAGGGACAGTATGATCAGGATTGTGCGGGAAGAAGGGTTAAGAGAGGATTTGATCGCGAAGGGGAGAAAGCGACGTGAACTTTTTAGCTGGGACGATACCGCCCAACTGCTGTGGGGCTCTATTCAGCATGTGTTGAACAGAGATGCTTAAATCATTTCATACGGCAGGAATTGTTGAAGCAGGGTGTGATGAAGCCGGCAGGGGATGCATTGCCGGACCTGTTTTTGCTGCAGCTGTGATCCTGCCACATAAATTTCATGATCCTATACTGAACGACAGTAAAAAATTGTCGGCAAAAACAAGGGAAATAATGCGAGGCATTATTGAAACAGAGGCTATTGCTTATGGAGTAGGAATGGTTGATGAGAGGGAAATTGATCAGGTCAACATACTCAATGCCTCATTTAAAGCCATGCACATGGCATTGGAGAAACTGCATCCCTTTCCGGAGCACCTTATCATTGATGGAAACCGCTTTCACTCTTTCAGGGAAATCCCGCATACTTGTATTGTGAAAGGTGATGCAAAATATGCTTCCATTGCAGCGGCGTCTATC
This sequence comes from Bacteroidota bacterium, assembly GCA_039714655.1. Lineage (GTDB taxonomy): Bacteria > Bacteroidota > Bacteroidia > Bacteroidales. The sequence goes on from JBDLIX010000017.1 coordinate 28,705, forward strand.
CTTGCAAAAACCTACCGTGACCAATATATGGAAGAACTAAATACCCTTCACCCCGAATATGGTTGGAATAGCAACAAGGGATATCCCACGGCTTCACACAGAGAGGCGGTGCTTAAATTCGGACCCACTCCATATCACCGGAGATCCTTTAGGTTACTGAATGACCAGATGAGATTAGAGTTTTCTTAAACATACTCTGACGGGCATTAAAACAATTTTACAATATTTGCATTTTATTTCGTAATCGTTTTTTATCAAATTATATAATAGAGTAGACGCATGAAAAAGGTATTTCTTTTAGTAGTTGGGCTTCTCCTTGCATTCCAGGTTAGGGTGCATGCAGATGAGGGAATGTGGTTATTAAGCCTGATAGGACAGGTAAACATGGATGAAATGAGCGAGATGGGTTTGCAGCTCACAGCTGAACAGATCTACAGCCTTAATCACGCAAGCCTGAAGGATGCGGTGGGTGCATTGGACCGTGGATCCTGCACGGCAGAGTTGGTTTCCCCCGACGGACTCCTTCTGACGAACCACCATTGTGGATATGGTGAGATCCAATACCATAGTTCGGTAGAACATGATTATTTAAAGAATGGCTTCTGGGCCATGACCAGGGATGAAGAGCTACCCAATGAGGGTAAAACCATCACCTTCCTGGTGAGGATGGAAGAGGTGACCGACCAGATTACTCCGGAATTGAACGAGGAGATGAACATGGGGGAACGTAACTCAAAGATCAGATCACTTTCGGGTACAATTTCATCAAAAGCCACCGAAGGTACCCATTATGAGGCGAGGGTAAGGAGCATGTTCAACGGAAACAGGTTTTTTCTATTTGTGACTGAAACTTACCTTGATGTCCGGTTGGTGGGAGCCCCACCGGAGTCCGTTGGAAAATTTGGCCATGATACAGACAACTGGATGTGGCCCCGCCACACGGGTGATTTTTCACTCTTCAGGGTTTATACAGGTCCTGATGGGAAACCTGCTGAATATAGCACCGACAATGTGCCTTTGAAATCCAAGCACTACCTTCCTGTTTCATTGAAAGGTTATGAAAAAGGTGACTTCACCATGGTGATGGGTTTCCCTGGGAGAACCGATCGCTATATGACCTCATGGGAGGTTCAGGAATTGTTGGAGATAGAGCATCCCAACCGGATCCGTATTCGTGGAATCAAGCAGGAGCTTCAGAAGGAAGATATGATGGCAAGTGAAAAAGTAAGGATTCAGTATGCCTCAAAATACTCACGCTCTTCCAATTATTGGAAATATTCCATAGGTCAGAGTAAGGGCCTTGAAAGGTTAAATGTGGTAGGAAAGAAGCAGAAACGTGAAGCAGCTTTTTCCCAATGGGTGGATCAGGATGAAAACCGAAAAACATTGTACGGAAATGCCCTGAAGGATATCCGGGAGGCTGTGGAAGGACGGAAAGAACTGCAAAACGCTTCACAATATTTAATGGAAGGCATTTTCTTCGGAATGGAATCTGTAATGTTTGCACGCAACCTCAGGGAGTTGGAAAGGGTCCTGGCAGATCCGGAACCCGATCAGGAGGAGATTGACAGCATCATTGAAGCACTGAAAGCGAATTCAGCTGATTTCTATAAGGATTATAATCCACCTACGGATAAGAAAGTGATGACAGCCATGATCGAATTATTGATCGGGGAGCTGGATGAAGAGTACCTGCCATCCAATATTCTTGATGTCAAGATCAAATACAAGGGCGATGCGGCAAAATATGTGGAAAAGTACTTCAAGAAGTCCTTTGTTACAGACCAGGAGAAATTTTTAGCATTCATGGATAATCCGTCACTTAAGGTAATGAGGAAAGATCCTGCCTATACCGCCATGATGGCTTCACAAAAGTTTTTTGAGGTAAGGGGAAGGCTGGCAGAATTTGATGATGCCTATTCCAGGGGTAGCAGGCTTTTTCTGAAAGGCCTGGTTGAAATGTACCCCGATACAGAATTCTATTCCGATGCCAATTCAACCATCAGGATGAATTATGGTGAAGTGGGAGATTATATTGCAAGGGATGCGGTTCTTTACTCACATTATACCACCCTTGCGGGTGTGATGGAAAAAGAGGATCCTTCCAATTTCGAATTCGAAGTTTCCGACAGGCTCAAGGAGTTATACCAGGAAAAAGATTATGGACCCTATGGTGTTGATGGCAAGTTGAACGTTTGCTTCACCTCCAACAACGACATTACAGGAGGGAATTCTGGAAGTCCTGTGATTAATGGCAATGGTGAGCTACTCGGATTAGCATTCGATGGTAACTGGGAGGCCATGAGTGGTGATGTAGCGTTTGAAACCGAACTGCAAAAGTGTATTAATGTGGATATCAGGTATGTCATGTTCATCATTGATAAATATGCCGGAGCCAGTCACCTGGTGAAGGAGATGACCCTCATTAAGTGATGCAACCATGTCCCCGGGTGAGATAGTCATTTATACTGACGGAGCTGCGAGGGGAAATCCTGGTCCCGGTGGATTGGGTGTTGTGATGTTGTATGGCAACCACAGGAAAGAGCTCTCTGAAGGTTATCGGTTAACCACCAACAACCGGATGGAGTTACTTGCTGTGATCAGGGGACTGGAAACCCTTAAGCGAGATGATCTGAAAGTAAAGATCTACACCGACTCACGGTATGTTTCCGATGCAGTGAATCAGGGATGGGTTTTTAAGTGGGAAGTAAAACGATTTAAGAAAAAGAAGAATGCCGATCTTTGGCAGCAGCTCCTGGAGTTGTACAGGAAGTATTCCGTCACCTTTATTTGGGTGAAGGGACATGCCAGTATTCCGGAGAATGAACGATGCGATAGACTGGCCGTTGAAGCCAGTTATGGAGCTTCGCTTCCGGAGGATTCAGGGTATGTGGATAACAACGATGAATCGTTAATTAGTTTTTCTTAAATTACGGTATCAAACCTGACACGCCATGTTGAGTAAGTCAATCCTGTCCTATCAGGGTCCGCTCTATTTCAGTACCATTGACTGGTTGCTGTCAGAATTCAAATTGGCCTCTCAGGATCATGAGCTCCCCTTTAAGACCTATAAGAAGATGATTTCCATCATGATAGAGGCTCTTGAAAACATCAGTAGATACAACGATCAGTTTCAGTGCAACGGTGATAAGAATTCCGGATTCTGCCCCTCCTGTGAGATCAGTCGAAACTCTTTAAACATTGAACTTGTCACGAAGAATCCTGTGAAGATTGAAGATGTGAATCCCCTCAGGGCCAGGATTGACACTGTTAATAATCACAACAAATTGGAGTTGAAAGAGCTTTATAAAGCAACAATATCCAATGGGAAGTTTACGGCAAAAGGAGGGGCCGGACTTGGATTTATCGAGATGGCCAAAACAGCCGGAAACAAGCTTGAATATGATTTTGAGGATCTTTCGGAGGACTACTCCCTCTATACTTTCAGGGTTCTCTTCCACATCTAGAATCAGATTGTTCCATTTCGTGCAGAGAAGGTTCGATTTCGAACACTTTTCCCTCTCATTAAGACAATGCCAAAAGATCAACTATTTTATTAGCAGTGTCTTAAACTTTGTGGCACGAAAACTGTTTTTACACATATCAATGGATGTGTCATGTGGAGGAATTTCTTTGCTGTAGCACTTAGAAATATAAGTAAGAATAAGGTTTTTACCCTGATCAATATATCAGGGCTGGCTATTGGTATGGCAAGTTCTATCCTGATCCTCATGTTTGTTCTTAAAGAGTTGAGCTATGACCGGTTCCATGAAAAAAGTGACCGTATTCACAGGCTTTACATCGACGGTGTAATGGGTGAGCAAGCCTTCAGGGGAGCATGGACCTCAATGATCATGGCTCCCACCTTCACCCATGAGATTCCCGAGATTGAGAAATATGTCCGATTTGATGTATACAACCAGAGATTGATCTGGTACGATGGTGAAAAGCACATTGAAGATCATTTTTTATTTGCCGACTCAACCATATTTGACATTTTCAGCATCAACTTTTTGCGTGGTGATCCCACCACAGCATTGTCCCATTCAAATTCAATTGTGATCACAGAGGAGAAGGCCCGGTTGTACTTTGGAGAGAGGGATCCACTGGGACTTATGCTGAGCGTGAACAGAGATAGTAACTACTATGTGGTCACCGGAGTTATTGAAGCCTTGCCCGAGAACTCTCATTTCTTCGCCGATTTCATTGCCTCCATGGCAAAACTTGACTTTTCCCAGAGTGATACCTGGTTCCAGGCCTCAATGTTTAGTTATGTTCTGTTGTCTCCGGGGGCTGACAAGGAAAAGGTGGAGGAAAAAATGGCTTCTGTGATGATGGAACATATCCGGCCCGAACTTGAATCAATTCTGGGTTTAGAACCAGAGGAATGGATTGCAGGAGGGAACCGGTACGGGGTATTCCTTCAGCCACTTACCCATATTCACCTGCAACCAGATATTGAAGTTGGTCTGGAAATCTGTTTCCGACCGGTAAATGACAGGCTCTATATCCATATATTTGCCCTGGTTGCGTTCTTCATCCTGATTATTGCTTCCATAAACTTCATGAACCTGTCCACTGCCAGGGCCTCCACCAGAGCACGTGAGATAGGATTAAGAAAGGTGGCCGGGTCTGACCGAAAGTTGTTGGTTTATCAATTTCTTACCGAATCGGTAATTCTTAGTCTGATTGCCCTTGTTTTCGCATTGATCCTGGTGGAACTCTCCCTGCCTTGGTTTAACCGGACCATGGACCTGGATCTTAAGATGGAGACATCGCAGCACCACACCCTGATGCCACTGGTTGTCCTGCTTGCACTGTTGGTAGGGCTTTTTAGTGGAGCTTATCCTGCCATATTCCTTGCTAGATTTAAGCCTGTTGAGGGGATCAAAGGCGATTTTCAGGGCAGAAGGAGGGCCAGTTATTTCAGGAATATCATGGTCATTATTCAATTTACCATATCCGTGGCCATTATCGTTGGAACCCTTATTGTATCCAATCAATTGCGGTATATGCTTAACAAAGATATGGGGTATGACAAGGAGCAGCTGGTGGTCATGAAACGGATCTATCCTCTGAATCATAGTATACAGACCTTCTGCAGGGAGATAGAGAAAATTCCCGGAGTTGCGTCTGCTTCAAACTCTACTACCTTCCTTGGTTTTAACAACACTACTGAGACCTATATGATCAAGGGAAGAGAGGCTTCGAAGAATTATCTTTTCGGTACCAATTATGTGGATCATTCATTCATGAAGACTTACAACTTTAACTTTTATGACAGCAAAAGCCGTTTTTTTGATTATCAGTTTTCTTCAGACAGTTCGGCCATACTAATCAACCAGGCTGCTGTTGAGGAGTACGGAATCGAAGATCCATACAAGGCAATCATACTGGAGCCCACGGTGAAAGGAGATACCAATCAGCTGAGAATCATTGGTGTTGTAAAGGATTTTCATCATAGTTCACTACGCGACCCCGTGGGTCCTTATATGATCAGATACAAATCTGAAGAGAATGATTTCCCCGGTTATATCACCATCAGACTTGGTGTTGCAGGGAAGGGTGTTTCCTCCACACTGAACAGGATCCGGAAAACCTGGATGAAAATGACCAATGAAGCACCTTTCCAGTTTTTCTTCCTGGATGAGGAGCTGGATAACTATTACAAGGAGGAGCGACGAACCGGGCATTTATCCCTGATGTTCGCCATTCTTGCTACCCTGATTGCATGCCTGGGACTATTTGGTCTGACCTTGCATAATACCCATCGCAAAACCAGGGAAATTGGGATCAGGAAGGCAATGGGTGCAAGCATTGGTGAGGTGGTTGTGATAGTGGCCCGTGAAATTTTACGTCTTATGGGTGTTTCAGTACTACTGGCCTGGATCGTGGCATATCTCTTCATGCAGAATTGGTTGCATGATTTTCCCTATAATATTGGATTTAAACCATGGATCTATATAGTTGCTGCATTGACAGCCATGGTAGTTTCTTTGGTCACTGTATCTTACCTGGCCTATCGGTCAGCCAGGGCCAATCCGGCCAGTATACTACATCATGAATAGGAAATTAAATCTGCAAACTTATTCTCTCAAGGTCTTCAGGAGTGTCCACCCCGATCGAAGGAAGGTGGGTGATGCTGGTCTGAATCGGGAACCCATTTTCCATCCAGCGTAACTGTTCCAAAGATTCGGTCAACTCCAGGTCAGAAGGAGGCAATTTTACTACTTGATCGAGTACTTCAGATCGAAATGCATACAATCCCACGTGGGTGTAATAGGTCTGTTTATCGATCTGGTTATCCGGTGCAAGATCCCTCCTGAAAGGGATAGGAGCCCTGGAAAAATAGAGGGCGCGGTTTGTTTTATCCACCACCACCTTAACCACATTCGGATTCCCAAATTCATCCCGGTTCTGAAGCGGTTGTATCAGTGTGGCAATCCTGGTACCGGGGATCTGGAAACAATCCATTAGGATTTTTAATTGTTCCTTTTTAATCAGGGGTTCATCACCCTGGATATTGACAATGTGACTAAATTCTTTACCAGTTTGGTCCCGGTAAAGATGATATGCTTCTGCACACCTGTCGGTCCCGCTGCGATGATTTGGGGATGTCATAATTGCCTTTCCCCCGAATTCTTCCACTGCCTGGAAAATCCGATGGTCATCGGTGGCCACCACAAGGTGATCAAACAATTGGGATGCACTTTCATACACCCATTGGATCATAGGTTTGTTACCCAGCTGTGCCAGGGGTTTACCGGGAAACCGGCTTGAAGCATACCTTGCAGGAATAATACCCAGGAATTGTGACACTTTTTTATTTCAAAAATAGGAAACTATGGGGATAAATCTTTTTGAATCCGTCTAAAATTGTAATTTTGTCATACTTTCAGGTTATTTTGTCAGAGAGTACCATGGAAATTCAACAGATAAAGCAACGGTTTGGTATTATTGGAACTTTCCCCGGACTGGAAAGATCCATTGATATTGCACGACAGGTGGCACCCACCGATTTAAGTGTATTGATCACAGGTGAAAGTGGCACCGGTAAGGAAGCTTTTCCTCAGATTATTCACACCCTGGGTATCAGGAAGCATGGTCCTTATATTGCTGTGAACTGCGGGGCTATCCCCGATGGTACCATCGACTCCGAATTGTTTGGACATGAAAAAGGCGCTTTTACCGGGGCCATTGATACAAGGAAAGGTTATTTCGAAGTAGTCAGTGGTGGTACTATTTTCCTGGATGAAGTGGCTGAATTGCCTCTATCCACCCAGGTAAGGTTATTGAGGGTCCTTGAAACCGGCGAGTTCATCAGGGTAGGCTCCTCCAAAGTTTTGAAAACAGATGTAAGGGTGGTGGCAGCGACCAACCTGGATATTGCATCGGCTATTAAAAAAGGAAAATTCCGGGAAGACTTGTTCTACCGGCTTAATACAGTTCCCATTCACATCCCATCATTGAAGGAAAGAGGAAATGATATTTTGTTGTTATTCAGAAAGTTTGCTGCAGATTTTTCCGAGCGGTACCGCATGCCATCCATCAAACTTGAGGAGGAAGCGCGTCAGGTATTGCTCAACTATGAGTGGCCAGGCAATGTACGGCAACTAAAAAATGTAACCGAACAGCTTTCTATTATCGAGCAGGAAAGGGAGGTGTCTGCTTCATCTCTGATTCATTATTTGCCTGACTATCATAAATCCCGTTTGCCTGCCCTGATCAACAGAGAAACAGTTAGTGAGGAGACCTTCAATTCTGAAAGAGAGATTCTTTATAAGGTGCTGTTCGATATGAAGGGTGATATGAATGATCTGAAAAAACTGGTGGCCCAGATCTTAGAAACAGGAGCGGTAAGTACCGATATAGAACAGGAAAATGAGGGGATCATTAAGAAGCTCTATTCCACGGCTGATGACCTCCCTTCAGAGGCCGAGAACCTGATCACACATCAGATGAATGCCAAAAGTAGCAGGGATGAGGAACATATCACCGATACAGAAGAGATCGTTGAAGAGTCACTTTCCCTTGAGGATAAGGAGATTGAGCTGATTATCAAAGCGCTGGAAAAACACAGTGGAAAGAGAAAATACGCCGCACAGGACCTGGGGATCTCTGAAAGGACGCTGTACAGGAAAATTAAAGAATATAACATTGAGCAGTAGGAATGAAGGGGTTTTATAAATATATCAGGCAGTTGTTTGGTGCGTTAGCGCATATCACCCGCCCTGTCACCCCTATCTCCCGTCACCGGGCAAAGCCCCTTGTCACCCTTGTCACCCTTGTCACCCTTTCTGTCACCACATATCAGTGTAAAGTGACCTATTCATTCAGTGGCGTAAATATCTCCCCTGAAGTCCAGACCTACTCAGTTCAATACTTTCCCAACCGGGCTCCTATTGTGCAGGCTCAATTGAGCCAGCTTTTTACAGAATCCCTGATGGATAAGATCCAGGGAAATACAAGTCTGAATCTTTCTACTGATGGCGGGGATGTGAGTTTCTCCGGAGAGATCACAGGTTATAATACCAGACCTACCGCCATTACGGGCCAGGAAACAGCTGCCCGCAACAGACTCACCATCACAGTAAGGGTAAAGTATACCAATAATGTGGAACCCGAACTCGATTATGATACCAGTTTTTCAAGGTACGAGGATTATGATGCGTCACAGGACCTGTCTGGTAGTTTGGAGGAAGAGCTGATTAAACTGATTCTTGAGAACCTGATTGAGGATATCTTCAACAGGGCATTTGTCTCCTGGTAATATTTTTTATTATGGATCCTTCAGATATCATCCGCCTGCTCAATACCGACCACTACTCACCGGCCAACCTGGAAGATGTGAATGACCTGTGCAGGAATTACCCCATGTTCAGCCTGGCTCATATGTTGAAAGTGCGGATCAGGGAGGCCCTGGGTCATGAAAAGGAAGCTGACCTGAAAGTGGCTGCTATTTATTCAAGTGACCGGAGGAAGTTATACCAGCTGGTGACCGAGGTGATTCAACCTCAATTTGCGGAACCGGAAGAGAAGGAGATACCTGAAGAGCAAGGGGGGATCCAATTCTCTGAGGAACCTAATGAACAGGCAGATGTGATCATTGAACAACATGCACCCTATGCTGTCCCTGAATCTTCCGAAGATCTGCTGGAGCTGGATGAGGAGGTTGAAGAGGATTCTTTCACCCTGGATCCGGAATTCGAAGATGAGACATCTGATGAGACAACGCAGGAAGAAACCATGTCTTCAGAAACACTTATTGAGGCAGTGGCAAAAGGGGAGACCGAAATGGCAGAACAGGTTCCTGCACGGATGGAGACCCCGGTTATTGATGTGGTGGAACGGAAGCCTGAAGTGTCGCATGATAACAATCTGATACATAATTTTATTAAAGATGAGCCGGGTCCCATTCGGGCCGATAAGAAAACCACTCTTAAAGGTGATGTTTCTTTGGCCTCCATTCGGGAACACGATGGTTTCATTACCGACACCCTGGCAAAGATCTATGTAAAGCAGGGATTGTATGCAAAAGCCATTTATGCCTACGAGAAATTAAGTTTGAAATATCCGGAAAAAAGTGCTTACTTTGCAGCTCAAATTGAGAAAATTAAGAATATAAACCATTCATAAAGAGGTAATAAAATGTTTGTTGTATTTACGGTACTGATTGTTGTTACTTGCATCTTTACCATTTTAATTGTGCTTGTACAGAATTCAAAAGGTGGGGGACTGGCTTCTAACTTTTCATCATCCAACCAGTACATGGGAGTTCGCAAAACCGCCGATTTTCTTGAAAAAGCTACCTGGACACTGGGTGCAGCACTGATTGTATTTAGCCTTTTGGCCGGAATTACAGTACCCAAAGCGGGTGAAGCTGACAATTCGCGTCTGCAGGGTCAGTTCGATGAGACCATGATGGATCAACCATCACAGACCATTGATTTACCTGAATCATTTGGTACGGAGCCTGTTGAAGGTGGCGAGGAGTAAGCAATCGAAAAAATATTTCCAGAATGAAAAGTGTCAGTATGTCATAGTACTGACACTTTTTTTTTGTTTCACCCCTTTGGCACAAATTATGATAAAGAGAAAGCGATTTTGATAATGTCGAACCAATAAATGTTTAAAAAATGGCAGAACTTAAAGGTAAAGTCCTTGCAGGTAAAATCCTTGTGCAGCCTTCAGAGGCTGATGCAACAACCGCCAGCGGAATCATCATTCCCGATACAGCGAAGGAGAAACCACAGCATGGTATAGTGATAATGGTCGGAGCCGATAAAAAAGACGAACCCATGGAAATCAAAGTGGGAGATCAGGTTCTTTATGGAAAATTTGCCGGTCAGGAATTAACAATTGACGAAGAAGATTATCTTCTTATTTCACAGAGTGATGTTTTATTTATTCAAAGTAAGTAACCAATAAAAAGCATAAAAAATGGCAAAAGAGATCAAATTTGACATGGAAGCCCGCGATCAGCTGAAAAGCGGTATTGATCAGCTGGCTAACGCTGTCAAGGTAACACTGGGACCAAAGGGTCGCAATGTAATCATTGAAAAGAAATTCGGTGCACCCCAGGTAACCAAGGATGGTGTAACAGTTGCAAAAGAAGTAGATCTGGAAGATCCTATTGAGAATGTAGGTGCGCAGATGGTAAAAGAAGTTGCTTCCAAGACCAATGATGATGCAGGTGATGGTACCACTACTGCCACTGTACTGGCACAGTCCATTGTACAGGTCGGACTGAAAAACGTAACCGCCGGAGCCAATCCAATGGATCTGAAAAGGGGTATTGACAAGGCTGTTGGTGAAGTAGTGAAAAGCCTTCAGAGCCAGTCACAGGACGTGGGAGATGATAACCAGAAGATTGAACAGGTGGCTTCCATATCTGCCAATAACGAAGCTTCCATTGGAGCTTTGATTGCAGAGGCCATGTCCAAAGTGAAGCAAGAGGGTGTGATCACCATCGAAGAGTCAAAATCCTCCGACACCTATGTTGATGTTGTTGAAGGAATGCAATTCGATCGTGGATACATCTCGCCCTATTTTGTGACAGATACCGAGAAGATGGAAGCTGTACTGGAGAATCCTTACATTCTGATCCATGACAAGAAGATCTCCACCATGAAGGATCTGCTTCCCATTCTTGAAGCTACTGCACAAAATGGCCGTCCGCTGATGATCATTGCTGAAGATGTGGATGCTGAGGCACTGGCTACACTGGTGGTCAACAAACTTCGCGGCTCATTGAAAATCGCTGCTGTAAAGGCTCCCGGTTTTGGTGACAGGCGCAAAGAGATGTTGGAAGACATTGCCATCCTTACCGGAGGTACTGTAATTTCTGAGGAGAAAGGGCTGAAACTTGAAGGCGCTGAACTGGAGATGATGGGAACGGCTGAAAAAATTTCCATTGATAAAGAAAATACAACCGTTGTAAACGGTGGTGGCGAAAAAGCCATGATCGATGCAAGGGTTGGTCAGATCAAAAAGCAGATCGATAATACTACTTCTGATTATGACCGTGAGAAACTACAGGAACGTTTGGCCAAATTGGCCGGTGGTGTTGCTGTGATCTACGTGGGTGCTGCCTCAGAAGTGGAGATGAAGGCCAAGAAGGACCTGTTTGATGATGCCCTTAGTGCAACCCGTGCTGCTGTTGAAGAAGGAATTATTCCCGGAGGTGGTGTTGCCTACCTGCGTGCACTTGATAAGCTGGAGAAATTCAAAGGTGCCAATGAAGATGAGAGCACAGGTATTGCCATCGTGAGAAGGGCCCTTGAAGAGCCGCTTCGTCAAATCGTGGAAAATGCCGGTCTGGAAGGATCCGTGGTTGTTAAGGCCATCAGTGACGGAAAAGGTGATTACGGATACAACGCCCACACTGAGAAGTTCGAGAACCTGCTTGCAGCCGGTGTGATCGATCCTACCAAAGTGGCCCGTATTGCCCTGGAAAATGCCGCCTCCATTGCCGGTATGTTCCTCACTACAGAATGTGCCATCGTTGATATTCCCGAGCCGGAACCCCCAATGCCTGCAGGCGGCGGCGGAGCTCCCGGAATGGGCATGATGTAGTAGCATCAAATATATTTACATATTTCAAGAGGTTGTTCTTTCGGGAACAGCCTCTTTTGCTATTGGAAAGGGTATTTAAATAAGGAGCCTATAATTCGTTGCGTAGCGGCAAATTTCAGCTCCGTTTTAAATACCCTGAAGAATACCTATATTTGTGCTCTGAAAAAATCGAGAAACTCCCTATGGACCAGTTACGTAATTTTTGCATCATTGCCCATATCGATCATGGGAAGAGTACACTGGCTGACAGGCTGCTGATGAAAACCGGCACCCTCAATGAGCGGGATTTTCAGGACCAGGTGCTTGATGATATGGAGTTGGAGCGTGAACGCGGAATTACCATCAAGAGTCACGCGATCCAGATGATTCATGAATTAGAAGGAAAAAGCTATACCCTGAACCTGATCGATACCCCGGGCCATGTGGACTTTTCCTACGAGGTGAGCAGGTCCATTGCAGCCTGTGAGGGTGCCTTGCTTATTGTCGATGCAACCCAGGGAATCCAGGCACAAACCATCTCAAATCTTTATAAGGCCATTGAGCAGGACCTGGAAATCATCCCGGTACTGAATAAGATGGACATGGAAAGTGCCATGCCCGAGGAGGTGAAGGACCAGATCGTCGATCTGATCGGTTGTGAACCTGAGGAGATCATAGAGGCCAGCGGCAAGACCGGTCTGGGCGCAGAAGAGATCCTGGAGGCGATCATCAAACGTATACCGGCTCCTGAGGGTGATCCGAAAGCTCCGCTTCAGGCACTTATATTCGATTCAGTATATAACTCTTACAGGGGTATATTTGCCTACTTCAGGATTATTAACGGCACCATTAGAAGGAGAGAAATGGTGAAATTTGTTGCTTCCGGAAAAGAGTACGATGCAGATGAGATCGGGGTGCTTAAGCTGGGAACAGAACCGAAGGAGGAGTTATCTGCTGGTGATGTGGGATACATTATCTCCGGTATTAAAACTTCCAGGGAGGTGAAAGTAGGGGATACCATTACCCATGTGGATCGCCCCTGTGATAAGGCCATCGAAGGATTCGAGGATGTTAAACCCATGGTTTTTGCCGGAATCTACCCTGTGGATGCCGATGATTATGAGGATCTGAGGGCTTCCATTGAAAAGCTTCAGCTAAACGATGCATCACTCACTTTTATACCCGAGTCTTCCGCGGCACTGGGATTCGGATTTCGTTGTGGATTTTTAGGATTGCTCCATATGGAGATCATACAGGAGCGACTGGACCGGGAATTCAACATGGATGTGATCACAACCGTACCCAATGTATCATTCAGAGTGCTCTCTACCAAAGGTGAGGTGATTGAGGTACATAATCCATCCGGTTTACCGGCAGTTACCGCCATAGACCATATTGAGGAACCTTATATAGATGCTCAGGTGATCTCCAAGTCCGAATATGTGGGCTCAATTATGAATTTATGCCTGGATAAGCGAGGTACATTGAAGAACCAGGTGTACCTGACCAGCAGCCGGGTGGAGCTAACCTTTGAAATGCCACTGGCCGAGATCGTTTTCGATTTCTATGACAAGCTGAAGAGTATTTCCAAAGGGTATGCTTCTTTCGATTATCATCCGCATGGTTACCAGAAGGCCGATTTGGTGAAACTGGATATTCTGCTGAACGGGGAGATGGTGGATGCGTTATCAACGTTGATTCATCGCTCCAATGCATATGATTTTGGACGCAGGATCTGTGTGAAGTTAAAAGAACTAATTCCACGACAGCAATACGAGGTGGCCATTCAGGCTGCCATTGGTGCCAAGGTAATTGCCCGTGAAACTGTGAAGGCGGTTCGAAAGGATGTTACTGCCAAATGTTATGGGGGCGACATCACCCGGAAACGGAAATTGCTGGAAAAGCAGAAAAAAGGAAAGAAAAGGATGCGACAGGTGGGTAACATTGAAGTACCCCAGTCGGCATTCCTGGCAGTTCTCAAGCTTGATTAAACTACACTAAGTTTCATCCACCACCAGTTTATACCCTTTCCCGTGTACATTGATGATCTGTACATTGGAGTCTGCCTTCAGGTATTTGCGCAACTTTGTAATGTATACATCCATGCTTCTGGCGTTGAAATAGTTGTCATCAATCCAGATCGCCTTAAGTGCAAAGTTCCTTTCAAGCACCTGGTTCATATTGTTGCAAAGAAGCTTTAGCAGTTCAGACTCCTTGGTCGTCAGTTTCTGTTGGGTACCTGTACCTGTGAGCAACTGCTTTTTGGTATCAAACGTGAAAGTGCTTATCTCCCAATGGTTTTTATCTCCGCCCCGTGTACCCTTTGTTCTTCTGAGGATCGCTTCAATTCTGAAGAGTAGCTCTTCCATGCTAAAGGGTTTGGTGATATAGTCATCAGCACCAAGGGCGAAACCCTCCAGTACATCTTCCTTCATGGATTTGGCAGTAAGAAAGATAATCGGGATATCGCTGTTAAGGATGCGGATCTCCGATGCCAGGGTGAACCCATCTTTGACCGGCATCATTACATCCAGAAGACAGAGATCGTAATGGAACTGTTCAAAGTGTCTGAAGGCCTTTTCACCATTGGTGACCCAATCGGCCTCATAGTTTTTTGCCTGAAGGTATTCCTGAAGTAGTGATCCCAGGTTTTCATCATCCTCGGCCAGTAATATCCTATTCTTGATTTCGTTCATTTTCCAGAGAACTGTTATTCTACCATCAAAGGTAGGTGAATATCGAATTGGGAACCTTTGTTGGGTTCACTTTTTAGTGTGATGGAGCCATGATGCTGTTCAACAATAAGCTTTACATAGCTAAGGCCAAGACCGAATCCTTTCACATTGTGGACGTTACCGGTTGGAACCCTGTAAAATTTGTCGAATATGCGTTTTTGCTCCTCCTTGCTGATACCGATGCCATTATCGGCAACAGAGACCACCACAGAGCCATTCTCTGTCCGGGTAGTGAGACGTATTTCCGGCGTACGGCTGGTATATTTCATGGCATTTTCGATGAGGTTGGAGACCACGTTTGTAATATGCATGTTGTCTCCTTCAATAACGGCATCCTCTGCCTCCGGAAGAAACTCCAGTCGACCTTCCCGCTTATCCAGCTGAAGTAGAAAATTCTGAGCCACAGTCTCAATGATGTCGTGCAGATCCACCTCTTCTAATTTCAGTTTTAATTCACCATGGTCGAAGATGGCCATCTGCAGTACCCTTTCTACCTGGAACCCCAGTTGCTTACTTTCGGCCTGGATGATCCGGGAGATCTGAGTCAGGTTTTTCTGCTCATCCGGGATAGAGCGGTCATTGAGCATCTGAGAAGCCAGACTGATGGTGGAGATGGGGGTCTTCAATTCATGGGTCATGTTGTTCACGAAATCGTTCTTCATCTCCGAGACTCGCTTTTGTTTAAAGATAACGAAAAGAGCCAGGGAGAACATTGTTACGATAAAGAGGGTGATCAAAAGGGTTGAGCCGCCCATGATTCCCATGGACTTTAAAATGTGTCTCTTCTCATTGGGGAAGTAGACACTGATCAAAGTGGCCTTACTGAAGATCCCTCCCGGAAACAGTGAGGCCCTGAAGTATTTACTATCTTCATATTCATTGAAGTTTTCTGATTGGAAGATGGGCTTTCTTCCCTCTTCGTAAACGGCATATTCAAAATCTAAATCGACTCCCCGCTCAGTGAATTTTTTTTTCAGGAGTGCTTCCACCTGCGTTCCCGAAATCCGGTTTTCAATATCCTCCTCTTCCACCAGCATCTTCTTCACAATTTTATCCACGAATATCTCCTGCTCCTCCCAACTTTTACTCAGCTTCATTCGGATCTGTTCAGGATTCATGGCAGAGATGAGGATGGTATCTTGCATCATTTCATCCTCTCCAAGGATCACCAGCACCGAATCATCAATCATTTTAACTTTTTGGTTCTTCAGTGAATGATCTGGAGGAGTATAAAAGATGATGTCTTCGCTTATATTGCTGCGTGAATCGATTTGAAAATTCCATACTGCGCTACTCTGATGTTGAATGACAGGCGGGCGGATCTCCTCCAGGATATTAATTACCGTTTCATTCTGGATCAGTTCGTTGTAGATCTCCGTGAGTACCTGGTTGACGACCAAACTGAGCTGATTCTCTTCAGATTGAATGGAGTGCTTGATCCAGTAAGACTGAACAGCCACCAGCGCTATCATGGCCAGGCTCAGAAAAATGGTCATTATCCAAAGTACAGTGCGACTCATGGCTCAAATATAGTTCTCCTCATTGATTCACACAGAGCGTTTTAACAATCTTTAACATCCTTTAAACCTATGTAACGATATTCTGGAATAGATTTGTTCCTGACAAGCCGAAGCAAAAAACATGAAAAAACAGATACCATTTTCAATCTATTCTCTAGTAGCAGCATTCATATTTTCAACCAGTCTGTTTGCTCAGGAGAAAACCGAAATCACCATAAAGGTGAAAGAGGACGGCAAAGTGGTAAAGGATACCACCTATCAGTTTGAAGATGCAGCTGAAGCGAAACATGTGGTTTTTATTTCAGAAGATGGGAAGACAAAGGAGATCAAGGAGTTTCATGGTGATTCCCTAATATGGATCACAGAGGAAGAAGTTGAGGGAGACCATGTGAAAATAATTAAGAAGAAGATGGTGTCAGGTGATCATCCTCATGGAGAAAAGGTGGTTGTGATAAAGAAGGGTGATGGTGAGACAATGGATATATTTATTGATGAAGAGAGTGAAGGTGAAGAGAACGTGAAAATGAAGCGTGTAGAGGTGATGGTTTCTGGAGATGAAGATGGAACATGGCATGTGGATAGCAAGGAGTTGAAAGATGTAGAGGAGGATGTATATGTGATTTCAGGTGATGATGTAGAAGGTGAGTTAAAAGAGATCCTTGAAGATTCTGAAGGGGAGAATGTAAAGGTGATTGTAGTAAAGAAAAAATCAAAGAAGCAGTAGCGGTTAGTTTAGTTTTAAGGTTAGTTGGTGAAAAGCTGTTCGTCCTCCCGGCGAACAGCTTTTTTTTGTCGATTTAGTGGGATTCGATAACTTGCAGGAAAAGCACCCGCTTGTTGCTAAAAGAGTATTATAAGGTCCTGGGATTGTCTCCCGGAGCTACCAAAAGGCAGATCAAGTCTGCCTACCGGAAGTTGGCGCTGAAATATCATCCCGACCGCAATTCGGCACCTGAGGCAAAACAGAAATTCCAGAAAATTACAACCGCTTACAATTCTCTTCTGGACCTTCCGGAGCAAGTTAAAAAAGATAGTTCTGCATTTGAAGGCCGGGAAGCCAGTGAAGTGCTTCGAAGAGAGCGTGAGCGGATGCAGCAACAGGCGAGGGCAAGGAGGGCCAAAAAAAGAAAGGAAGAGGAGTATTTCAAGAGGCCCGAATGGCACGATCCCATTCTGTTGATGAAGTACGTGCTCCATGGGTTTACCCTCTTGTTTGCCACTGCAGCCATTGTTTTTCCCATTCTCCTTGCCATTTTCCTGGATCCCACAAGCCTGGCCGGAACACTGTTTTTCCTGGTGGTGGGAGGATTTCTTATGCTCTATATGTACCAGCACAAAAGCAGCTGGTTCCGATTGGGGAAATTCAATACTACATGGAAAGATGTGGTGGACTTTATGAAAATGAAACCTGTTCAGACTACTGGCGACCGCTGCTGTTACTGTCGCAATAGGATGGCCGATGGAAAATCCTACAGGATAGAGTTATTGAAAACAAGGGATATCAGGATCAGCTCCCTTGGAGCATTGAATCATGCAGCCAAATACAAGAACAAAATCAAAAGGGTGGTGATCCCGCGCAGTGCCAGGGCTCACTATTTTCATAAGTTATCTTCACTGGTAAAGATCATTTCCATCACAGCCTGTCTGTTGTTCTTCCCGGTGGAGAGCATTCTTTGGAGGTTTGTGGCCGGAATGGTGACCGGTGGTACTCTTGCTACCTTGCTATTGGCCCTTGTCAGGGTACGCTCCAGGATCAGCTATCTGCTTACACCCGGACTCCTTATCAAGTCTTTGATCTGGCTCCTGGCACTTTACAAAATAAGTCTGATTGGACCTGGATTTAATATCCAGACTACGGGACTTGTTTACATTGTGGTGGCCGGACTCCTTTTTTTCCTGGATATGGTATTTGACCTGGTCATGGGATTTTTCCCCTTCTATCGCTGGCTTTTCAGGCCGCTTGTAAGACAGGGTACGGTCCTTCAATCACTTTACAGTGATGGTTATCAAAATAATATGGAGCTGCCGGTCTATTCAATCCTGTTTCCCATTTACAGGTGGCTGTTTTAATAGAGTTACCAGAGCAGCAACCTCTCCTTGTTCCGAATCTTCTGCAGGTCCACAGGAACACACATTCTAACAGGTGCGAGCGACCCTAAAGTTTGCATGAATGCAGTGATTTTTTCAGTGATGATCTCTCCCTGAATATGAACCAGGAAGTCCAGGTTCTTCAGTTCATCTAAAAAGTATCCTTGTTCAGATCTGTTTTTGATGATGCGGTAGGTAACCAAGGCATCTTCATCCTCATAAGCGAAATTAGAGAAGAGTTGCTCCTCCTGAAATTTCCGGTGGAAGAGCTTCAGATCATCAAGTTTTTCAAACGCAAGATCAAGCTTCTGATTAATCCTCCAGCACAACTTATAATCAGGCTCATCTACAACTACACCAAGTAGGCAGAAGTCCTCCTCCATGGCCATCTCCAGCTTATGTCTCTTAACTGCCAAGGTTTGGGGAATTGGTTGGTTCTATCTGTAAAAGTAGTAAAAAACAGAATGGGTTATACCGTATCAAGGGTTGAAAGAGCTTCCCTGGCGGCCTTTTGTTCTGCTTCCTTTTTAGAACTTGCCCTGCCGGTACCTTTCTCCTCACCCTTCAGCTGGATGGTGGAGATAAACGAAGGGTATTTACTGTTCGACAACTCTTCTTCTTTGCTCTTGAAAACCACTTCAATGCGATTTTTCTGGGCCCATTCAATGACTCTGCTTTTGTAGTCGGGATCCTTTTTAACAAGCTGATTCAGGTCGATATACTGCTTCATGATTTTCCTTAAGAAAAACTTTCTGGCAGTTTGATATCCCCGGTCCATGTATATGGCTCCAATGAGGGCCTCCAGAGCATTCCCATGGAGGTGTTTTGATTTATTCCCGGGAGTAATATCTACAGTGATCATCTCTGGAATTTTCATCTTCGTGGCCAGGATATCCAGGTTTTTACGCTTTACGATGCGTGCACGCAACTTGGTCATAAATCCTTCGTCCCCTTCCGGGAATCTGTGAAAGAGGTAGTCAGCAACAATGGCATCCAGCACTGCATCTCCCAGATATTCAAGACGTTCATTATTAGGAAAGGGGCCAGGATTTTGGCTGTGAAGAGCTGATTTAGGAATGAATGCTAACCTGTAAAAGGAGAGCCGGCGGGGAAGAAATCCCAGCATGCGTACCAGATCAACATAGAACCGTCGGTTCTTCAATAGGTCAATCGTTAAATTTCCTGAATACGGTAGATGTGTTATGTCCTCCGAATCCAAAAGTATTACTTAGGCCCACATTCACTTCACGTTTCTGAGCCTTGTTTGGAGTCAGATTTAGTTTAGGATCGATTTCAGGATCCAGTGTTTCCAGATTGATGGTTGGAGGAACTATATTATCTACAATAGACATGATTACCGCAATGGACTCAATAGCTCCGGCTGCACCGAGAAGATGACCTGTCATCGATTTGGTGGAACTGATATTCAGTTTGTATGCATGGTCCCCAAATACCTTTTTGATGGCTTTTGTTTCGGATAGATCGCCCAATGGAGTAGCTGTTCCATGAACGTTGATGTAATCCACTGCTGAGGGGTCAATCTCAGCATCCCTCAACGCATTGGTCATCACCAGCCTGGCGCCTTCTCCTTCGGGATGAGGAGCCGTAAGGTGATGCGCATCAGCGGAGAGGCCGCCTCCAATCAATTCAGCATAAATTTTAGCCCCACGCTTTTTAGCATGCTCCAACTCTTCAAGGATCAATCCACCGCCTCCTTCACCCATGACAAAGCCATCACGGCTAACATCGAAGGGACGGGATGCGGTTTTAAAATTATCATTGTTGGTTGAAATCGCTTGCATTGAATTGAATCCACCGATCCCTGCTTCTGTAACGGCTGCTTCAGAACCCCCGGTAATAAACAGATCTGCCATATCCAGACGAATCAGGTTATACGCATCAATGATGGCGTTGGTAGATGAAGCACAGGCAGATACAGTTGCATAATTGGGACCTCTGAAACCATATTTCATGGAGAGATGTCCTGCAGCGATATCTGATATCATCTTCGGAATAAAGAAAGGGCTAAACCTGGGTGTCCTATCGGCTTCCAGGTAGCCCGCAATCTCCTTTGTGATCGTATCGATCCCCCCGATACCAGATGCCCATATAACACCTGCGCGGTCTTTATCATGATCCAATTCAGCCAGTCCGGCATCCTGATAAGCCTCTTCAGCTGTTATAAGAGCATACTGGGCGTAAGGGTCAAGTCTCCTTGCCACCTTTCGATCGATGTATTCATACGGATCATAGTTCTTTATCTCACAGGCAAACTTGGTTTTGAATTTTTCAGTATCAAAACGGGTAATATAATCGGCCCCGCTTTCGCCTTTCACAAGGGCATCCCAGAAATCCTTCAAATTTTTTCCCAGGGGTGTAAATGCCCCCAGGCCTGTCACTACAACCCGTCTCATACCACTAAGTTTTTAAACGTAAAGACTAAAGCTTATTCTG